>NZ_FNAJ01000029.1 GCF_900101905.1 Myxococcus virescens | reverse complement strand
GAAGGAATCGGCCCATGGCGGAGCCGTTGGCCGTCGCAGGTCGGCCGACGAGGGGCGGGCTTGCGCCGACACCGACTTCCCGCCGAGCACGCGAGGGCTCGACGATACCGATCGAGCCGCATGTCGATGACGGGCGGCTCGGCACCGGTCTGCAGTCCGAGTCGGCGGTAGCCGAGTCTCTCGCAAACGAGGAGGGCACCGGCGTTGGCGGGGGCGACGGCGAAGACGCCGTGCCGCTCATGCCGCGTAGCGGTTTTTGCATGCAACTGTGCACTGAGGCCACGCCCCCGCTGCGATGGCACGAGGTCGTAGAGGGTGTGCGTATCCGCTTACGTCCGGCTTCGCGCTCACCCCGAGTTGACCGGCGAGCGCATCGTCGGGAAGCGCGAACGCGAGCCCCTCCGACGTGAGGAGGCTTGGTGCGAGAGCCAGGCGACGTACCGCGCCGCATCAAAAGGATTCGGAGCGCCGATTCCGTGGTCCTCAAGCGCCGCAGCTCGTCTGGGCTCCTGGTCAGAGAGTTGACTCGGCGAAGGGCAGGCCGTCGTGCCAACACCGCTTCAACTTCGCGCTTCCCGGCTTTTTCAATCGAGGATCCCCTGCATCACGCCGCAACCTGAATGGGCCGCAGGGGGGGCTTGCACCATGGGTGTTCGTTTGATACGCGAAATCCTGCCGGTTCCAGACGGTGTGGCGCGTGATTGTCGCCTCCGCTGCCGGTGCTCCATCCGAATGTTCGGAAAAGCTGGCGGGCTCGCTCGTGCTGCAAGGCGCGGCGTTCCCTTCACTTCGTCCGTCCGTGCCGTCCCCGCCAGGGGCGGAGCGGGCGCCTTCTCCATTCGAGGACATGACATGACCATTTCCGTTCGATGCGTGCTGCGGCACCACTTCCGGCACTTCAACGCCCGGACCCTCGTGGATGCAGCGGACGCCTGGGCGGCGCACGCCGATGACGGTGGCAAGATGATGGTGACGCTCGCCGGTGCCATGAGCACGGCGGAGCTGGGGATCTCGCTCGCCGAGATGATCCGCCGCGACAAGGTCCACGCGATCACGACCACGGGCGCGAATCTGGAGGAGGACGTCTTCAACCTGGTGGCCCAGGAGCACTACGTGCGGGTGCCCGATCCCCGCAGCCTCACGGCGGAGCAGGAGGCCGAGTTGCGCGACAAGGGGCTCAATCGCGTGGCAGATACCTGCATCCCGGAAGAGGAGGCGATGCGCAAGGTCGAACGCCCCCTCCTCGAGCTCTGGCAGAGGGCGGAGCGGGACGGGCGCCGCCACTTTCCCCACGAGTACCTCTACGAGCTGCTCCTCTCCGGCGCGCTGGCCGGCTCATACCAGGTGGATCCCCGTCATTCGTGGCTCCTGGCGGCTGCGGAGAAGCGCCTTCCGATCTTCGTACCGGGATGGGAGGACTCCACGCTGGGCAACGTGTTCGTCGCCAGCGTGATGCGCAAGGAGCTGGAAACCTGGAGTCCCATCCGCGGCGGCGCCGAGTACATGGCGGCCCTCGCTGACTGGTACCGGGAGACCTCCTCGTCCGCGAAGGTCGGCTTCTTCCAGATCGGCGGGGGGATCGCTGGCGACTTCCCGATTTGCGTGGTGCCGATGTTGCGCCTCGATTTGGAGGAGGAGGTCCCCTACTGGTCCTACTTCTGCCAGATTTCCGACAGCACGCCCTCGTTCGGCTCCTACAGCGGCGCACCGCCCAACGAGAAGATCACCTGGCACAAGGTCGACGTCGACACGCCCCGCTTCGTGATCGAGTCCGATGCGACGATCGTGGCGCCGCTGGTCTTCTCGTACGTCCTCGACTGCTGGGGCGTGAGCCAGAAGAAGAACTGAAAAGAGCGGCACTGGAGACCCTGCCGGCGAGGTGTTCGGGCTCCACAAGCTCTCCGCCATCGACTCGGGCGTGCGGATCGGCTCCGCCGCCCGGGTGCTGCCCGCCAGCCCCCAGGGCGCGATTCGCATGGGACACGGCCTGTCGTGGCCGAGGTCGACCCCAAGGATGCGCGCATCGCGGAGCTTGAGCATCAGGTCGAGGAGCTGCCTCGGAGGCCCTTCCCCGTCTGCTGTGCACGGAAGGGACCGGGCCAGCTCAGCGCCCCAGTCCGCGGGCGAAGCGGACCCGGGCCGCCCACTCCGGGAAGTCGATGAAGGGGTTGCGGTTCTTCTGGATGGAGAAGATGGCCTGGTTCCGATGCAGCTCCCACTCGGAGGGGCGTTCTTGCTTGTGCCAGCGCAGCAGCGTCTCCAGACGCTCCTCGGCGAGCTCCGCCGGGCTGTTGATGGCGTTGGGATAGCGGACGAGGAAGTAGAGCGTGGCGCGCGCGGCGGCGCCCTTCCCGGCGCCCGGCTCGAACCGGTTCCGCTCGGCCCGCCCGCAATCTTGTTGGACAGCCTCGGTGCTGGGGAACTCGAAGTAGGCATTGTTGCTGCGGAAGCTGTTGCAGCGCATCTCGCAGGCGAACAGATGGTGCAGGTCTCCGCGCATCGGCTCCCTGGCATTGAACCAGGACTGGGGCACGACGTGCTCGCAGTTGTACGGCAGGGCGGACTCGAGCTGCTCCAGGAAGCCCTCGTCGAGACGCTCTGTAAGTGGCCGCTCCAGGAGCCGTAGCGCACGCTCCCTCTCCACCTCCAGGTCCTTCTGGAGGATCTCCTGGAGCGTGAAGGAGTGGCCCGCCGCCGAGTACAGCGAGCGGAGGAGGAGGTCCTTCTGGCGGTCCACCCATGGGTAGAGCCAGCGGCTCGGCTTGTAAGGTGGGCGGCCCGTATGCGTCCGTTCGAGGAGGCCGTGCAGGCCGTCATAGAACGCGTCCTGGTCGGAGTCTGGCTGCACACCTTCGTAGTAGCGCTCCCGGTCCAGCGCGTCCGCCTCGGCGTCGTAATAGGGCAGGCCCCGCGTCCGCTGGGCTTCCGCGACAGCCTCCGCGACGTCGACCTGTGTCAGGCCCGGTGCCCCAGCTCCCACGCCTTCCCCGGGTTGCCCTGGCACTGGCGCGGGCACTGCCGGCCCGGGGACGAGCGCGGTCTGGCCATTCCCCGCCAGGGCGGGAACCCCCAGGCGGAGGCTGATGTGGAGCGGGATGGTGAGCGTGAAGGACTCGTCGCGCGGCGCCGGGACGAAGAGGACGGGAGACGGCGGAGGAGGCGAAGGCGGCACCGCCGGGGGGCCCTCGTTGTCCTTCCACGCGTTCGCCCATGGGAGCTGTCCTCCGACGTTTGTCTTCGTGAACAGCACCCCGGCATCGACCACGCGGGAGTCCCGGCTGAGGTCATGGGCGGACACCGCGTAGTTCGCTTCGAGGTACCGGCCCCCGAAGTGGAGCCCGAGCACCTTGCCCGAGCGCGCATCCAAGATGGCCGAGCCAGAGTTGCCTCCGAGCGTCGAGCTGTCGTGTGCGAGCGCCTCCACCATCCGGCCGAAGCTCGAGGTGCGCCGTGCGCCCATGATCTTGCCCGGCTGCAGGCGCTTGACCTGGTAGACGCCCCGGAAGATGCGGTGCTGGAGCGCGGCATCATTGCGCGGGTCCTGCGCGGGATACCCGATGACGACGACGTCCTGCTCGCGCACCTCGTCCACGTGGCGCGAATCCAGGGTGAGGGGTCGCAGTCCATCAACCCCCTCTACCTCCATCAGCGCCATGTCCCAGTAGGGATGAATCATCAGGACACGCTGCACGCGGAGGGGCGCGGATGCGCTCGAGCCGCGCTCCCGCTTGAAGTCCACCTGCACGTTGTCGAGCCCCGGTTGGAACCGCAGCCCCCGCATCCCCAGCCCCAGCGTGAACAGCTCGGCAACGTGGCGATTGGTCATCAGCAGCCCGCGCCCGACCACGAAACCCGTTCCAACGTACGGCAGCGTTGGGTGCTCGGGAACCTCCACGCGTCCGATGGCGGGAATGGCCGCCTCGATGGGCTTACGGAAATTCGCGTCATCCAGGGCGCTCCAGGGTGCCCCGGGGCGCAGGTAGCTGCCATTGATGATGTCGATGACCGGTCTGTTCCGAGGCAGGACGATGGCCTCGAGCGCCCACAGCTCCTCTGGCCGTAGGGTGGACTCGTGACCCCGGGTCACCGCGTGGGCCGCCTTGATGGCATGTGCCAGGGCCTCGGCACCTGGCTCGAGCGGAGCGCTGCTTTCCGTCGCGAGTGACTCGATTGTCTCGGCCGAGGGGGCGATCCGCTTCGCATATGTCAAAAGCCGCCGCTGTTTCTCCTGCTCGTTCACGCATCCTCTCCCGGGCCTGGCCACCGCATCGGTGGGCGCAAACCCCATGCATGCAGGCAAGGGGAGAGGTGACACCATCACCTTCCAGTGCGTGAGTTGCCCAGAAGCCCAACTGTATGGCTTCGACTCCGGCCCGGTGCACAGCCCGAGAGGTACCCGTCAGCGGCCCTCCACCTCTCTGCACCAGCACGCCACCCTCAACAGCGCATCTATCCGTCCTTTCTGTGAAGCGGCGTCCTGTCCTTCAACCTGGGATGGGCGCGAAGAGTTCGCCCCGAGGGAAACCGGGTCTACGACCCGTTCCCACTGTCCGCGCATGATGCCTCGCACCTGCGCTCGCTGGCTGGGGGCGTGGGGCGCAATCTCCTGGAGGGGCCGTGTGCCCTTCCGCGTGCTATTGCTCAGCCAGGGCTCGTAGCCTTGGCCGCTCGTCACAGCACGGAAGAAGAGTGTGCCGCAGATGGCGGTCAGGTTCCGGGAAGCCGATGACCCTGGACCCGGCTCGATGCCCTTCACGAGCCGAGTGACGGCGCGCGTCCCATCCGTCTTCCACAGCTCTCGGCCGTGCTCCAGGTCCATGCCGCGAAGTAGAGCGGCCCTTCGGCTCCGTCGAGCACGCGCGCTCTTGGGTGACGCGCTTCGTGGCCTGGTACAACACCGAGCACCGGCACTCCGCCATCCGCTTCGTCACACCCGACGACAGGCATTTCGGCCGCGAGTCCGCGCTCCTCGCCCAGCGCCACCCGGTGTACCAGCGTGCCCGAGTCCGTCACCCCGAACACTGGAGCCGCGACCCCCGCGACTGGATGCCGACGGGCCCCGTCCGCCTCGGGCCCTCTCCGAACCTCACCTTGGCAGTGCAGGTAGTGAAGCGTATCGGCTGAAACCTCTCACGCGACAACTGCCTTGACGCTCACCGGAAAGACCAGACGCGAACTGTGGGCCTGGCCGTTCCGTCCGAACGACGAGTGCAAGGAGCACCCGTCTCACATGAGCGCGATCATCCTCCGGGGTGTATGCCGCCGGGGCCGGCGCGGCTTACTTCACCTCGGTACGTCGGAAGAACACGTCCGTGTTGTCGTCCGACAGGTCCTCCAGCCAGCCCACATAGCCGTTCTTTCCCTGCTCGGATGAGAGGACCCGTGGGGCTGAGGACCGCACGGGGGAGTCGCTCAGGTTCTTGATGGGCCCGAAGGAATCACCGAAGTCGCCGCTGGCCCGATAGAAGATGTCGGTGGGGCCCGGCGTGCTGTCTTCCCATGCGACGCGAAGGAACTCGTCCTCGGCGGAGAGGCTGACGGCACCGGAGTCACCAGAGCTCTTGCTCAGGTTGCGGACCTTGGCGAACGAGTCGCCGCGGTCGTCGCTGATACGGAGAAAGATGTCGAAGTTCCCGGGGCCATTGTCCTGCCACGCCACGAAGACGTGTTGGCCCGAGACCTCGAGGTCCGGTGCGAGCGCCAGTCCCACCCCGTCGCTCAGGACCACGGCCGGCTCGAAGGTGACTCCCCGATTGGGGCTGCGCCGGTAGACGATGTCACAAAGGGTGGGGAAGAAGTCATTACACTCTTCCCAGACCACGTGGACCTTCTGCTCTTTTACCGCGATGCGGGCGCGCTGTGACGGCTGGAGCGGGCCCTGGGTGACGCTGAGGTTGATGAGCGGGTCGAAGGTCCGTCCCTCGTCGGTGCTGCGGCGGAATCGCACGTCGGGAATGTCATCCACTCCCGCGTCATCGCCGACCAGGAAGACTCCGTTGTTCGACGCGACGATTTCCGTGACGCCAATCTCCTGGCCGTTGTCGATGGTCAGCGTGGGGCCAAAGCTCTGGCCTCGATCGTGGCTCGCTCGGAAGAGCTGGTCGACTGACTCCTCACCGGTCGAGACGCCCCACGTCACGTACACGTCGCTGTTCTCCGCCGCGAGCCGGGGAGTGAAGCCGCTGGTGCTGAGTGTCAGGGGCGGCTCGAACGTCCTGCCGTGGTCGTGGCTCGCGCGGAACTGGATGCCTTGCTCGCTCCATGCGACGTAGACCTTCTTCCCCTCCGCGAACACGGATGGGATGAAGGCGGGCGTGACGCCGCTGCTCAGAAGCTGGGGAGGGCTGAAGCTCCTGCCCCGGTCCGAGCTCCTTCGCAGGAAGACGCTGGTGGTGCCCCCGGCCGGGGTGTCACTCCAGACGACATAGACGTCGTCTCCTGAGGCGGCTATCGCGTACTCGAAGTTGAAGGTTGGCGTGTCGCTCAGGTTCAACACCGGGCCGAACTTCTCCTCGAACCGTCTTGGAACTTCGTGGGCCACGGCCCCAGAGGACAACAGCAACCCTCCGAAAAGCCAGCCCCAGGTTCCGCGGCCCACCGCGCTCGTCCGTTTCGCCATGTTCGCTTCCCCGTCTCGTACGCTTGCTGGGGAGGAGTAATTTCTGGGGCTGAGTCGAGACACTGCTCGCGGGCGCTGCTCGGTTGGTGGTGGCCAACAATGAGGTGAAGTTGCCCCAGTTTCGCGCCTCTCCCGCAGTTTGCGTGATGCTCCTCGGAGGAGTAGGCAGACTCCGCAGGCTGCCAGTGACGTGGCTACACGCTGGGAATGGAAACGCTGTACTCCCTTCCCGGATGCCGAGTGGGAGCATGTGGAGCGCACCGGCTCGGCGACTCTCCTTCAAAGGCAGAAACACGGATGGCCTTCTTCGAGTTCATCGAGGGTTGGCGCAACCCACACGACGGCACCCCGCGCTCGACGACGAGTCGCCCGCCAACTTCGAAAAGAAGTACCGGGCTGCTGCTTGATGGCGATAGCCCGGGACACTTCGTGGAACCGGGGCAACCTCAGTGAAGGCCTGAAACGATGCGCCAGACTGGCCGCATCGAGGGGGCGTGAACGGCCTCCGGGGGCCGGCCCGAGACGTGCTCAAGCGCTCCGCGACGCGATGAGTGCGAGGTTGCGCGGAGACTGGCGCGGATCGAAGAGTTGGAGGAGCTCGACCTGGAAGCCCGATTCCTCCAGAAGGATTGCGCGATCAAGCAGGAGCACGACCTCCAACGCCCTCGCGAAGCGGTCCCTCAGCAGATGGCAGAGCAACAGGTCTCGTGTCTCGGCGCGAACGGACACCTCGAAGGCATTCAGCTCGGCGTCCGTCATGCCGGGATCGAGGCCCAGTCGCTCCAGGCGGTCGCGCGCGTAGACGGCGAAGCGTTCGGCGTAAAGCGCCCGGGGCGCGTCGCCTGCTCTCACGAAGCCGCGTTCGGGAAAGTGCCGCCTCGATAGGAGATCGAACGCGAAGCGCCACGCATACACCCGCTTCATCCGCGCGAACTCCTCCTCGGTCTTGTGATGCCGTCCCCGCGTCGTCAACGCCAGGGCATGTGGGGTAAAGGGCAACGGATGTTCGCTCCCGAAGCGGGAGACGGGGTAATCCCGCGGGACCTCCAGCTTGTCGTAGCAGCAGCCGATGTTCAGGACGAAGCCCGCTCCCTGGCTCTTGCGAATCTGCGTGAGGGCGAGCGGCCCGCAGGTGTGCAGGCCGAGCGAGGCCCGGTCCCAGCCGGAGAAGAGCGGATCGAGCTGTGGTTGGAGTCCGTCCTCGACGGAGGCCTGGATGAAACACAGGGTGTCACCGCCTGGGGGATGGGTTCTCGTCAGCCACCGTCGGCCCTTGTCCTGCAACGCGGCGTCCCGATCGATGCTGTGGAAGGTCCACCCGAACGTCCGCGCACAGAGGCGGGCGAGATGTCCCATGCCGCCGCCAATATCGACCGCCTGGTGGATGAAGCGCGTTCTCGGCGCGAGCAGGGCGAGCACTCGCTCGAGCTCGTGGGTCTTCTTGGCGCTGAGGCCCTGCGTCTCCGCGACCGTCAGCGCGTGAAGGCCCTCGTGCCAGGGCAGCGCCGTCAGTTCCTGGAGCGCCCCCAGGAGTGCGTCCAGGGCCGGAGGCGGGACGCCCGCGAGCGCCCCCTGGTCCAGCCGCCGCTCGCCCGCTTCATCGAGCGACCGGGCATAGGCCAGCCAGTCCTCGGGATAGGCGACGCCGGACCCGGGCCAGCCCTGAAGGATGGAGCGGGACCAGAGCGGGGACCAGGGCCGGAGTTGGTGCGTGAGCGCTTCGAGTCGCGCCTGGAAGTCCATGTCGGCGCATCCTATGCGCCGCTGCTCCTCCGGTTGGTGAGGACGGTGCCGCTCTCCCTGGACTTGGCGGCGATTCAATCATCTCGGACTTCCCCCGTCAGCGGCCCTCCGCCGTCAACAGCGCCTCGAATTCTCCGAGGCGCCACCACTCCCGGAGGCATCACGGATTGAGGAGGTGGGCCTCGACGGCCAGTGGCGCATCGTGGTGCCCGTCTGCGACACGAAGCTGGAGAAGCCGCTCGCCCCGGACACGGCATGGGAGCTGCGACGACTGGGCGGCAGGTCAGGCCAGCTCGCGACGCTGGCGCGCCCAGGTCTCGAAGCTCATGGGCGAAAGGCCATAGGACCGCGCGATCTCGGGCCGCGCCAGCACCGGGGCGACGTTCATGTACGTCAGGCCTTGCGCCACGCCGGGATGCAGGCCGGCCGCGACGGCCTCCTCGACCGTGCTGACCTGGACGATGTACTCCTTGCCGTCGAGGCGCGAGAGGACCTCGGCGATCTGAGGAAGCGTGAGCAGGTCACTCGCGAGCTGCAGCGTCACGCCGTTGAACGTCGCGGGATTGTTGAGCGCCGCCGCGGCCGCCTTGCCGATGTCCTCTGGCGCGACCAACGCGATGGTTTGATCGGTCCTGATCACCGTGAGCAACCGGTGCCCGTCGACGAAGCCAGCCGGATCCAACATCGGATGATCCATGAAGGTGGCGGGCAGGATGAGGGTCCAGTGCTTGAATCCCGCGCTGCGGACGAGGTCGCAGGTGGCAAGCTTGTTCTCCCAATACGTCTCGTGCGACTTCCAGCGCCCCTCCGCCCAGCCCTCGACGTTTCGGTGGTCGCCGACACCGGAGGTCGCGGTATGCACGAACGTTTCGACACCTTCGGCAAGCGCGGCCTCGACGAGGTTCCTCCCTTGCTGGAGTTCCTTGCTGTAGTCGACGCCGGTCGTGGAGATGATGGGGGACTGCATCGAGAAGACCGCCCGTGCCCCAGCGCAGGCCGCGCGCAACGACGCCGGATCGTCGAGGTCTCCGACGACCACCTCGGCGCCAGCCTCCGCGAGGGCCTTCGCGTTTGGCGCCTTGGGATTGCGCACCATCACACGCACCGGGGTGCCGCCTTCGGCCAGCAGCGCTCGGGCGGTGGCGCCGCCCTGACGCCCCGTGGCAGCGGTGACGAGAACGCATTCGTTGCTGCTCATGGACCGCTCCTTTGTAAGTGGGGGACCCCACCGTTTATTCTCGTGGTTAGATATGGAGGGGGACCCCATTTGTCAACGCGGGTTCTCGTGAGGAGGCGGTCGCGGTGGAGCATGTGAAGCCGTTGCGAGCGGATGGGCGGCGCAATCGGGAGCGGATTGTCGCGGTCGCCGCGGAGCTGGTCGGCAGGGATGGTGCGCAGGTGTCGCTCGAGGAGATCGCGCGGCGGGCGGGGGTAGGCTCGGCGACGCTGCACCGGCACTTTCCCTCGCGGCAGTCGCTGTTGGAGGCGGTATTCCGCGATGGCGTCGCGCAACTCTGTGCGCGGGCATCCTCGCAACCGGGAGCGGATCCCGCCGCGGAATTGGCGGCCTGGCTCGAGGACTTGACGGTTTACACAGTGACCCACCGCGGGCTTGCCGCAGCGCTGTTGACCGGCCCGGATGGCCTTACGGCTGAGGAGGTCTGCTCCACCGACAAGCTGCTCGATGTGTTGAGCGTTCTGGTGGCGCGGGCGTCATCAGCAGGCGCGATTCATGCCCGTGCCACGACGCAGGACTTGCTGATGCTGGCGAACGCGATTGCCGTCGCCAACGAAGACGATCCGCTCACCGCGAGCCGGGTGCTGCGCCTCGCGCTCACCGGCATCTGGCCGTGAATGCAGGGAGCGCGGCGGGCCGCCCTCCCGCTCGAAGACGCCCTTCTCGGTGGACGCCGGAGTGATGCTACCCACGGGTGGACAGGCCGGCCCTGTCCGCGCTCCCATGCGGTGCGCGGCAGGGGCCTGGCTCGCTTGGCTGGGACAGCTCGAGCCTCAACACCCCGCGGCCTTGCGTGGCTCCTTCGGCCACGCAGGGCGCTCTGCTCGCGGACCTGGCTGAAGGGATCAGGCGATTTCGCGCGTCAGCTTGGAGTCCCACGGGCACCAGTGTCCGCCCGGGAGGAATGCACCGCCCGCCTCGTCGAGGTGGTCTTCCACATACGTCATGTTGGCATCGCAGACCTCGATGGCCATCGAGAAGAAGCGGATGGTGTTCGGGTCCAGGTGGAAGGAGAACTTCGGGTTGTAGGCCGCGGCCCGCTTGATGATGCGTCCGTGGACGTGGACTTCGTTCTTCTCCTCGCCAGAGAGAATCTTCCGTGCGTGTGCAATCGTCTTCTCGTCAGACAGCTCGACGATGAACTCCAGGTTGGGCTGGGCGCTCTGCGTAAATGCGAAACGAACCGGGTTTGCCATGGCAAGGCTCCTTGGGGCAGGGGCCCCATATAGGAGATTCCCCTCACTCGATTGCATCACCTGCCGGTAGCGGCGGTGTGTCTTGAATGCGGCGTCGCGCGGTGTGTTGTCTGAGGCCGTCGCACGGGGCGGGGGCGGCCTCCGAGAACCGGCAGGCCGCCAGCGCGATGGGTTGGCGAGGCGTCAGTGATTCGCGACTTGAGGCCTCGGCACAGGCAATACCCAGATCTCCCGGCCGAGCTGCCCATCCAGTGCCGTGAAGTAGATGAAGTCGCCTACGCGCAGCAGGTCCTGCGGATAGGAAGAGGCGGGGCCCGGGACGATGTCCTGCAGGAGCCTGGTGCCGCTCGGCTGTCCGTTGCTCACCCAAAGCTCGTGGCCGTGCGCTTCATCGAAGGCGTAGAAGACGACGCGGCCGTCATCGGTGGGGACTGGCGTGGGCGGTCGGAGGTCCGGAGAGACGATGAGTGGCTGGTACAGCAGCTTCGTTCCCTGGGCGGTGGCATCGGTCCGCCACAGCTGGACGTCGAAGGGGGCGGGGCTGCCGATGTCGTAGAAGAGCGTGAAGTAGAGCTTTCTCTCGGTCGCCGTGGACGTGGCGACGAAGATGAAGAAATCGAGAGGAAGGTCGGCGTAGGGGTTGGGGATGCTCGCGACGAGATTCGAGCGCGGGTGGCAGGAGGGGTCCGGGTCGAGCTTGCGAATCTCCGTCACCGTGAAGCCCGGTGTGAAGGTGGCGAAGTAGAGGCGCTCCTTGAACAGGGCGAAGATTTGCGCTTCCGAGCCCTGAGGGCCGGGAACGGTGTCCTCGACCAGCTCCGTGCCCTGGGCCGTGCCATCGCTGCGCCACACTTCACGGCCGTGCACGGCGTCGTCCGCGGAGAAGTAGAGCACTCCCTCCGCTTGCGTCAGGTTCCGAGGGAACGAGGACGCGGCACCCGGGTTGATGTCCTTGACGAGGCGGGTTCCGGAGGCGCTGCCGTCACTCACCCAGAGCTCCACTCCGGTGTCGGGCACCCCGAGGCTCATGAAGAGGCGGTTGCCCACGCTCGCCAGGTCAAAGGGCCCGTTCACGGTGTCCCTCGGTCCCAGGTCCTTCACGCGCACCGTGCCGGCCGAGGTGCCATCACTGCGCCACAGCTCCAGGTTCTCGGTGGCGATGAGGGTGGGCCGGACCGACCGGAAGAAGTAGAGCGTGTTGCCCACCGCGATGAAGTCAGCCAGGGAGGCGGTGCCGCCCTCCGGGGCGAGGTCCTTCACCTGACGCGTGCCCGCAGTGGTGCCATCACTCACCCACAGGTCCGCGCCGTGTTCCATGAAGCCTTCAATGAAGAAGAGCTGCCGGCCGACGACGGTCAGCCGTCCGGGAGAATCGTCCAGGTGCTTCACGGGGACCGTGCTCGCTGTCGTGCCCGCGCTTCGCCACAGCGCGCCTCGGTCCGCCTCGAAGTCGAAGGCCGAGAAGAAGAGCTTGCCGCGGAAGGACACCAGCTCCGTTGGCGACGGGCCACCCAGCGGGTCCGGGAATGGCCCCGGGGGAGGCGGGTAGATGTCCTTCAACAGCGTGGCGGGCCCCAACTTCGGGAGAGGGGCATCCCAATGCGCGGTGACCTCCTCGGGGGCGTGTTCCTCGGAGAGCGATGCTTCTGGAAGAGGCCCACCGCATCCCGCGGTTGCCAGACAGACCCATGCCACTTGCCACCATGCACGCATGATTTCCCCTCGTTCTCGGGTGGGCGACAGCCCCGATGGCGATAAGTCCGGAGCAGCGCCGCGGCCAGGGGAGGGCGCCGGGTTCCTGGTCGCAAATCTTCAGCAGGTCCAGTCGCGCTCACTTCCATCGCCTCGTGATGCTTCGCTGATGGATGAGAACGCGACGCAGGCTCGCGCATGCGGGCGACGGCTCCCGCGAGCATGCGTCCTTTGGGCGGTGCGGTGCTCTCGGCCCGGACGACCGCGTCGTGGAGCTGGGCTCCCTCGCGCCGCAGGCCACGTTCACCGGGCGGCGCTGGACTCGCTAGCCCGATGGACGAGTACGTCATTCCCTGGCGCACACGGTTGTCTGCCTCCCCTCGGCCGGGCTTGCGCGGGCGAATCGCTTCCCCTGGACACCGCTCGTGCGTATCACTGGCCTTCGTGCGTACGCCCACCGACCGATACCTGCCGCCGCACCCTGACGCCTCCTCCGCCGTCACGCCCCAGCGCGGGCGGGTGGTGGTCATCGCGCCCACGCGCGCCGCGTGCGAGACCATCGAGTTGGCTCTCGGGCTGGAGTTGCGTACGTACCTGGAGGAGCACCACGGCGAGCGCCTCCGCGAGCTGGCCCGGAGCGGGCAGGGGTTTGGCATCGTCGCGGGCACTGGCACGGGCAAGACGCTCGCCATCCGCTCCATCGCGGAGGAACTCGTGGGCCGGCGGCCCCTGCGGGTGACGGTGGTCAACCGCGAGCGGGAGGCCACCGCGCAGACGCCGCTCGCGGACGTGGCCATCGTCACCACCGGCATCGCGCGGCGCTGGTTCCAGGGCGGCGCCATCCGGCGCGAGGACACGCTCATCGTGGATGAAATCCACCAGACCTCCGCCGAACTGGAGCTGTGCCTGGCCCTGGGCAAGCGCGCGGGCTGCCGCTTCATCTGGTTGTCCGCCACCGTGGACCCGGCCTTCTACGCGCGCTATCTGGACAGCGCGGACGTGCTCCAGGTGTCTTCCTTCGACCCGAGGAAGGCGGCCCGGGTGGAGGTGGAGCGCTGTCAGCCGCTGTCCTTCCTCGACGAGGACTTCCTGCGGGAGGTGCAGCAGCAGGGGCGCGGCGTGGGCGTGTTCCTGGCCACGCGCGCGGGCGTGGAGGAGGCGGCGGCCCATGTGCGCGCGAACGCGCCGGAGCTCCATGCGGCGCACTACCACGGCGGCGAACCGCTGCGTGCCATCCGCCCCTTCCTGGAGGGCACGGCGCCCCGGCCCTTCGTGCTCGCGATGACGGCTGCGGGGCAGAGCGCGCTCAACGTGCCGGGGCTGGACACGGTCGTCATCGACGACATGCGCTTCACGAACCTGGTGGAGCGCGGCCGCAACGTCCTCACCCGCGTGCACCTGGGCAACAACGAACTCTTGCAGATGGCGGGGCGCGTGCACGGGCGGGTGGAGGGCGGGCGCGTCTTCATCCTGAGCGACCGGCCGCTGCACTTCGCCTCGCTGAGGCCCACCGAACCGGAGTTCCAACTCGCGGGCGAGCCGGAGCGGGTGGCGCTCACCGCCGCGGCCCTGGGCGTGCGGGCGGATGAGTTGGACCTGCCCGTGCCGCTGGACCGCAATGCCTATCGCCGGGCGCTCGCGAAGTTGCAGGCGCGCGACATCGTGGACGCGGAAGGACGGCTGTCCGACTACGGCCGCGCGGTGGAAGCCCTGCCGGTGGAGCGTCCGTGGGCGGAGCTCATCGTCAACGCGGAGGACGCGTTGCTGCCGTTGCTCGCGGTGTGCAGCTCGGTGGAGTCGCTGCACAGGATGACGCGCGAGGAGCGGAACCTGGACGGACTGCTCGTGCCCGGCAGCGACCACCTGACCGCGTACAACCTCTACGCCGAGGCCTTCCGTGAAGCGGGCACGGTGGGTGAGGTGCAGGGGCTGCCGCGCCACGTCTTCCAGGCGGAGAAGCTCGCGGCCTGGGCGGAGGTGCGTGGGGTGCTGGTGAAGGCCCTGGAGGACGCGGCGCTCGCGATGGCGAGCGTGTACCGGAGCGTGGGGTTGGCGCTGCCCGCACGGATGCCCTTCGCGGACCCGCGCGCCCACCGGCGTTTCTGCGACCTGCTCGCGCGCTTCATTCCCTTCGACCTGGTCATCGACGAGCGCACCGCCTGGGGCGAGGTCGCGCGCGTGTCGAAGACGAGCGTGTGTGGCAACCTGGGCGCGGTGGCGGGCACGCTGCGCTACTTCGCCGACCGCAACGGCGACTCGCAGGCCGGCATCGAGGGGACCCAGCTTCCCCAGTCCCTGCTGCGCCGCTACGCCCGCCGTCACTCGGCGGCGCCGGTGTACGACGTGCGCTTCCGCTCGGTCGTGCTCGAAAAGCGGGTGGACTATTTCGGCTTCGAGCTCGAACGGGAAGTGGAGGTGCTGCGCGCCTGGGGGCCGGAGCTCGCCAAGGCGGCCCGGCACGCGCTCGCCGAGGCGCTGGCGCAGGGCGAAGCCCCCCATCCCGCGGTGGACCGGCATCGGGTCGCCATCGCCGAGGTGCGCGAGCTGTGGCGACGCTCGGGAGGGACCACCGCGCCGCTGGGGTTGTCGGAGCTGACCGCGCTCTACGAGGCGCAGTTGGATGGGGTGGACACGCTCGACGACTTCAAGGCGCGCCCGCTGCGGCTCGAACTGGACGCGCTCGTGCCGCCCGCGACGCGTCAGGCGCTCCTGGCGCTCCCGGACGCCGTGGAGGTGCGCGAGCAGGCGGTGCCGCTCGAATACGACGTGGAGAGACTGTCGGACGGAGCCCCGCGAGGTGTGGTGCGGCTGCTCCTGCCGGAGAAGCTCGCGCGCACGCTGGTGCAGGAGGAGCTGCCGCTGCTCGACCGTCCCCAGCGCTTCAGCGTGGCCCGGGGCCGGAGGGGCGTGATCGTGGCTCGCTCACTCCTCGAGCTCCAGGAACTGCTGGACCGGCCCTGGATGCCGGACGAGATCGCCGAGGCCACCCGTGAGCGTCCACCCCCGCGACAGGACCGGGAGCGCGGCGCCCCCAGGCCAGGGGGGCACCGGGGCCATCACGGCAGGGCACCCCGGAATGGAAGACGGCCGGGCGGCGGCGGACGGCGGCGCTGACCTGACGCACGGGCAGGGGGCTCACTCACCAGGGGGCTCTCTTTTTGTTGTCCGCGGCTGAGGGGAAATGCGCGCTGGATTCGTTTCCTGTGGGCGGTACCAACGTCAAGCAGGAGTTCTCGAGCATGAAACCTTTCAGCATGAGGCCGCTACTGACAGTCCTGTCAGTGCTGGTCGTGTCCCTCGTGGGATGCGGGGTGCCAGAGGAAGAGTCCCGCGACTCTTCTAGCGCCGAGTCCCAGGCACTGGCCGGTCCATATGATGCTTGGATTGCCCGCCACGGACTCACCAACGCCCAATATCAGACGGAGTTCAATACGTGGGTGGGGCAGGGCTATCGTCTCTCCTATGTCAGCGGTTACGAAGAGGGGGGCAGTGCCCGTTACGCGGCCATCTGGGAGCAGACGAGCGGTCCGGCCTGGCGGGCCTTCCACGGGCTGACTTCCGCGCAGTATCAGACCACCGTCGTCAATCAGAATGCGCAGGGATACCGCCCGGTGGTGGTCAACGGGTACAGCGTCGGGGGCGTCGCCTACTTCGCGGTCATCTTCCACGTGGACAGTGGTGCCGCGTGGGTGGCCCGCCATGACCTGAGCGCGTCCCAGTACCAGACGGAGTTCAACACCTGGGCGGGGCAGGGCTACCGGCTCGTGCACGTGAGTGGCTACACGTCCGGTGGCGCGGAGCGGTACGCGGCCATCTGGGAGCAGACGAGCGGCCCGGCCTGGAGGGCCTACCACGGGCTGACCGCGGCCCAGTACCAGTCCACGTTCAATACCAACGCGACCCAGGGTTACCAGCTCGCGAAGGTCAGCAGCTACAACGTGGGCGGCACGGACCGGTACGCGGCCATCTTCCAGGTTTCATCGGGGATTCCGACCGCCGCGCGTCATGGGCTCTCCGCCGCCGCGTATCAACAGGCCGTGACGGACCTCAAGAACCAGGGATATCGCCCCGTCCTGGTGGCGGCGCACAACAATGGGAGCCAGCCCGAGTTCGCCCTGATTTGGCAGAACCTGACGTTCAGCGCGGCCGACCTGCAGCACATTGACGACACCGTCCAGCAGGCGATGGCCAGCACGAACACCGTCGGCCTGTCGCTGGCCATCACCCGCCACGGGCGCCTCGTGTTCGCCAAGGGGTATGGCCTGGCGGACCGAACCAGCAACACCCCGGTCAACACCTCCCACCGCTTCCGCGTCGCCAGTGTGTCCAAGCCGATGACTTCCATTGGCATCATGCGGCTGATTGAAAGCGGCCAGATTCGTCTGACGGACCGCGTCTTCGGCAGGGGCGGATTGCTCGGTGAGACGTTCGGCGCGCAGGGCACCTACGCGGACAGCCGCGTCCTGAACATCACGGTCCAGCACCTGCTCGAGCACACCGCGGGCGCCTGGGACAACGACGGCGCCGACGGCACGGGCGACCCCATGTTCATGAACACGGGCATGACGCACGCCCAGCTCATCCAGTGGGTGTTGCAGAATGTGCCGCTCGAGTTCGCGCCTGGGACGACGTACCAGTATTCGAACTTCGGCTACAGCGTCCTCGGTCGCATCATCGAGCGGGTCACGGGCATGACCTATGACGCCTATATGCGCGCCAACGTGTTCACGCCCAGCGGCGCCACGAGCTTCGCCGTGGGGGGCGATACGTTGAGCGCGCGTCTGCCGAACGAGCCCGTCTACTACCAGCTTGGCACGGGGGCCTTCAGCCCGTATGGCATGCCGGTGCGTCGCATGGATGCGCACGGCGGCTGGGTCGCCACGCCCATCGATTTGCTGCGTGTCGCCGTGCGCGCGGATGGGTTCTCCACCGTTTCGGACCTGCTGAGCGCGAGCTCGCTCACCACGATGACCACACGCACGACGGCGCTCGACACCTTGGGCAACTCCGTCAACTACGCCAAGGGCTGGTCGGTGAACAGCCTCCCCAACTGGTGGCACGGCGGCTACATCCCGGGCACCCGGGCCCTGTTGGTGCGCACCGATGACCGCTATGGGCCCAGCCGCTCCGAGGAGTTCACCTGGTCCGTCATGACCAATTCCAACAACAGCTCCGGCTCGGGTACGCCCGACATCAACCTCGACAGCCTTATGTGGAACGTCGTGAACGGCGTCGGCGCCTGGCCCGCGCACGACCTGTTCTAATCAGGGCCTCCACCGGATTTTCCGGGAGGGCTCATAGGACCGGCGGGGCTCGCAAAGGCCTCCGCCGGTTCGTGAGCCGACCTCGAAGCCCTGTCGCTTCCGACCACGCGCCTCGTGGAGACGGGGAAGCGGAAGAGGCGCGCGAGCGGATGGACGGTGCACCAAGACCGCCGCGACGGGAGACTGAGAAGCAAGACTCCCCGGCAGCGCCCTCCAGCGGATGATTTCATCCGGGTAAAATTGACCTGGGTTTTCACCCGGGTAATATCTGGCCATTCTCGAACCTCCGATACCTGGGATGACCACGCCTTCGACCACCTGGACCGCCTTCGCGGGACAGCGCCTGATTGCCTCCGGCCCTCCGGCTGACGTCATCCTCGCGGCCCGCCGCGCGCTGGACACCGGGGAGTCCGCGCCCCTGTTGCTCTTCGACGACGCCACGGGCCGGACCGTGGACTTCCACCTGCGTGGCTCGCGCGAGGAGCTACTGGCCCGCCTTCAGCCCGCGCCTGCCCCCACGGAAGAAGACAGCGGACCTCGGAGCCCCGGCAGGCCGAGGCTGGGCGTGGTGGCGCGCGAGGTGACCCTGCTTCCACGGCACTGGGAGTGGTTGGCCACGCAACCGGGCGGTGCCTCCGTCGCGCTGCGCAAGTTGGTGGAGGCCGCGCGCGCGAGCAGCGGCGACACCGACCGGCGCCGTCAGGCCCAAGTCGCGGCGGACCGCTTCATGACCACGATGGCCGGCAACCTGCCCGGCTACGAGGAGGCCGCCCGTGCGCTCTACGCCGGGCACCGCGCCCGGTTCAATCAGTGGACCCGAAGCTGGCCGGACGACCTCAGGAATCACGCGCGCCGGCTGGCCGCGCCCGCGTTCGGAAAGGTGACGCCATGAGCACGACGTCCAATCGCCAGTGGGTGCTGAAGGCCCGTCCTCGGGAAGCGGTGTCCGACGACTGCTTCGAGTGGCGCGAGGGCCCCGTGCCCACGCCAGGCCCGGGTGAGGCGTTGGTCCGCGTCACCTGGCTCGCCATCGAGCCCACCCAGCGCACCTGGCTCAATGCGAATGCGACGTACATCCAGCCCGTCGCGCTCGGCGAGGTGATGCGGGGCGCAGGCGTGGGCATGGTCATCGCGTCCCGAACTGAGCGGCTGGCGGTGGGTGACTGGGTGGCGGGGCTCACCGGCTGGCAGGACTACGTACTGACCGGCGACGCGGGGCTCTTCGGCCTCAACAAGGTACCGGACGGCGTCGCTCCGAAGGCGATGCTGAACCTCTATGGCGCGAGCGGGCTGACGGCGTACTTCGGCATCACCGACGTGGGCCGCGTTGCGCCGGGAGAGACAGTCCTGGTGTCCGCCGCCGCGGGCAGCGTGGGCTCCATCGCGGGGCAGGTGGCCCGGCTCCGGGGCTGCCGTGTCATTGGCATCGCGGGAGGGCCGCACAAAGCCGAATGGGTCACCCGCACCGCGCGCTTCGATGCCTGCATCGACTACAAGTCTGAAGACATCCGGGCGCGGCTTCGCGCCCTGGCGCCCCAAGGCGTGGACGTCGTCTTCGACAACGTGGGTGGCCACGTCCTGGAAGCCGCGCTAGACCACCTCGCCCGAGGCGCGCGGGTGGTGCTCTCCGGCAGCGTGGCCTCGGGATACAAGGACGGTGACTACGGCACCGCGCCGCGCAACTACATGCAGCTCGGCTTCAAGCGAGCGCGGATGGAGGGCTTCATCTTCCTCGACTACGTCTCGCGCTTTCCTGAGGCTTTTCGAGAGCTGGCGGCTTGGGACGCCCAGGGCGCGCTCCATTGCGCGGAGTCCATCGCGGAAGGCTTGGAGCAGGCCCCCTCTGCCCTGCGAGGACTCTTCGAAGGCCGCAACGTGGGCAAGCAGCTCGTGCGCGTCACCTCGATTCCCTGTTCGAGCTCGCCCCCTCGCGCTCAATGAGACCGGAGGCAACTCGCAGGCTGCTGAAGCAGCAGTCTGTGTTGGAGTTTTCTCAGGGGTCGCCCGCGCTGGCGGGTGGTCCTCGTGGCGTGTGCGGAGTCGCGAGCGTCAGTCCTGGAGCAGGGTTCGGAACACGGCCGGCAGCTCCTGGTCCCCCAGCCCCGCGCTGACGGCTCGCTTGTAGTTGTCGAGCAGCTCCTTCGGGAAGCGTGCGCTGATGCGGGCGTCCTGGCTCAGCCGGACGATGTGTTCGATTGCGGCGACGTGGGTGTTGAGACTGCACTGGTCGCCTGAGAAGTCATTCTGCTCGACCATGCCCTGCGCGGCGTCGGCGGTGACGGAAATCAGGCCGAGGAAGGAGTTCTTCTGGGCAAAGAAAGCCTTCGGGTCCAGGCCTTCCGCCTTGCACATGGCCGCCGCGTGCAGGAACGCCAGGGAGCCGCCGTAATAGGCCTCGAGAATCGCGCAGTCGAGCGTCGCGGCAGCGCCAATCTTCTCGTCGACGTACACGGAGTTCTTGGCAATCGCCTGGAGCGTCTCGACGTGTCGGTCGAAGGTGCCGCGCGACCCCGCGTAATAGACGGTCGCGTACTCGGTGGCGACGAAACTCGGGTAGGCGAGGATCGCGGCATCCAGGTAGTCCACGCCGTGGGCCTGGGCCCACGCCAGCCCCTCACGCGCGTCCGCGGGTGAGCCGCTGGTGAGCTGAACGAGCGTCGTTCCAGCCAGTGCCGCCGCGACGCTCTTCGCCGAGAGCACCTCGGCGGAGGCGGCGTAGTTGGAGAGGGAGACGACGACGAGCTCGCGCCCCGAGACGGCCTCGACGAGGCTGTCGAAGGCACGGGTGCCACCACCGACAGCCGTGGCCTTGCTGGGAGTCCTGTTCCAGACCGCGACGTCGTGGCCCGCCGAGGCGAAGGCTCGCGCCAGTGCGCTTCCCATGAGACCACAACCCACCACCGCCATCTTGGCTGAACGAATCGGGTGCATGTGCAACCTCGTTTGGATTCCAGGTTGTACGGTAACCCCGAAACGTGAAGCCCGCCCATCCCTCAAGGAACCGGGCGAACGGGTGGAGCAGGCGTCAACACCAACCCATCCAGGACACCATACGCATAGGCCACCGCGAAGGCATAGGCTCCCACCAGGTACGTCACGTTGAGCGTCCGCGCCGTCCCCGCGTCGCTCGCGCTGTATCGGCCGTCCGGCCCACGCAGCGAGAGCGAGGTCCCCAGGGAGACTCCCGCCGCCGCGAGTCCCAATCCCTGCGTCACCGCCAGCACCGTGCCCATCCCCGAGCGCCCGTGCTTGAAGTGCCCCACGCCCAGGGGCGCCAGATACCAGGCACGGGTCAGCGCCGGCGAGGTGGGCACCTCGTCTGGGCGGATGGGGTCGACGATGGGGGAGGGCGCCGGAAACAGCCGAGGACTCCGCTCGGCGCGCAGCTCCCCGATGCGTGTCTGGTGTTGGGCGCGCGCACGCTCGACGAAGGCAAGGAAGTCCGGTGGATACAGCAGCGGGTCCAGCGCCGAGTCTCCGTGAACGGCCAGCCCTCGCACCACCTCGTCCTCCGCGCGGGCAAGCTCCTCCTGTGCGTGATAGGTGGCTGCGAGCAGCAGGTGCGCTTCTGCTTCCAACGCCGCTCCGTCGAGCCGCAGCGGATAGAGCAGGGACTCCAGCTCGGCGCGGGCCTTGGGCAGCTCGCCGGATTGGTAGGCACCGCGCGCGCTGTCGAGCGGGGACGCCGCGAGCAGCATCAGCATCAAGGCCGCGCTCATCATGGCGTCACGTCCAGCGCCACTTCGAGACGACGACCGGCGACAACGTCCACCTCTCGCACCAAGGCCGGTTCACCCACACGGCGTGCCGTCACCGTGTGTCGTCCATGTTCGACCATCACCGGACCGGACAGGGGAGCGACGCCCACCTCCCGGCCGTCCACGAAGAGCCGCGCGCCCACGGGCGCGTGGATGCGCACCTCTGCCTTGCGCGGTGACAAGACCACGTCGCGCGTCACGGTCTCCCCCGGCGCGAGCGTCACCTCCTGCTCGACCTCGTCGCACAGCGGGTTGACGAAACGCAGCCGGTAGGTCCCCGCTGGCAGCGAGAACTCACGCACACGAGGTGTGTACCCGTGGCTCTCGCCGTTCACGAACACCTCCGCCCACGGGCGCGCCGTCACCTTCAGCATGGCGGGACGCGCGGGGAGGGTGGTTTCCACGTCCGGCCCTGGCGCCGGCACCAAGGGCTGCGTGGCCCCTTTGGGCTCGGCTCCCGCCGAGTGCCCTGTCGGCAGGGGCGATACGGCCCGCTTCGCCGAATCCATTCCCCCCGAACGCCCGGTCGAAACGGATGCCCGAGCCCGCTTCGTCCCGGCACCGTCCGCCGCGCGCTCTGTCGGCACGAAGGCCCCGGCCAGATTCGTGGTGTCACTTCCAGCCGGAGGCTCCGGTTCCCGCGAAGCGTCCAACATGCCGGGTTCCGTCCCCGGGGCAGGCCTCTCCTGACCGGGGGGCGTGGGCGCGTGAAGGCGTTCACCAGTGGAGGCGCCGTCAACGGATGCCGTTCTGAGGGAGGCCTGCCCTGACGAGGGCTCCGCGCCACGTGGTGCCTTCGCGTCTTCGACACCCTGGCCCGGCCTCATCCACCAGCCCGCGGTCGCGCAGAGCAGGAGCCCGGCGCCCACGGCGCCAGCCCTCCACGCGGACCGCCTCGGCCGCTGACGCAGCAGCGCCACCACCTCGGCGGACGTCGGTTCCATCGACAGCGCGGCGTTGAGGACCTTCGCGGCCCGTGCCCCCTCTCCGCGCGCCAGCAGTCCGCGCCCTTCCTCCAGCAACCGTTCGAAGCGAGCCCGGCGCCATCGACTGGCACGGGCCACCGGGTCTCCCAAGAACTCCCGCGCCACGTCGGCAGGCGGGCCGACCTCTCGTTGGAGCAGCTCCTCCAACGCCAACGCCAGCGCGGCCCCGTCGCGCGGTCTGTCCCGTGCATCCTTCGCCAGACACCACGCGACCAGCGCTGACAAGGGCTCGGGCGTGCCCGGCACCACCTCCGTCAGCGGTGGCGCATCCTTCGTCATCACCGACGCGGCCAGATGCGCAGCGCCCTTGCCCGCGTGCGGCGTGGTGCCCGAGCACAGCTCGAACAGGATGACACCGACCGCGTACACATCCGAGGCAGGGGAGTACGCGCCTGTGTCGATGCGCTCGGGCGCCATGTATGGCAATGAGCCCGTCACCGCCCCGGTACTCGTGAGGCGCTCCTGGTCCTCCAGCGCGGCGAGTCCAAAGTCCGCCAGCTTCAGCGGCCCGCCTTCCGCCACCAGCACGTTGTCGGGCTTCACGTCGCGGTGGACGATGCCGCGTGCGTGCGCCGCCGCCAGCGCCCGGGCGAGCTCCCAGCCCAACACCATCACCGCTTCGGGCGGCGCCGGCGAGAGCCTCCCCGCCAGCGCGCGGAGGTCTTCGCCCCGCACCCACTCGCAGACGAGGAATGGGCCATGGGCCTCATCCTCGCCGTAGTCGTGGACCTCCAGGACATTGGGATGATGGAGCGAGGCGGCCAGCTCGGCCTCCCGCCGGAAGCGCTCCGCGCGGCCCGTGCCGCCTCCTGGGTGCATCCGCTTCAGTGCTACCGGGCGCGACAGCCGCACGTCCGTGGCCAGGAAGACCGTGGCCATTCCCCCACGCCCCAACTCCCGCTCGAGTCGGTAGCGGCCCGCAAGCACTTCACCCGTCATCACCCGGGTATTCTCCGGGAGCGCGCTCCCGCGAGCAACCGGGCAAATTACAGCGACAGCCGACAGGCCTTCGTGTCCCCCACCTGCTCGCAGGCGCCCGGCGCCCCTCCGGGGCAGTCCCGGTCCAGCCGGCATGGCTGCCGGCACCGCAGCGCCGCCCCCGATGACAGGCACACGCTACAGGGCGCGCAGTCCAGCGAGTTCTCGCAGTCCTCTCCCACCGAGACCGGGGTACCCGAGCACTCCCGTACGCACAGCCCGTCTGGAGCACATTGGTAGCCCGCCTCGCAGAGGCTGCTCCCCGGGTTGCACTTCTCCTCGCACCGCATTCGCTCCCTGGGGCAACCGGCGAAGTCGGAGCACTCGAATGTGTCCCTGCACGGCTCTCCAATCCGAGCCCCCACGACACAGCTCGCATTGGAGCACCGTCGCCCGTCGCGACACGTGAAGTCCGTCGAGCACGTCAGCGTGCACGTCCCGCCGACACAGGCCGCTGCTGCATCCGCGCACTCGCACGGCTGCGTGCACGCTCCTCCCACCTCCACCGTGCTCGCGCATCCGGCGTCCGGCATCCCGCATCCCGAGCCCGTACAGCCAGCATCCGGCACCTCGCATCCCGAGCCCGTACAGCCACCATCCGTCGACGTCGTCACCGGCACACATGCACTCAGGGGGCCGGACGCGTCGGGCACGTGCCCACATCCGTAGCCTGGCCGGGCACAGGCCTCGCCACAGGTTCGCAGACACTGCCCCAGCCCCGGCGCGCACACGCTTCCTGCCGGGCAGGGCGCCGCGTCGGAGCACGCCAGCAGGCAATACCCACCTGGAAAGCCCGTGCCACAGGTGCGCCCCGGCCCGCAGTCCGCATCCTCGCCGCAGGCCTCCCCAATCCGCGCCGTTTCGACGGGCTCGCAGTCACCTCGCACGCAGACCTGCCCCTGGGGACAGCCGTCGGGCTCGTCACAGCGGATTCGGATGTCGAGCGGACAGCCCGGCGCGACGAGCAGCACCAGCGCGGGCAACAACGAGAGCAGGAGGAGTCGGCGCATCACCAAGGCCCGGGCGACTCTAGGCGGAGGGAGGCTCGGAGAGCACCCCCCAACAACGCCAGAGGCCCCGTGCTCCCCGACGGGGGAACACGGGGCCGTCTTCGCCAGCTACATGCAGGTGCCCATGACGCCCGGCGCGCCAAAGCACTGGCCGCTCTTGCAGTGGCTGTTCTCCGCGCACGGGAAGCCGAAGGCACCCGGGCTGCAGAACCCGAGGACCGCGCCGGAGAAGGGCTTCACGCAGCTCCACGCCGAGGGGCAGTTCGAGTTGTCACTGCAGAGCCCCTGCATGCAGAAGCGGCCCTTGTTGGGCAGGTAGCCGTCGTTGCACACCGCGCCGCCCAGGCCCGTGGGGCACACGCCATCCTCGGGGCAGGGCGCGAAGCTGGCGCAGTACGGCTGCTGCGAGCCCTCGTCCGCTGCGTCCAGGCACACCGCATAGGTGTCGCAGCCGTCCTTGAAGTCGCTGGTGTTCGGGTTGCACGAGGGCGGGTTGGCCGGAGGCGCCAGGCTGCACAGGCCCTCGATGCAGACCTGGTTGCTCAGGCACTGGCTGTTGGAGGAGCAGGTCGGCACCTTCTTGTTCTTGCAATAGGAGACGAGCGTGCCCGTGTCCTCGGTGTCACAGTACTGGTCCGCCGCGCAGTCCCCGTTCGACTGGCAGCCGAGGGCACACAGGCCGTTGAAGCAGAACTGCCCGGAGGGACATGCCTTGCTCGCGCTGCACAGCCCCGCGTCCTGCTCGTTGGGGTTGCCGTCGGGCCCCTCACCGTCATCGTCCTTCGTGCTGCCGCAGCCCATGACCGTCAGCGCCAGGAACAATCCCATCACCACATGCTTCATCGTCGTCTCCGTCAGGTTCATCTGCACCGTGGCGGTTCTCCGCCTGCGTGCGATGGGCAACACCAAAGCAACGTGCGTGCCCAGGCCTCGCGAGACATCGAATCGCCCCGATTCCACGGGGTTGCATGATGCCCCTGGCCCTCCGAGCACCTGCCGCTGGGGGAAACGTGCCAGGACTGGCACGCGGACAAGCCCTCCAGAGGAGGCGGCCTGTCAGTCCCCCTCGCCGAGGTAGCGAAACAGCGAGCGAAGGCCGATGCCCAGCGCCGCCGCCGCGTCCTTTTTGCTGCCGCCGCAGCGGGCAATGGCCTCCCGCACGTAGCGCTGGACGAACGCCTCCCGCGCCTCCTCCAGGGGAATCATGGGCTCGGTGTCGCCGCCCAGCTCCAGGTCCTCGGGGCGCAACAGCTCGTCCGTCGCCAGCACCGCCGCGCGGCGCACGCGCGATGCCAGCTCTCGCACGTTGCCAGGGAAGGGGTGCCCCCGCAGCGCCTCCGCGGCCTTCTGGGTGAAGCCTCGCGCCTTGCGCGCCTCTTGCGTCAGCACGTGGTGGGCGATGAGCAGCACGTCCTCACCACGCGCTCTCAGCGGCGGCACGTCCACACGCACTTCTTCCAGCCGGAAGCGCAGGTCCGCGCGGAAGGTGCCCCGCCGCACCGCCTCCTCCAGGGCCACATGGGTCGCGGACACCACGCGCACGTCCACCTTGCGCGGCTGGTGTTCGCCCAGGCGGGTGACCTCGCGCTCCTGCACCACGCGCAGCAAACGCGTCTGGAGCGACAGCGGCATGTCCCCAATCTCATCCAGGAAGAGGGTGCCACCGTCGGCCGCTTCCACCAGTCCCGCCCGCTCCGTGCCCGCGCCAGTGAACGCGCCACGCGCATGGCCGAACAGCTCGCGCTCGATGAGGCTCTCCGGCAGCGCCGCGCAGTTGATGGCCACCAGCCGGCCGCGCCGGCCACTGCGCCGGTGGAGCGCCCGCGCCACCAGCTCCTTGCCCGTCCCTGTCTCGCCTGTGACGAGGACGTTGAGCGGCGTGGGCCCCAGTCGCTCCACCTGCCGGTAGAGGGCGCGCATCGAAGGGGATTCGCCGATGAGCCCCTCGAACGTCGCGGCTTCGATGCGGCGGGTGAGGCCCTCCACCTGCGCGCGCAGCTCCGTCAATTCGCGCCGGGTCGACAGGAGCAGCGCCGTCAGCGCGGAGAGCGCCATGGCCTCCTCCAGCTCCACCGCCGAGAAGGCCGGAGCGCCCAACTTCCGTCCCAAGTACACCACGGACAGGGGCACCAACTCCACGCGCAGCGGCACCACCAGCGCGGAGCCCAGCCGCAGTGCTTCCATGCTGGGCGCCCGGGCCAGCGCCGCGTCCGCCGCTACGTCGGCCACCCGCACCGGGGCACCCGAGGTCAGCACCCGGTCCACGAGGCTGTCCACCACCGCCGCGTCGGGTCTGGCGCCCGTGGAACACAGCACGCGCCGAGGTCCCTCCCGAGAGTCCGCGGCGACGAGGAAGCCCACGTCCGCGCCCACCACGTCGGCGAGCCCCCGCATCGCCACCTCCAACAGCTCCAGGGGAGGGCGCTGTACCAGCAGCCGCGAGGACAGCTCCGCCAGCACCGCCACCAGCCGGCCGTCCTGTCGCCGGGGGGCCACCTCCGCCGCATCACCCGCGACGGACTCCACCGCTTCGATGAGCTCCAGCTCCACCGTGCCCACGCGGAAGCGGTCCCCGGGCTCCAGGGGCGCCAGGTCCACGCGCCGCCCTCGCACCTTGATGTCACAGCCCTTGCCCGCCGGGGACACGCTCCAGCCTCGCGCGTCGCGGAACAGCAGCGCGTGGCTCGGCTTCACGCCGGGCGCAAGGAGCACGGCGTCGCAGGTGGCGTCGGAGCCCACGGAGACGACGGGCTTGTCCAAGGGGAGACGGCGGCCGTCGGGGAGGACCAGAAGCTGGGGCATGGCGGGAGCGGACGACGCAGTCGCATATCAGGAATGCGGGAGGCGTGCGCGTGCGGGGCCCGGGAGGAGGGTGCCTGGGTGGAATGCCGTCGCGGGGCAGGCGCATCCCCACCACAGGCCTGCCGCGGCCACGCCATTCCACGGAACCGTCGAATCCATGTACCGTCAGGCGCTTCGCCGTTCCCTGGCCGTCCTTCCCATTCCCGGTTCCTCCGAGTGGCACACCCCATGCGCCTCATTCGTCCTTCCTGGCTCTGGGCCTTCCTGCTGGCCCTCTCCGCCTGTTCCTCGACCTCCACGACCCCCTCCGACGCGGGGACTCAGCCCGATTCGGGGACGCAGAACGGGCGCATCGAAGGCCAGGCCATCCTGGAGGGGGCCTCGTCCCACGCGGGCATCAGCGTCTCCGTGGAAGGCGCTTCGCTGAGCGCCACCACGGCCACTGACGGCCGCTTCACCCTGGAGAACGTCGCCGCGGGCACGCACATCGTGGTGGCGAAAATGCCCGGCTACTCGGAGGCCCGACAGTCCGTCACGGTCGCCACGGGAGCAATGGCCTCCGTGAGGCTCGACCTCGTGCGTGGGCGGGGTTCAATCCTCGGCAATGTCAAGGTGGAGGGCGTCCTGGATGCCTCGGGCGTCAACGTCACCCTGGTGGAGACGGGCGCCAAAACGACCACGGACGCGACGGGGCTCTTCACCTTCTCTGACCTGGCCCAGGGCACCTACACGGTGGCGCTCCAGAAGACGAACTACCTGGCGACGCAGCAGCCGGTGGAGGTGCGGGGCACGGGCTCAACCCTGGTCAACCTCTCCCTGTCGCGCGAGCGGAGCAGCGTGACCGGCGTCATCCAGCTCGAAGGCTCGAGCAACCACGCCGGCGCCGTCGTCACCCTGGTGGAAGCGTCCCTCACTGCGACCACGAATGCCGAGGGGCAGTTCAACATCCAGAACGTGATGACGGGCACGTACACCCTGCGGGTGCGGCGGGAGAACTACGTGGACGCGCAGCAGACCGTGGATGTCCGCGCGAACCAGCCGAGCCAGGTCGACCTGACGTTGTTGCTCGTACGCGGGGACGTGGCGGGCACCGTCCAGTTGTCGGACGGAGCCACCCCCTCGGGTGTCACCATCACCGTGACGCAGACGGGCGCCAACACGACGACGAACGCGCAAGGCCAGTTCTCCTTCACCGGGCTTCCGCTGGGCACCTACACCCTGACCGCACAGAAGGAGGGCTACGCGGTGGTGCAGCAATCCGTCACGGTGCGCACGGGCGCTGCGGCCACGGTCGCCTTCACGCTGGTACGGGCCCAGGGGCGCGTGGTGGGCACGGCCCTGCTCGAGGGCGCGAGCAGCCACGGCGGCATCACCGTCACGCTGGCGGAGACGGGGGCCACCACGACCACGAACGGCCAGGGCAGCTTCACCTTCAACAACGTGGCCGCGGGCACGTACACGGTGGAAGCGCGGTCGAGCGGCTATGCCGTGGCGCGCGAGTCCGTCCAGGTGCAGGAGAACCAGTCGGCCAACGTCTCGCTCTCGCTGACGCGCGAGCGGGGCAACGTGGCTGGTGTCATCCAACTCGAGGGCGGAATCTCGCCGGCGGACATCAACGTCACCCTGGCGGGGACGGCCTTCAGCGCGCGCACGAACACCGCGGGCCAGTTCTCCCTCACCGGCGTCCCCACGGGCTCCTACACCTTGGAGGCCCAGAAGGACGGCTTCGCCACGGGCCAACGTACCGTGGAGGTTCGCGCCGGCGAGCAGGCCCAGGTCAGCCTGACGCTGTCCCGCGCTCGCGGGAACATCTCGGGCGTGGTCCTGCTGGAGGACGCCAACACCACCTCGGGCATTTCGGTGGCGCTGGTGGAGAGCAACGCCTCCGTGTTGACGGACGCCCAGGGCCGCTTCTCCTTCAATGGCCTCATCGTGGGGACGTACACGCTGTCCGCCTATTGGACGGGCTATGAGATTCAAGAGCGGAGCGTGGTGGTTCGGAATCAGGAGACCACGGTGGTCAACATCACGCTGCGGCGCAGGCCCGGCGTGGTGACGGGCACCATCCAGCTCGAAGGCGAAAGCCACCACGAGGGTGTCACCGTGTCGCTCCCTGGCCATGGCGCCACCGCGACGACGGATGCCCAGGGACACTTCGTCCTCGAGGGCGTGCCCCAGGGGCGCCACACCCTGGCGGCCAGCAAGGCGAACTACGCGAAGGCGGAGGCCGCGCTGGACGTGCGCGAAGGCGAGCCCCAGCCGGTCAACCTGTCGCTGTCGCGACTGGGCGCGCTCGAGGTCTCCGCGCCCAAGCTGGCGGTGCAGGGGGGACACCTGACCTTGACGGGCTCCGGCTTCGGCGCCGAGCGCGGCCCCTTCACCGTCACGGTGGGAGGAGAAGCCGTCACCGACTTCATCTCCTGGTCCGACACGCAGGTGGTGGCGCGGGTGGCGCACCACGTCGCTCCGGGCGAGCACGACATCGTCGTGACGCCGGGTGTGCCCTGGCGGCGGCACACCACCACCTCCGTGTGGGTGGTGCCCCAGGAGACCGTCGCCTACGGGGCGCATTGGGGCGTGGGTGTCCTTGCTTCCAATCACGTCTCCGTCTGGGGTGGGCCGTCCCTGGCCGACATCCACCCGATTCCGGCGGGGCTCACCGACGTGGTGAGTGTGGCCACGTCGCGAAGGACCGCCTTCGCCCTCCAGGCGGATGGCACCGTGGTGGCGTGGGGCGGTGACCTTCCCTCGGACCTGAGTGTCCCCGCCGACCTCACGGAGGTTGTGGCCATCGCGGGAGGCGATTCCTTCGTCCTGGCGTTGAAGGCGGATGGCACCGTCGTGGCCTGGGGCGAAAGCGCCATCGCCCCGTCCTCCGACGTGAGGGACGTGGTAGGCATTGCGGTCACGAGCAACGCCAGCCAGGCCTTCCTCGCCGATGGCACCGTGGTGACGTGGGGGCAGGATAACGAAGGACAGGCAATGCCTGCCGAGCAGCTCTACCTGCCGCCGCACGACCTGGTCCTGCGCGTCCCGGCTCGCTAGTCCCGCACACCATGGGCGACGACAGACGTCGCCCATGGTGCTGGTATTGGTGCGGTCGATCAGTCGTCCGTCCGTCCCTTGCGCGCCGTCTCCAGCAACTTGCGGATGGTATCGGCGTGCTTGCCATCGGTTGGCGCCCAGTCGGCGGGCATGCGGCCGGCGCGGTCGCGAATGAACGGGTCGGCACCGGCTTCGAGCAATACCTGCACGAGCACCGGCATCGCATGCGCCAGCGCGCGCTGGAGCGGTCGTTGTCCTTCATCGTCGGGCACGTTGGGATCGGCACCCGCGGCCAAGAGGCTGCGAATGATGGGGCCGTGCACGCGTGCCGACGGTTTGAACAGCGCCATGTGCAGCGCGGTGAGTCCCTTGTCCGTGCGGTGGTTCACCTTGGCTCTGCGTGCGAGCAGGAGATCCACCGCACCCCGTTCGCCACTGCGCGCGGCCAGCATCAACGCCGTCGGGTTGCCCTTGAACTGGGTCCAGTCGGGGTCGAGGCCGGCGTCCAGCATCCGGCCCACCAGTTCGACGTTGCCGGCAGCGGCCACCGAAGGGAAGTCCTGGGTCGCCCACTGGCTGCGTGCAATGCCGACGGAGAACGTCCATTCGGGTTCGGCAGCGGCAGCTCCACGGACGTCCTTGCCCGTGGCCCTGTCGACAACCTGTGCGCGCCGTGCCTCCGCCGCCTGCCGCGCAAGCTTCTTGCTGCCGCGCCAGAAGGAATGCGTGGCCGGGTAGCTCGCCGGATCGCTCAGGTAGTTCGACAGCGCGGCGTGACCATTCTCCAACGCCACGATGGAGGGCAACTTGCCGTCATTGTTCGCCTGCTCGCGATCCGCGCCGGCTTCCACCAGGCATCGTGCGATGTCGGCAAAGCCATTCGCGGCGGCCGTCCACAGCGCGCTGGCGCCGGTTTCGTCCCCCGCGTTCACATCCGCGCCGGCCTTCACCAGCAAGCTCACAAGAGCGGCAAAGCCATGCTCAGTGGCCGCGACCAGCGGCGGCTGGAAGGCCGCTGCATCCGGGGTGGCCTTCGCGTCCAGCAGCGCGCGCACGGTAGCCTCGTCACCGTGACTGCAGGCGTACGCCAACGGCGTGGCCTGGTAGCCGTCGAGGTCGACTTCATCGGGGTCGGCCCCTTTGGCCAGCAGGTCCTCCACCGCAAAGACATCGCACTGCTCGATGGCAGCGAACAGGTTCTCGGGCTTGTCGAGCTTCATGAGCGCTACCTGATGGATGCGGGGGGGCTGGACGCCGCAGCATCGCAGCCTACCTCCTCAAACGTCCGTGTGCGCGCCATGCTTTGCCCGTCGTACGGTCAGCGTCGATGAACGTCGGGGCATCCGTGTCATGACCCAGGACGTACCCTGAGGTGCATGGGCACATAGGGCCGGGTGACGATGCGCGTCGAGTTGGGCGACGAAGTGCTTCACCTCCTGGAGTCCCATCCCAGGTCGATCCGCAGGCGTTGCATGACCTCGATGTGACGAGCGCGACCCAGAAGAACGCATGGCAGCCCATGCAGCGCGCAACCAATGGTGGCAGCGGCCGCATGGGGGCTTCGAACCAGCCATTACTCCAGAGCACGGCGCCGAACTTATTTCCGGAGGCGAGGGGCCCGCGTTGGTGGAGGGCGCCTCAGCGCGGACAGCCAATGGCCTTGCCGGGACCGGGGAGCATGACGTTGGACTCCAAGTCCTCTTCAGTCATTGAACGAACGCCGACGCCATCGACTCAGGTCGCTGGCTGGCGCAGGTAGGCGAACATGTGCGGGACGTAGTCGGCCTTGCCAAGCTGCACACCGTTGTGCCGCAGAATGCTGTAGGCCGTGACGAGGTGAAAGTAGAACTGCGGTGTCACCCAGTTCCGCGCGTATTCGCTGCCGGTCATGTCGAAGGCCATGCCATTGGGCAACTCGATGGACAGTTGGCGTTGTGCGCCTTCCTCTATCCGTGCCCTGTCAGCGCTCGACAGCAGTTGTAGCGTTCGCTCAATCAAGGCGTTCGCTTGTTCCATGTCCTCCGGCGCGTCGAGCGCCGACAGTGGCTGATGGCCAAGCCGCAGCACTGCTTCCTGCGCCTGGGTACAGGCGAACTGCACCTGGCTGGCCAGATTGTACATGTCAGGTGCCAGTCGCGACTGGAGCAGGTTCTTCGAGTCGCAGCCCAGCTCGCGAGCATGTGCCTCCCCCTTCTTCAGGAAGCCTTGCAACGCGCGCAGCATCTGCGCGAAGCAGGGAATGGTCATTTCGTAAATCGACATCGGTGCAACCTCCTTGAATGACTCAACCCTAGCAGGCTTGATGCGCCCCGCCAGGCTCCCTGTCAGGCTGGTCTGCACCCCCATCTTTGGGCCAGGTGAAGCGTGAGAGCGTCCTCGCGACCGGGGGGAGGTCGGTCGTGAGGAAGAGCAGGTTTATCGCGGAGCAGAGGGTCCGCATCCGGCGGGAGACGGAGGCGCCCGGGGCTACGGTGCTCGGAAGATCCTCTCCCGCCTATGTCGTCGAGCGCTGGCCCTAGGCTCCCTTGGAGAGTGTAAAGGAGCTTTGCAGATTTGATCTGCCCGTCTTCACTTGGGGTAGATGAGATTTCCGGATTTTAGACCTGACACGTCGTTCAACTCCGAATGGGCTGGCTGTACCTTGAGTTTGCCTTTGCGCGAACCCCTCTCGCGGGGACACTCGGAGTTTCCCGCCCATGTCCAATCCGTCTGACTCTCGGCTTGCCGGGAGCCTTTCTCGTCTCTCGGGGTGGCTGGCCACGACCCTGCCGCGCCCCCAAGGCGAAGTCCTCTACTCGGCACCGGAGATGTTGCTGGGCGAGGTGGTGGACGTGCGGGCCGACGTGTTCTCCCTGGGGCTGACGCTATTGGAGTTCGCCACAGGCCGCCACTTGTACGATCCGGGTCATGTTCGCATCGAAGAGGTGGAGTCGCGGATGTCGAAGGCGGAGCGGGAACAGGCCTTCTCTGCCTCCATCGCGTCCGTGGTGACGGCGTTGCCCGAGTTCGCGGAAGACGCCAGCTGGTGTGCCATGGCCTTCCGCTCCGACGACGTCGAGCAGGCCGCGCGAGGGCTCTCCATTCCCCTGCGGGACATCCTCCACACGATGCTGCGTAGAAGTCCCGCCGAACGCTTCGGGACTTCCGCTGAACTGGAGGTCATCTTGCGTGCCCAGTTGGCGCGGCTCGAGCCCTACGTGCGCGAGGATGCCTTGGGAGAGATTCAGCGGGCGCTCGCGGACGCCAGCGAAGGGCTCTGGGACTTCGAGGTGCCCAGCGATGAGGGAGGCATGACGCCCCCTGTCACTACGGAGCAGGGCGGCTACGAGCCCACGACGGAATCTCCATCACCTCATGGGGGCGCACATCGCGCGTCGGCGGGCGCTCTCCACCCGGACGAAGTGCCAACGGAGCCCGGTGCAGGCCCCCGGCGCGCGTTGACGAAGCAGCCGACCGTTTAACGGCGGCCCTCAATCCCTTTCACCAATGCTGATTCACCACCGGCACTGCTCCAGCCGTCAGGCCGACCGGGAGACGTGTGTTTCTCGTGCCTCATTTCGGGGCACGCACAGGAGGCGTGTATGCACAGGAAGCGAAGGTGTCTGTCCGCGCTGTTACTGCTTGTCTTGCTCATCCAAATGGAGCCCACCTTCATCATCGACGGTGGCCCCGAGTTCGGCGTCAACGTGGGGGCTCCCGTGCGCTTCCGTATGTGGGGCGGTGGTAAGGGCGCGGGGATTGTGCGGCGGGAGGACTGGGACTCTCTCTCGGACTGGGGGCAATTCGTTCGTGGCCTCAAGTTCGGCTCGGACAACGCGCCGCTGGGGGTGTGGTTCGGTGGCCTGGACAGCTACAGCCTGCTCTCCGGGCATCTGGTCCGCCGCTACTCCAACCGCGCGAATCCGGACTACCACCCGGCGGGAGGCTTCCTCACCGGCACGTTGGGGCCTCTCTACACGGAAGCGTTCGTCTCGGACGTGCTGGGCGCGCGGCTGATGGGCGCGGAGTTCTCCCTGGACATCGAGCACGTCTTCTTCGGTAAGGCCAAGGAGCACAGTCGCTACACCTTGGCGCTGTCCGCCGTGCGTGACTGGGGGCGAGCCGGTGGACGCGCGCCATCGGTGACGCTGGCCCATGCGGATGCAATGGCGGTGGTGGTGGTGCGACCTGACTACGAGGTCCACTTGGTGGCGGGCTGGGGCGGGCGTCCTGGCGAGCACGGCGCATGGGGGGCTGTCGCGGGCGCGGGGCTAGACGCGGGGACGGAGACACTCAACCTGCGGTTGCGGCTGGAGGCGCGGCGCCAGCAAGGCGGCTTCCGGCAAGGCTTCTTCGGAGCGGACTACGAACTGGCTCGCTTCCAGGCTGCGGGCACGGATTGCGCGCCGCTCGCGGATGCTGGCTTCCCGGACGGCTACTCGGCTTTCGGTGAGGCCGAAGTGGGCTGGGACGCCGTCAGCTACGGGGGCCTCTACAGGCACTTGAAGCTGTCGCTCGGCGCGGAGGCGTTCTCTTGGGGGCGCTTCGACGTGGACGGGCGCATGGCGGTGCAACTCTTCGAGCGCAGTCTGGAAGTGGCGTTGAAGGGCCTGGGCGTGGGCATGGGGCAACCCGGAGCGCGTTACCTGGGGGCGGCGGAGGTGCGCTGGAGATTCCTAGGGGGGAAGCTCTACGCGATGGGGACAGGCGGCACGTTGCTCTTCCCCACGGCGGAAGGAACGCTGCGACCGGGGGCCTTCGCTTCGGTTGGCCTGGGGGTGGACAATGCGCGCTAACGCCTTGCTGGTGGTGGCGGTGCTGGCCACGGGGGCCGCTTCGGTGGCGCATGCCTCCGGGCTTGGCGGAACGTTGAGCTATGCGCCGCGCGTGGCCGTGTCTCCCGCGTGGGAAGACGCGCTAGACGATGAGCCTCCGCGTTCCTCGGACGCTTCTCCGTTCTCAATCTCGGGGCCCGAGGAGGACCAACGGCGAGCGCGCCAGCGGGGGCCACGGCACGACGCAACAGGGGCTGTGCTTGGCACTGCGTCCGTATCTGTCGGAGGTGGAGTGCAGAGCGCCGTAGCGGTGCGTCAGGCAACCCTGGACGCCATTGATGAGGTGAAGCGCTCTCTGGAGGGCATCGAAACCACGCGCGCTCGACTTGCGTCGCGTCCTTCCTCTCTTGGTAGCCGGGGACTCGACGGGGTGTTCACGCGCTATCTCGACCATGGGTCCAGCCAACTGGCGTGGCTCCGAGGACCGCTGGGGAGTGCCACGGCGTTGACGGGCGTGGCTTCGGAGGTGGGGGATTCCGGAATGGAGCTGGGCATCCTCCAGATGACCGGGCCCCGGCTCCAGGCCGCGATGTTCGGAACCCTGCTGCTGGCCACGTGGGTGGACTTCCTGCAACTCGCTGATGCGTTGCTCCGCGACTGCCCCATGTGCGGTTCCGAAAAGCTGTTCGCGGACCTGCATCGAGTTCAAGGCAAGCTGACTCCGACGCTGGCGGACCTCTCATCTGGGGACGCGGAGCGGATAGAGGCGGCGGCGACCGCGATGCCCGTGCTGATGGGGGAGCTGACCCACGAGTTCGACACGATTCGTCGGGAAGCACGCTCGGCCATGGAGGTGGGCGGCAAAGTCGTCGTGGCGGCGCAGGTGATGGAGCTGCTCGCCCTGATTTCCACGCTGAATATGTCACTCCCCCGGCCACCCCCAGCCGCCCCCGGGACGCTCGGTGTGGGGCTCGTCATGAGTTCAGGGGGCGTCATGGCGGGCTCGCGGCTTGTCGTCTCGGCGGAGTGGGTGGAGATGATGCGAAGGCTGGTTCAGGCGGGCGTCATCTCCCTCCCCGCCGTCAGCGCCGCAGTCCGCATCCATGGTGGGCAGGTGCTGATGGCCCAGTCGAACCAAGACTTGCCCGAGAGCGTGCGTGAAGCGCTGGGGGATAGTCCCGAAGTGCGCGGTATGAAGGTGACGGGCAAGGTCGGTGCGGGCATGTCCGACGCACCGAAGCATCACGTCCTGCCGCAAGAGCACCGGGAGTGGTTCGAGCGGCGCGGCTTCAAGGGTGACATGGACATCGACAACTTCTGCGTTCGTTTGAATCAGGCCCACCACGAGGCGATTCATGGAGGGGGGCACTGGAAGCTCGGGCGCACATGGCCCGGAGAATGGAACCAACTTCTTATGCGCGAATTGCTCAATGCCGAGGCACGCGCCGGCCGGATGTTGCCGCAGCAGGCCATCCTGAAGCTCGTTGCCAAGCAAATGAAGGACTATAAGATCCCAATGAACTTCACCTCCTGGAGAGGCCAATGACCGCCCGGCATCCGTGGGAGGGCGATGTGAGAGCCCGCCTACATGAGAGGGTCCGTGAACGTGGTTTCGACTCGCTCACCGCCTTTGCTGAGGCTCACCCTGCCGTTCCGTTTCATATTCTGGCTGACGAGCTTGGTGAAGACGATGTCGCTGCGGTGCAGGTGTTCTGCGGGTTGCTCGCTGAGGCCGAGCAGGGTAGGCGGGTCACACGTCTCGTTCGTGATGTGCTCGTGCGCGAGTTGTCCGACGACTTCCCTGATGGATGGCCGACCGAGATGGACGACGAAGTCCGCATAGACGTTGCCATAGTGCTCGGTCGATGGAGTGGCTACACGCCGGAAACTCACCAGGAGCGCGTAGAGCGAGCCAGCAGTGCTCTCCTTGCGGGGCCGCCGCCCCCTGGCTGGCGCCCACTCGGACCTGACGATGCTCTTCTCCGGACGCTCCTTCCCGACGACGAATCCTGACCGGCAGCGGTGGCTCCATTGGAGCAAGTAAGGGAGTCGTCATGCGCCCCCCATGTGCCCTCTAACGTCGTTCGAGCTGACACATGGGGATTAGAATTCTGTTGCCGCGCACGGATGGTAAAAATGCTTAAGTAACTTGGATAACGGGCGTCGGAATCCGGAATTGGTTCAATGCTTTACTGGCGGGGGCTCCTACTAGACGGATTGCCCCGAAAGTTAATCTCTGCAATTGCTCTAGTTATTCAGAGAGGTCATTTCCCGCAGGGAAGTCGGCCGAGTTCAGCGGCATCCCAGCATGTTCCGTGGAAGATGCATGTGCGACAGCACAGGTGCGATTCGATCTCCTTCACGTGGCAGCGCGAGCGCCGGAGTCCAAGGAGATCAGCGTGTTCACAGTTCTGAGGATCATCGGAGATTGTGAAGCTGTCAGCGGCATGGTCGAATCGCCCCTGTGCCTGCGCAACTCCTCGACTCTTGGCCATCCGAAAATTGTGGAATTCGCATTCCGGTCCAGTGGGGGAAACCTCCTTGTAGAACCAGCTTTGGCCGGTGATCACTAAGAACTCATACTGTGCGTTGCGTTCTCCCGTCTGTCGAACTAGCTGAGGTCGGAGCGGAGCGGTCGGGGCAAGTGCTACCGTTGAGCCAAATTCCGGCGCAAATTCAGCTCCACTTTCCATCTCTCGGATGTCAATGGGGAAGTCTGAGGCCGGTGTCATCCGCAGGTCGGTTCGGTTGAGTGCGTTCAGTACGCGTTCTTGGAAGTGATTGGCTTTTTCTGTGAGGTTGTTGATGAAGGCATGAAGTTGACTGGCTTCGCGCGGCTCGTAGGCAGGATTTGAATTATAGTCGACCACAGCGAATGTACGACCGCCACTGAGCAGAACAAGCGCAGGGTAGACAACGCGATGTGGGAATTCACTGCGCATGCCCCCCGTCATGCGGGTCGCCACTACAACGCCCCTGTAAGCTTGAGTCACGCTCGCAGGCCTGAGCACCTCTAGCGCCTCCCCCAGCGGCATCGTTAGCGGGAGTGTGTCGATGAGCCGACGTCGATCTAGTAAATTGTAGATCTCACGGTGCCGCTCAAGGATCTCAGCTGGCGACACATAGCAGTAGATCTCAGTGGGATCGGGGCCGCTGTCCTTGATGAATGCTGTCAAGGGGTTCTTGAAGATGATCAGCCAGCGACCGGCCGTTATCACGACGCGCTTGAGGGTCAATCGCTCTGTATCGCTGAACGAGGTCACATAGGTGCGGAGGTCCTTAAGCCAAGCAACCCATTGCGCCAAAACTCCGGGCTTATCACCGGTCTTCAGCTTGGCGAGCGCTTCGCTGAGCAGCGCCGACATACGCGGGGCGCTGATGTTGTCTTCTCGCGGCGGTCTCGCGCTCACAGAGTCCGCGCCCTTAGCTTCGACGAGAAGAGTTGGTGCGCGCTGCCGACTGACGCCCAGATAATCAAAATAGAGTCGCTCGCCGTTCTCGGCCCAGCTCCTTGCTTCTTCTTGCAAACGATTTGGATCGTCCGGGTTCCAGTCGAGAGCGCGCAACATTGGATCAATTAGAAAGCGCCGGGTCGGTCGTTCCAGAAGTGAGTCATCGTCGAGCGGGGCGCGCAGACTCCCGGCCTGGACTGCTGCGGCGTGCCTGGCACGTATGACCTCCTCTTCGATGTTGAACTGGGTGAAGGCCGCCCGCAGCGCTCTTTCAAAAGCGGTGATTCTAGCCGCCTCGGTCATCGGAGCAGCTCCGGTATCTCGAAGAGCAGCTTAAGCGCCTCGGGCCAGCCCGCGGACGCGAACAGTTCCAATATCTCAATAAGGCTACGACGGCGAGTGGGGTCGTCGAAGATCGAACGGTGGTCGGCCAAGTAGCGTCGAATCAACTCCACCAGGCTACTTAAGCCGAGTTCCTCGAACTGGTATCCATCTGCCGCAGCTGGTCCGAGCAGGACCTTCGCGATCCGATCGAAAACCCCAGGAGGATCGCCATCCACGAGATAGGCGAGCAGTTCGAAAAGGCTGTGAACTGTTCGAGCTTGAGCGTGGGTTGCGATCGCGTCGAGAATAATCGCATAGTCAGCCAGGAAGCGCTGCTTGGCATTGAGAGTCGAGAGGCTAGGGTCGTTTTCGTGAACCGTGGTTGGCTGAAATGCGCCCGAACCAAAGTAGAATTGATTGCAAGCCTGGCCAATGACGTGATCGCCGGCCACATATAGCGGACGCCAAGTTTCAATCAATCCTTGAGAGGGAGAGTCCTGCAGGTGTAGGCGGGCCTCATCTATGGCGCCAACGGCTGCACCGACGACAAGTTCGAGCAGTTTGCGAGCCCGATCTGCCATCTCAATCTGTTCAGGCTTTGGAGTGTCCGTATATGGAAAGAAGAACACTTGTCGCAGATCGTGCAGCATTGGCACGATGTAGACTTCGCCGCGACGCAAATTAAATGCCCAGCGTTCGATCCACTTCCAGGTTAGCTCCTGGTTGCATGCTACGTACAGGAAGGCCGTTAGACTGGCAAATGCATCGCTCGCATGATTCCTGCTCGCATTCTGCGTGCCCCAGGAGTCCCAATCGCGCTGAAGCACCTTTTCGAGGGCGCCTGCGCATTGCTCGGGCTCGGCGCGCGACAACGCCCGCAGGGAACCACCAACGAAGAATTGGAGTACGCCTTTGTGCGTCTCTCGCTCCACTACTTCGGCTATGAGCGCCCACATGCGCTCTCTTGCAACATCCCACAAGACATTTAATGCTCGTGCGACTTGATGCCGCACTGTGGGAGCGGGATCTCGCATGCATGCGGCCATGCGATCGATAATGTCGAACCGCGCTCCCGCGAACCGTGGTGCAAGTGCCACCAAGCTTGAAGCTGCATAGACTCGGACATCCCAGTTTCCCCAACTCATCAGGTCTTCGGGGATATCCGTGCGCTCAGGATAGGGACTTGCCAGCAGACGATCGATTAAATTCAGCAGGGCATCGATTGACGGCAAATCTTTATCTTCCGGTGAGTAACTCTCGCTTTTTGCCAACTGCTCGACACCATTGCTAATTGCTCCCCAACTAGAATGAACAAGCCTGGGGTGAGGGTTTTGTTGTGCCCCTTTGTCAAGGAGATTGACAGTGTCTTTGATGTTAATCCATAGATTTGCGAGGTATTCTCTGTCGGGTGCGTCTATATGCTGCTTGATACGGTCCTCAAGCTTGCGGCTGGCCGTGCGGATCTCGCGGTCAGGGCTTCGTTCAAGATCCGCCCCTTGGCTGCTTAGTAAGCTCTCGACGACATCTTCCGAAGATCCCCATTCGACGCGCATGCTGAGAAGCGGCGGATTTCCAGTGAGATGGTCCGACGCCTCCATCTCTGCTCGCAGGGCGCGCATTTCGGGAGTAACAATTAAATCGGCCCGGACGACTGAAAGAAACCGTTTGAGAAGCGAGTTCCACCAGTTCGCTTCCTGCTCATTCGGGAAAAGATCCGGCATCAATGCCGCTTTCTCGAAAGCCGAACGATGCTCAACGGACTGCCGGGGGTACGCAGCTGCAAGGAAAATCACAGCGTCTCGTGACAGACCTTGGAGTGCCGCGAAGTGCGGGGCCGACGCCAAAGGCCAGAGCATGTCATCGGCCACATCTGTACGCTGAGCGGCAACACCGAGCAGGCGAGCCCACACGGACGCATTCGTCGGACGTGCCAATGCAGTCGTCACCGCATCGCGGAATGCTTCTCGCAGACATACTCGTAGAAAGTCCACGAAAACGCTAAGGGGCTCCTCCTCGTAGGGATCCTGCTCCTGCCAGTCTTGCAGGGACAAAAGATCGTCGATGATTTGGAGCTCTTTTTCACCGACGCACATACGAGTCAGCACTTGCGGACTGTCCCCCCCGCGTCGTTTTGCAGCGTCGAGTCCCTGGACGGCCCCAATCACCGCAGCAGTGCCGGCAATCGGTGAAGCTTCTAGAAAGGAACCGAGTGCCTTGTTCAAGCGCCAACGAGCCTGCTCGTAGTCTTGCCGACGGGTTGATGTCAGCGCAAGGATTCGGCTCGGGGTCCCGCCTAGCCATGTCTTCGACTCATCTGTTACCTCTCGCCCGAATAGTGTTGTGTAGATCCGAGCGACAAAAGTAGGGTCGTGCGGGATGATCGCTGTGACACCGTCGGCGAGCCACGTGGCCTCTTGCGGCGCGTGTTCTTCGAAGCGGTCGTCCAGAATGCGGCTCAGGAGTTTACGAGAAGCGCTTGGATCGGTTCCGTAGGACTTTGCCACAAAGCGGATGCCCGCCGTGGTAAGCGCCGGGTGCTCTGGGGAAAGCGACCAAGCTGTGTCTAAGAGAGTCCGCGCAGCGCTGCCGAATACACTCAAGACGCTTAGGACCGTGAGATCAGCCCGTTCCGCGAGCGTTAGTAACAGCACTCGGGCCGCATCCACGACCCGCTCAACCTTTGTTGTCGCAGCAATGAGTGCGACATGGGCCCATGCCTTGGCAGTCGGCTCAGAGAGGCCGCCTCCTTCGGCCGCAGCCATTCCAACAAATCGCGCTAGTTGGCCCACGAGTCGGCCAGTGGCTTCCGCATCCTTCCCGGAATCAATGAGGGTGCAAAGCGCGGTGACGTCCTCTGGCACACCGACACGTTCCGCAACAGTCCTCAATGCAATGCTTAAGAGCACTGGATCCGGGTCGGCGACCCCTGCGATATCTACGAGGAATCTCCAAGTAGTAGGTGGTCCAGCGTGGTCCGCTTGCCACATCTCCTCTAGAGCAAACCGAAGGGCGGGCCCAAGCATGAGTCCGACCGTCGGGTCTTGGGTGATTTGCATTCGTAAGACATCGGGATCGTCCCACGAAAGATAGAAGCGAGCGGCGATGTGGTCGAAGAGCACATGATGCGCGAAGGCCACTCTGTCACCGGCCGGATTCAACACTCCGGCTTGGCGCACCTCCTCAACCGCCTCGTTCTCAATATCCGTCGCGCGAACCGTTAGCTGTCGACGGCGAACCATGACGTCGACTACTGCTTTTACGGCGAGGCGAAGGCGTTGGGTTGGTAGCCGGATGTTCTCATACTGGCGGATGAGCTCCGATTGAGTGGCCACCGCGCGAATAGACTGCGGATCCTCGCCGAAAGTTAACAGCTCTGCGGCAATTGAGAGATTGAAAATGTTGCGGAGCAAGTCTTTTAGTTTGTCGGGCGCCGACACTACCAATTCACGGAGCCTTGGCGCCGCTGCGGCCACGGCCGCTACCTCCCCACCGGAGAGCCGCGGCACGTGAAAATGCCGGACGCCTCGGAGTTCCTGTTCGGCAAAGCCTGGATTGGGAGTCTCGCCGGGCATGATTTCGCGGAAACGACGGCCGTTGCGAAGATCAAAGCTTCGGATAGATGCGATGATCGACCAGCGTGCGCCCAATGCGCGAACTGCATCTTCGATGAACGACGTGATGACCGCCTCGGATGGACCGCCCCGAGAGGCGTCGAGAGCATCTATGATCAGCAGACCAGGACTAGCTCCAGGCCAAGCCCTCAATACCTCGATCGGATCATGCTCCAGTCCGAGTTCGTCACGGATGTCGCTCCGCTTGCGAAAGCCAGAGAATCGTTCAACCGACAGGAAGAGGACCGGTCCCGGCGCCTTTCCCATTTGCTCCGCAAGTTGTAGCAGAACACCTGTTTTGCCGGCACCTGGTTCGCCGGTGACAAGCAGGCTGCCGCTCTCAGCAGCCGCTTGGAGCGGGAGAAGACAGTCCCGTGTAATAGGTATGCCGTTATCGATCGGCAAGCTCATATGCTTGCGTAATCGTTCTTGCTCCTTACTTGAGTAGGTGAGGACTGCCTGGATGTCGCTGTCAAAGCCAGGGGAGGCTACATCGATGTGACCTGCAGAGCGTAGCCCTCGCATCACGCCCGCGCGCTCGACAGGTGCGCCGGTGCGGATTAACCTGCGGCAGAGACCAAGGAGGGCCGCCATCGGCCCTTCCCCAGCACTCTCTGAGCCATAGAGGCTTCGGCCAAGGAGGTGAGCCGTAGTACGCCACGCCTCGCTTGTAGCGTCCTCTGGAAATCGTCGGATCTGGAACAACCGCGCAAGTTCGACGAGGTCGCCTGCATCAAGCGGCCCGTTCAGAGCAGTGGGCCAAGCCGAGCGGACATGAGCTTCGAATAGCTGCAGGGCACTACGCACTTCGGAAGTCGCTCTCGCATTTACCTCGTCCCAGACGCCGCCATGGTCGAACAAACGGCAAGCCGAATTAAGCGTCTCAAGCGTTCGCGGGGCGTCTTCGGCGATTGCGAGCAGCGCCCGAACGTAGCCCGCAGACGACGAACTACGCTTCTGACGCGAGTACAAGTCTACGACTTGGGTGAGACCCATCCCCAGCGGGGTATCCGAACCAACTGTTAGGGCCGGCCGTGTCTTGCACTGCACGTAGATAGCCCCGCCGCCATCAAGCCGAACGACAATGTCATCGACTGCGTCCCCCGTCTCGCATTGAAGCCCGGAGACCTTCAGGCCCGTCGGCAGCCCGAAGGCAGAACCGATGGGCAGGTCGGCGAGCATCTGGACGGCGAACCAGGTCGCAACGGATGCTTGGAAGGCCATGCCCGCCTCAGTGGCACGGCCGCCTGCAGTGTTGGCGCTCTTACTCATCTAGTGCTTCATAACATACTCTTTCGGATGCTCGCGGGTGGACCTTGACCCTGGTTTGGGGTAGGCTTCTCCTGACTCCAGTGGGCGCAGTCTCGGATGGAGTGGCCTCTCAGCAGCCAGACCACCGCGCCGTGCATGGGAGAGGCAGCGCTGCGAGGCGCATCGCCACGAAGCCGTGCTCCAATACTCTGCATTCTAGGTGTCTTGTGACGGTCGGCTCCAGGTACTGGGGTATGCGAAGCTCCACCTTGCTCGCCTCCGCCAGCAACTTAGCGACATGCTTCCTCACCGCTTCTTGCTGACGTCTTATTTAGGCAAGCTCCGCCTGCATTCCCAATTGCGTCCTCCGACCCACCCCTCACCAGCCCTACCTCGTGGCGGCACATGTTCTCGTCTGCCTCGTACCTGCTTGGCGTGAACTTCAAGAAGCGAAAGCATCCTGGCTGCTCGCGTCGGTGAGCGGTTTGTTCGGGAGGGACCGCATGTGCCGCCAGTGTGCCCCTCCAGCGTGGTTGGAGGCGGCACGCCAGGGAACGGCGTGGGCCGGGGCGGGATAACGAACCCGAGGAGAATCAATGCGATAGCAGGTAACAGCGCGTCCTGCTTGGGGTTTCCTATCGCTATTTTCGTGGGTTCGATTCCCGCCGCCTCCACTGTGGAGCCCAGCAATCCCACCGGCTTGCTGGGCTTTTCGTATCCGGCGGCGCACCGCTGACCCGCCGGACTCACGTCTCAAGCCCAGTCTCTGTACAATTCGCTCCTCGCCAGCCACGGCCCTCGTCTGCTTGCAGCCCCTCACGCGACGTCACTGGCAGGACGGTTACGGTTCACCGCTCCGGAGTCTCCATTCGGATGGCCAGAGCGCGACAGCCCGCGCCGGCTTCCTGGCCATCGGGCGGAGCCCACGCTCCTATCGAGTGATAGAGTCGGCCCTCGCGCCTCTCCAGGTAGAGAATCATGTTGAGCGGCCAGCCGCTGCCCTGGAAGAGGTGTCGGTCCATGGGTGTGGGCTCCTGGCTGACGCGCAGGCCGCGCTCGTGGGGCGGGCCGATGCGGTGCCAGTCCGGGTGGAGGTGGATGGAGCCGAGCACTTCCAGTCCCTGGGCCTCGGCCTCGGTGGTGATTCGCAGCAGCTCCTGCGGTTCGCACCAGAAGCCACGACGCCCATTGGCGTAGCAGGCACCAAAGCGGGGGATGATTGTGGTGTCGAACTCCTGGAGCACGCCCTCATCCGTCTCGCGGACGTTGTTGGCGAAGCGAACACGCTCTACGCGCATGGCGTCGCCGGCGACGCGCCCCAGCAGCACGGCCCAGCTCCGGGGCGGAACCTCCGGGGTGCACGTGGTGTACTCGCGGATGGCGTCCACCAGGAAGTCTGACAGCACCGCCGATTCCAGCAGGACGGTCTCCGCCCTCATTCCGCGAGCTCCGCTGTTGGAGTGCGGAGGCGGCCTGACGCCCGGTCCTCACGAAGCTGGGTGGCGAGGTGGCGGGCCATGCGCTCCTCGTAGGCGTCGGTGGACTCAGGCGTCCAGGCGTAGAAGCCCTGGCCCGTCTTCTGCCCCAGCTCGCCCCGCTCCACCTTCTGCGCGAGCACGGGCGGCACGGGGCGGCCGGTGCCGCGGAGGAGGGCCGTCATGAAGTCCAGCCCCACCAGGTCCAGCCGGTCGAAGACTCCCGAAGCGCCCAGGCGCCGTCCGACGCCCTGGGTGAGCACGCGGTCCACCATCTCCGGCGTGGCCACGCCCTCGTGTACCAGCCGAATGGCCTCGCCGATGAGGGCCTGCTGCAGGCGCGGACCCACCGAGCCCGGCACGTCCCTGGAGAACACCACCGGCGACTTGCCCAGCTCCTCAATGAACCGCCGCACCGTCTCCACCGCGTCGGGGGACGTCTTCTCGCCGGGGATGATGTCCACCAGCGGGATGAGGTGCGCGGGCAGGTAGTAGTGGGCAGAGAGGACGCGCTCGGGCCGCGTGCAGTCCCGGGCGATGGCCGTCACGCTCAACGCGGTGGTGTTGGTGGCGAGCAGGGTGTCGGGGGCCGCGAGCCGGTCCAACTCGCGGAAGAGCTGCTGCTTGAGGGCGAGGTCCTCGGGGATGGACTCGATGATCAGGTCCTGCTCCGCGGCGGCCTCGGCGAGCACGGTGGTGCGGCGGATGCGTCCGAGCGCGGCGGGAGCCTGCTCGGGGGCGAGCAGGCCCGTCTCCACCATCAGCGATGCGTCTCGCTCCAGCTTCGCGCGCGCCCGCTCGCTGCTGTCGGCGCGCGTGTTGTAGAGCACCACCTGCCTGCCGGCGATGGCGAGCTCGAGCGCGATACCGCACCCCATGGCGCCCCCGCCCACCATGCCAATCCTCTTCAGCCGCTTGTCTGTCATGGGGCACAGCCTTGCCAGCCCGCGCGACAGAGACAACCTCTTGATGTGTTGCTGTAATTGTTCATGGCGCATGTGTGATTGATGCACCGAGCCATGCCCGGGGCCCACGGGCTCGTCGACCTGACCACGGGCGCGCTGCTCACACAGGTGCAGGGGCGCGCGGCGGAATGATGAGCGAGCCGAGGAACGCCTCATCAGGTTGCTCATCCCATGAACAGATGACCCGCGGGCGCGACAGCAGATTCTTCAGTTCGTCGACGCACTGGGCTTCGATGCCATCGACGCGGCCCCCTTGTCGAAGTCTTGGCGGTAGCAACCGGGCAATGCGGTGGACTGCACCGACCTCGACGCCGAGAAGCTCCCAAAGGCCCTGGCCGCTGCCGACGCGGCGAAGGTCGCCGAGGTCCGTCAGCAGAACGACCTGAGCGTCAAGGCCATGTTCAGCCACTGAGGTACCCGTATTCAACGCGACCCGTGCCCCCTGTGTCAGGGAAGTTGTCGCCTCGGCTGACCGGCCGAGCTGACCACCCCCGGGGGCGAGTACAGGCAGGTAGCTGTGTCGTACACGGATGCATTCAAGGCGGAGATGGTGAAACGGATGGTGGGGCCAGGCGCGGTGAGCGCTGCGGCGCTTTCCCGTCAGGTGGGAGTCTCGCAGCCGACGCTGTCGCAGTGGTTGCGCGAGGCGCGTAGGGTAGCGGCGATGACGCCGCCGCCCGAGGAGAAGAAGCCCACTG
>NZ_FNAJ01000028.1 GCF_900101905.1 Myxococcus virescens | reverse complement strand
CCACCCAGGAGAAGGACACCGAGCGCCTGATTCAAGAGGGCAACGTCGAAATCCGCCGCGCCTTCATCCGGCTGGCCCGGACCTACAACTCGCCCCTGATGACCCAGCGGCTCGCCGCCGCCCAGGCCAAGGCGCATGAGGTGCTGGCCTCCGCCCCCGACAGCGAGGTGCCCTTCATCCGGGGCCTGGAGGACCGCTTCGGCGAGCTCCAGGCCCGCTACCGCGACTACGGCCGCGCCGCGGAAGCCGTCTTCGCCGTCCTGTCCACGGAGAATCCGGACCGCGAACAGGTCGCCATCGCCACCGCCGAGCTGCGGCAGGAAGAGAACTCCATCGGCCGCGAGATTCGCGTGCTGCGCGCCGCCCTGTCCAACCGCATCCGCGAGCGCGTGGACGGCGCCGAGGAGCGCGAGCGCACCACCGGCCTCTTCATCATCGGCTTCTCCGTGGCCGCCATCGCCGTGGGCGTGGGCGCCACCGCCTGGTCCGCCCGCACGCTGCGCCCCATGCGCAACCTCATCCGGGGCGTGTCACGCATCGGCCGCGGTGACTACAACGCCCAGCTCGGCGTGCGCGGCGACGACGAGGTGGCCGTCCTGGCCCGGGAGTTCGACCAGATGGCCCGCTCGCTCCAGGCGCGCGAGGCCCAGCTCAAGGCCCAGGCCGAGGCCCTCATGCGCGCGGAGCAGCTGGCCGCCGTGGGCCGCATCTCCGCGCAAATCGTCCACGAGGTGCGCAACCCCCTGTCCTCCATTGGCCTCAACGTGGAGTTGCTCCAGGACGGGTTCGAAACCGCCCGCTTCGCGACCCCCGAGGACGCGGCCGAGGTGAAGGACCTCATCTCCGCCGTCACCCAGGAGGTGGACCGCCTGGCGGATGTCACCGAGCAGTACCTGCGCATGGCCCGCCCTCCCCGGCCCGACCTGGACCCGCGCGACGTCACCGCCGTGCTGGACACCGTGCTCGACTTCACCCGCGAGGAGTTGGAGCGCGCCGGCGTGGAAGTGGTGCGCGACTTCGCCCTGGATACCCCGCACGTGCTCGCCGACGAGGGCCAGCTGCGGCAGGTCTTCCTCAACCTGCTGCGAAACAGCCGCGAGGCCATGCCGTCCGGCGGCCGCCTCACCATCATCACCCGTCCGGCGGAGGACGCCGTGGAAGTCACGGTGCGCGATACCGGACAGGGCATGACGGAGGATATCCGACAGCACCTCTTCGAGCCCTTCTTCACCACCAAGGAGGGGGGCACGGGCCTGGGCCTGGCCGTCAGTCAGCAAATCCTCCAGGTGCACGGTGGCTCGCTCTCCTGCCAGAGTATTCCCGGCCAGGGGACGGCCTTCGTGTTAAGGCTTCCTCGCGCATGAGCTTCACTACGTACCGGGACGTGCTGCCCTCCGGGCTGCGCGTCGTCACTATCGAGACGCCCCACCTCCACACCGCCCTGCTCGCCGTCTATGTGCGGACGGGCAGCCGCCACGAGACGCTCGTCAGCAATGGCGTCAGCCACTACCTGGAGCACCTCTTCTTCCGCGGCAGCGAGGGCTGGCCGGACACCGTGAAGATGAACGCGGCGGTGGAAGAGGTCGGCGGCAACCTCAACGGCGTCACCACCCGGGACCACGGGTACTACTACACGCCCATCCACCCCGCGCACCTGCGCGTGGGCCTGGACATCATCGGCGACATGCTCACCCGTCCCCGCCTCACCGACATGGAGGTGGAGCGGCAGATCATCCTCGAGGAGATGCTCGACGAGGTGGACGAGAAGGGCCGGGACATCGACCTGGACAACCTGTCCAAGCACCTGCTCTTCCCCGGGCACCCGCTGGCCCTGAAGATCGCCGGCACGCGCGAGTCCGTCACGAACATGACGCACCCGCAGATTCTGGAGCACTTCGCCCAGCACTACGTCGCGGGGAACATCGTCGTCACCGCCGCCGGCCGGGTGAAGCGCTCGGAAGTCGTGGAGATGACCGAGCGGGCCTTCGCCCGGCTCCCGCGCGGCCCGTCCAGCGTCGAGGCGCCACCGCCCCCCACCCCGGCCGGCCCGCGCCTGCACTTCGTCAGCCATGACGAGTCGCAGACGGAGTTCCGCCTCAACTTCCGCGGCGTCCCCGAGCAGCACGAGGACTACCCCGCGCTGCAGATCATCCGCCGCGTGCTGGATGACGGCCTGTCGTCGCGGCTGCCGTTCGAAATCGTGGAGAAGCGCGGCCTGGCGTACTCCGTGAGCGCGTCGCTGGACGCGTACCACGACGCGGGGCTGCTCGAGATTGAGGCCGCCAGCGCTCCGGAGAAGGCCGCGACGGTCATCACCGAGGCCTTCCGCGTGCTGTCCACGCTCTGTGAGAACGAGGTGGGCGAAGAGGAGCTGGCGCGCGCCAAGCGCCGGCACCGCATGCTGCTGGAGTTCTCCCAGGACTCGCCGGGCGAGCTGGCCGGCTGGTTCGGCGGCACGGAGCTGTTCCGCACGCCGGAGTCGTTTGGCCACCGCGCCGACCTGGTGGACTCGCAGTCCGCCGCGCGCGTGCGCGAGGTGGCCCGGCGCTACTTCAACCGGGAAAACCTCACGGTGGTGGCAGTGGGCCAGCGCAAGGGCCTCAAGGCCCTGGAGCGCGTGGTGGCGGATGCCCCGGGCCTTCCCGGGCCGGAGGCCGCGCCGCTGGCGGTGGTCAGCGGCGGCCGCGGATGATGATCGGGCCCGAGGACTTCTTCTTGGGCTTCGGCAGCAGCGCGTTCAGCGCCTTCTGGGTGCGGAGGTAGTCCGGGTTCTCCGGCTCCCGCTTCAGGGCCTCGTCGATGAGCTTGAGGCCCTGCGTCACCTTCGTCTGCATCCGCGCGTAGAGGGCGGCGAGCTGGGCCTTCTCCTCGATGGTGGCCTCGCTCATGCTGAGCAGCAGCTCCAGCGACGTCTCCGCGTCCGTGATGCGGTCCGCATTCAAGTGGATGCGCCACATCCGGGCGTGAACGGGCGCAAAGCGGGGCTCCGCGGACAGCGCGAAGCGGTAGGCCTCCTCCGCGCCGCGGCGGTCCCCTTGCTCCTCCAGCGAGCGCCCGCGCACGTACTGCGCCCGGGCCAGCCGGGGGTTGAGCTGGAGCGCCTGGTCCACCAGGGATTGCGCATCCGCGCGGCGCCCCTGCACCCGCACCGACTCCGCCAGCCACGCCAGCGCGTCGGCGTTCTGCGGCTGCGCCTCCACCAGCTTGCGCAGGGCCTCCTCCGCGTCCGCGGCCCGGCCCAGGGCCAGCAGCACCCGTGCGCGCAGCGTCACCACCTCCGGCCGCTCCGCGTCAGCTCCCTTCACGGCGTTCAGGTCGGACTCGGCCAGGTCCGGGAAGCCGCTGACCAGGAAGTAGCGCGCGCGCAGCAGCCGCGCGGAGGCCAGCGCCGGGTCCTGGTTGAGGAGCCGGTCCATGAGGTTGGCGGCCAGGAGCTCGTCGCCCTTGAGCCAGAGCACCTCGGCCTCGACGGACTTGGCCTCCGCGTCGTCCGGGTTCTCCCGCAGGATGTTCTCCAGCGTCTTGAAGGCGGCATCAATCATGCCCTCACGCGCCTGGATACGGGCCAGCCGCAGCACGTCCGCGTCCGGCAGATTTCCCGCGTCCCGCATGGTGATGAGCGCCGCGAGCGCGTCCTTGGTGAGGCCCTGCTGGAGGTAGATGTCGGCCAGCTGGCGCTGGATGGTGGGGTCCGAGCCCGGCGACATGGAGGCGGCCTGCTTCAAGGCCAGGATGGCGGCGCCCTCGTTCCCCGCCATGCGGTGGGCCTGCGCCATGAGCAGGTGCGGCTCCGGGTTGTCAGGCGCCGCGGTGGCGGCCCTGCTCAATGCGGCAAGCGCGGCGTTGGCCTGTCCGCTGGACAGGTGGCCGCGGGCTTCAGTCAATGCTGCCTGGGCCCGCTTGGCCTGGTTCTCCGCGGCGGCAACTTCCGGCTCTTTGCAAGCAAGCAGCGGAAGGAGCGCCAGGGTCCACGGTCTGATTCGAAAAAGACGGTGCATCGCTGAGGCGCAGGGTACCGGATGTTATCCTCCTTCGTCGATGGACCCATTCGTTCGGCGCCTCGTGGAGAGGCTCCATGACCCCAGCAAGCCGCTGTCGCGGAACCGGCACTTCCACACGTTCGACACCCCCGAGGGGCGAGCGGCGCTGAAGGTCGTCCGACGGCTGCGCAGCCTCCAGAAGGACATCCTCGCGTGTCACGCGGAGGGCTTCCGCGCGCGGATCTTCCGCCACGCGACTGGGAAGGGTGAACACCGCATCGAGCTCCTCATGGAGCGCCTCTCCGGCCGCCGCGTCTCCATGCTCCAGTCCGACGAATTCGAGCTGCTCACCGCGCTGCCTGGCGTGCGTGACGCGCTGGAAGTGTTCGACGAAGCGGCATAGGCTCCTCGTCATGGATTCCTGTCGGCACCTGGCCCCCGTGTCCCTGCGCCGCCTGCGCGGCTGAGCGCGGCAGCAAGCGGACTGCTCCGCGCTGTTCGGACGCCGCAGCACTGCGTCCGTTCCAGGCGAGGTGTGCCCTGACAGGGCCTCCCCGGTCTCTTTGCTGCCTTCGTGCCCGCTTTCCGCGTCGCGGAAGGCCCGGGCGCGATGTGCCGCGCTCCTGTTCCTGAGCCACGGCCTCGCCTGGCGTGCGCCCCGTGCGTGACGAACCTCCGTCATGCGTGTGCGGCTTCCACGCGCGTGCGGGCTGCCGGGCGCTCACGCCAGGGTCCTGACACCCCGCGCCTGAGGGCCTCCCGCGACTCGTTCCCGGCCATGCGCCGCCACGAGCCTCTGGAGCCCTTTCCGCATGTCAGCGCCCGCCTCGCCCCGCTTTCCGCCGCCCCTTCTTCCACTGCTCTGCTGTCCCATCTGTCAGTCACCGCTTCGCCAGGAAGCAACGGCGCTGCGCTGTGTGGCCCGCCATGCCTTCGACGTCGCCAGGCAGGGCTATGTCAACCTCCTGCCGGGCCACCGCGCCCCGGGCAATGCCGACACCCAGTCGATGGTCGCCGCGCGAGAGGCATTCCTCGCGCGAGGCCACTACGAACCGTTGGCCGCGCGATTGGCGGAGCATGCCGCGCGGCTCACCGGCGCTGATGTGACCGAGGGCTGCGTGCTCGATGTGGGAGCGGGTACCGGGCACTACCTGGCCCGTGTACTCGACCGGTGCCCGGCGCTGACGGGGCTCGCCATCGACATCTCCCGCTTCGCTGCCCGCCGGGCCGCCAGGGCCCACGCCCGGGCAGGTGCCCTCATCGCGGACGGCGAGCGGACGTTGCCCATCCGAAATCACAGCGTTGCACTGGCGCTCAGCGTCTTCGCTCCTCGCAACATCCCAGAGCTCCACCGCGTCCTGAATCGCCGAGGCGCACTGCTCATCGTGACACCCACGGCCCAGCACCTGACACAGCTCATCCAACCCATGGGGCTGCTGAGCGTCGACGCGCGCAAGGAGGAGCGGCTCCACGCGCGGCTGCGGAACACGTTCGAGCCCGGCGTCCGGGAAGCGCTGGAGCTGACGTTGCGGCTGACGCGCGACGACGCGTTCCACATCGCGGCCATGGGGCCCAGCGCGTTCCATGCATCCACGGAGGAGCTGCGGCGGCGCGCGGACGTGTTGCCCGAGCCCTTCACCGTCACCGCGTCCTTCACCGTGGCCAACTACCACCGCGTGGAGAGGGACGGCTCCGCGCGCGCCTGAGCAGCGCTCGCGCGAGGCGCCCAGACCGCGCTGCGACGCGCGGTCTGGGCCCCTGCCCCGCACGGGGCATGGGGTTGGAGCCCAAGGAGAAGCCCGCCGTCCCGCCCCACGGGCTGACGCCGGAGCCCGTTCGGACGATGAAGCGCTTCTCCCAGGCGACGCGCAGGCCACCGCCGGAACGGCTACTCCGGAGGTCCACGCCGAGGCGGCGGCGCGTTCTTCATCCGTTCGTATTCCTCGTCCGTGAAGACGCGGCTGCGGGTGAGGAAGCGCACGCCCAGCGGGGACTCCAGGCTGAAGCCGGCGCCCCGCCCCTTCACCACGTCCAGGGTGAGGTGCGTGTGCTGCCAGTACTCGAACTGCGCGCCGCCAATGTAGACGGGGCAGCCCTCCACCTCGCCCAGGAAGACGTCGCGCTGGCCCACGCGGAAGTCCCCCACGGGGTAGCACATGGGCGCGCTGCCGTCGCAGCAGCCTCCCGACTGATGGAACATCAAGGGCCCGTGCGTGGCGCGGAGCTGGCGGATGACGGCGGCGGCCTCGGGCGTCACGTCCACCCGGGCCACCGCCGTGGCGCCGTCCTGTCCGCCCGTGCCGGGGCCGGCACCGGCGCTACCCATCAGAAGAAGCCCATGGCCTTGGGGCTGTAGCTGACCAGCAGGTTCTTCGTCTGCTGGTAGTGGTCCAGCATCTTCCGGTGGTTCTCCCGCCCGATGCCGGACTGCTTGTAGCCGCCGAACGCCGCGTGCGCGGGGTAGATGTGGTAGCAGTTGGTCCACACGCGGCCCGCCTCGATGGCGCGCCCCGCGCGGTAGGCGGTGTTCCCGTCACGCGTCCACACGCCGGCGCCCAGGCCATACAGCGTGTCGTTGGCCTGGCGGATGGCGTCGTCGAAGTCCTTGAAGGTCGCCACGCTCACCACGGGGCCGAAAATCTCCTCCTGGAAGACGCGCATGCGGTTGTGGCCCTGGAAGACGGTGGGCGCCACGTAGTAGCCGTCCTTCAGGTCGCCGGACAGCGCCAGGCGCTCGCCGCCCGTGAGGACCTTGGCGCCCTCCTTCTTGCCGATGTCGATGTAGCTGAGGATCTTCTCCAACTGGTCGTTGGACGCCTGGGCGCCGACCATGGTGTCGGTGTCCAGCGGGTTGCCCGGCTTCACCTTGCGGACACGTTCGAGCGCCTTCTCCATGAACTGGCTGTAGATGCGCTCGCTGATGAGGGAGCGCGACGGGCAGGTGCAGACCTCGCCCTGGTTGAGCGCGAACATGGCGAAGCCTTCCAACGACTTGTCGAAGAAGTCGTCGTCCCGCGCCATCACATCCTCGAAGAAGATGTTGGGGCTCTTGCCGCCCAGCTCCAGCGTGACGGGGATGAGGTTCTCACTGGCGTACTGCATGATGAGCCGGCCCGTGCTCGTCTCGCCGGTGAAGGCCACCTTCGCGATGCGCGGGCTGCTGGCCAGCGGCTTGCCCGCCTCGACGCCGAAGCCGTTGACGACGTTGAGCACACCTTCGGGCAGCAGGTCCTGGATGAGCTCGGTCCACAGGAGGATGCTGGAGGGCGTCTGCTCCGCGGGCTTGAGGACCACGCAGTTGCCCGCCGCCAGCGCCGGGGCCAGCTTCCAGGCCGCCATCAGGAGCGGGAAGTTCCAGGGGATGATCTGCCCCACGACGCCCAGCGGCTCGTGGAAGTGGTAGGCGACGGTGTCGTGGTCCAGCTCGCTCACCCCGCCTTCCTGCGCGCGGATACACCCGGCGAAATATCGGAAGTGGTCGATGGCCAGCGGGATGTCCGCGGCCAGCGTCTCACGCACGGGCTTGCCGTTGTCCCACGTCTCGGCGACCGCGAGCATCTCCAGGTTCTGCTCCATCCGATCGGCGATCTTGTTGAGGATGTTCGCTCGGGCGGTCGGCGAGGTGCGGCCCCAGGAGAGCCGGGCCGCGTGGGCCGCATCCAGCGCCTTCTCGATGTCCTCGGCCGTGGAGCGGGCCACTTCACAGAAGGGCTTGCCCGTCACGGGGCTGATGTTCTCGAAGTACTGACCACGCGTGGGTTCGACCCAGCGCCCGCCAATGAAGTTCTGGTAGCGGGGCTTGAACTGCACCTTGGAGCCGGGCTGATTGGGGGCGGCGTAGATCACTGCGCTCTCCTGGGCTGGTTTGGTGAACGGGCCACCCCAGAGCAGCGCGCGTGCCAGTGCTCGCATCCGTCGACGTTGCGGCGCGTCGTGTCCCGCTCTGCGACACCTGTCCGGACACGCATGGCGCGGAGCGCGACAGGTGCGTCGCGCGATGGACACCGTCCTCCAGTGAACGTTCAGGCGCGCGAGGGCAGCGTGATGCCGAAGCGCTCCGCCATCCGGTAGAGCGTGCTTCGTGCAATGCCCAGACGCCGGGCGGCCTGCGCCACGTTGCCGCCACTGAGCGCCAGGGCCTCCTGGATGGCGCGGGCCTCCAGCTCGCGCAGCGGGCCGGCGGCGGCGGCACCCGCGCTCGGTTGACTCGGCGGAATGGAAGCAGGCGGCGCGGCGGGCCGTGGTTCTCCCTGGGCCCCGGGCGAAAGCGGGCTTCCCAGCCCTGACGGCAGGGCGTCCACGTCCAACACGGGGGCGCCTCCCGCGCGCACCAGCGCCAACCGCAGCACTGTCTTCAGCTCGCGCACGTTGCCGGGCCAGGGGTGGGCTGCGAGCCGGGTGAGCGCGGCGGCGGAGATGCTCGGCGTGGCCAAGCCTTCTTCTTCCGACAACCGCCGGAGGAGTGCATGGGCCAGCTCCGGCAGGTCGTTGCGCTCGCGCAGCGGTGGCAGCCGCAGCACCGCGCCCTGGAGGCGGAAGTAGAGGTCGGAGCGGAACGTGCCGTTGCGCACGGCCGCGTCCAAATCCCTGCAGGTGGCGCCCACCAGGCGGAAGCGCGAGCGTCGCACGCGGGACTCTCCCACGCGCGAATAGGCACCGTCCTCCAGCACCCGAAGCAGCAACACCTGGAGCGCGGGCGGCATCTCCGCCAGTTCGTCGAGGAAGAGCGTCCCGCCGTCCGCCGCCGCCAGCTTTCCCTCCGCGCCGCCGACACGCGCGCCGGTGAAGGCGCCAGGCGCGTGGCCGAACAGCTCACTCTCCAGCAACGCGGGCGACAGCGCGCCACAGTTCACCGCCACGAAGGGCCCCGTGGCGACCGCGCTGGCCGCGTGCAGTGCACGAGCGAGGAGCTCCTTGCCCGTGCCCGTCTCCGACAGCAGGAGCACCGGCAAGCTCGTGGGCGCGAACCGCTCCGCTTCTCGCAACGTGGCGCGGTGCTGCGGGTCGTTCCCCTTGAGCGCCGCCCACGGTCCAGGTGGCACCACCGTATCCGCCCCCCACAGGTCCCGGGACAGCGTGCGAGGCGCACGGCCCTCAGAGGAAGGCTCCGCCACCACAGGACGTGAATCCGCGCGCCCAGGGGTCATGCCCAGGGACCGGACACCCGAAGACTCCAGCCGCACCAGCACCGCGAGCGCCGAGCGCCCATCCCCCGTCCCCACCGCCTCCGCATGGATGCGCCACGCCGGCCCCTGTGAAGCAAGACGCGTCTCCAGCGCCACGCCTCGCAACGCGGCGTCCGTCAGCACCCGCCACGACACACCGAGCGCCGCCTCCACCTCCATTGGCCCCTGCCCACCGAGCAACGCGCGCGCGGCCGCATTGAAGCGACTCACCCGCCCCATCGGCTCGACGACGAGCACCGGGCCCTCCTCACGCGACAGGCGCGACTCCAATCCTCCCCGCGCCGCCGCGGCCACCCGGGCCCAGGCGACCTCGCGCAGCCGCGCCTCGGCGGCATGGGCCACACTGGCCACCGCCACCAGCACCAGCGGATCCGCCGCGCCAGCCGGCCCCGTGACGTCCAGCACGGCCACCAGCTCTCCAAAGGGGTCATGGACCGGCGCCGCGTAGCAGACGAGCCCATGGTGCCGCTGCGCGTAGTGCGCCGGCCCCACCACCGCGACGGCGGAGGACTCCGCCAGGGCAGTGCCAATGGCATTCGTCCCGCGTGACGTCTCATCCCAGCAGGCCCCCTCCACCAGGCGCACGTAATCCGCGTGGTGGGTGAAGTCCCCGCCCGAGCTCCGCGTCGCCAGGATGACGCCCTCGCGGTCCGCGAGCAGCGCCACCCGCCCCGAAGGAAGGGGCGCCGCCGACAACATCTCCAGCATGCCGCCCAGCTCGTGCCACACCGGCTCCAGCCGGGCCCGGCGCTCGACCAGCGCCAGGCTGCCCACACTGGGCCCTTCGTCCGGCTGTCCGGTGCTCGGGGCGCCCAGCGACCGTGAGCGCTGCCAGCGGGGGAGGATGGAGCGCAACTCCGGGCGCAACCCCGCCTCCCCGTCGAGTGCCCCCACGAGGAACTGCTCCCACAGGAGCGGTGATGCGCTGAGCGTCAGCGTCCCCAAGGACCTTGAATCTTGGTTGAATCCCGATGGCGACAACAACCTGGGAACGCCGCAATGTTTCTGGCCCAACCTGACGCAGCGCATCACACAGTACGGGTCGCCCCCCACCCCACCTTCGACATCCGGTGCCGGGACCTCGCCTGACACGTCATTGACGCGTCAGGCGGCGGTGCGACACGGCGCTGACACGTCAACGGCCCCCGTCCAAACCCAACCCACTCCCCAGGTCCCTCTCACACACCTCTGAGGTTCCCCCCCCATGGCAAACGTGGCGCGTTGCGTGCAGAACACCCCGCGTCTCAAGCATGGCGGACACACCCGCGTGCGCTTTTCCGGCGCCACGTTGAGGGGGAGGAACTCTTGTCTTCACATCCGTATCACCCGTGGCTTGGAGGTCTGGCCGTCCTCTGGGCGGTCACGGCTCAAGCCCAGGCGCAGCGCATCCCCGGCATCGAGCTGGAGCGGCTGCAACTCAATCCCGGTGCACGCGACAGCCTGGTGCTGTCCACCGGCGACCTCATGTCCCGCGGCGAGTACCGCCTCGGCTTCACCGGACACTATGAGAAGGAGCCCTTGGTGCTCGTCTCCGGTGGAGAGCAGCAAGGTGTCATCGTCTCCAACCGCGTGACGGTGCACCTCAGTGGTGCCTATGCCATCACCGACTGGTTGGAGCTCGGCGCGCAGGTGCCCATTGTGTCCCAGTGGGGACCGGACACCGCGGCGCTGGGCGTCGCCACGCCGTCCACGAGCGCGCTTGGCACGCCGTGGGTCCAGGCGCGCGCGGGAATCCTCTCCGAGCAGCGCGGCGGGCTGATGGATTTGGGCCTGCACCTCGGCGCGGCCCTGCCCATTGGCAGCACGGAGACGCTCACCCGGGACCAGGGCTTCGTCTTCTCGCCTCGGCTCGGCCTGGGCAAGCAACTGGGTGGCACGTGGCGCGTGGGCGCCGACCTGGGCGCGCTGGTGCGGACCAAGACGTATGCGCTGTCCCCCAACACGCAGCCGCACCTCGACGAGCTGGGCACGGAGCTGAACGGCGGCGTCAACCTGTCCGCCGGCCTGCTCGGCTTCCGCCAGGAGCTGGTGGTGCGCGGCACCCTGCCCGTCGCGGATGCGCCGGAGTCGATGGAAGTGCTGCTGGGCGTGCGCGTTCCCATGCCCGCGGGCACGGAAGTCTACGCCATGGGTGGCCCTGGCTTCGGCAGCACGCCGGGCACGCCGTCGTTCCGGGTGCTCGCCGGGCTCACCTTCGGCACCCCCGCCGCCACGCCCAACGCATGTGTGGAGGGTCAGCCGCATGACCCCGCCCGCTGTCCAGACTTCGACCTGGACGGGGACGGCATCAAGAACGCCGCCGACCGCTGCCCCACCGACGAGGGCCTGTCGGAGCTGTATGGCTGCCCGGACGGGGACGACGACGGCGACGGCCTGCCCAACCTGGCGGACCGCTGCCCGAAGGAGGCGGAGAACCTCAACGGCTTCGAGGACCAGGACGGCTGCCCGGATGACCCGGACACGGACGGGGACGGCATCTCCGACGCCAAGGACCAGTGCCCGGACCAGGCCGAGGACAAGGACGGCTTCCAGGACGAGGACGGCTGCCCCGACCCGGACAACGACAACGACGGTGTGCTCGACACCGCCGACCGCTGCCCCAACGAGGCCGGCATCAAGGAGAACCGCGGCTGCCCGGACAAGGATACCGACGGTGACGGCATCGTCGACCGGCTCGACAACTGCCCCACCGAGCCTGGCCCGGCGAAGAACCACGGCTGCAAGGAGAAGCAGCTCGCGCAGATTGGCGAGAATCGCATCCAGCTGCTCGAGGCCGTCTACTTCGAGAACAACAAGGACGTCATCATCGCGCGCAGCAACAAGCTGCTCGACACGGTGGCCAACATCCTCATCGCCCACCCGGAAGTGGAGAAGGTGCGTGTCGAGGGCCACACCGACAACCGCGGCAATCCTGACTACAACCTGGACCTGTCCCAGCGCCGCGCCGACGCTGTCGTTCGCTACCTGGTGAGCAAGGGCGTGGCCCGGGAGCGCATGGATGCCAAGGGCTTCGGTACCACCCAGCCCATCGCAGACAACAACACCACCCAGGGCCGCGCGAAGAACCGCCGCGTGGAGTTCAAGATCGTCGGCGACGCAGAGGGCGTGCAGACGCAGCAGGGCGAGCCCTCTCCCGACACCCACTGAGAACCGAGGCAGACATCCCCATGAAAACGCGTGTCCTCTTCAAGACGGCGGCGCTCTGTCTCGCGCTGCTCTCATCCCTGACCGGCTGTGATTCGGGCGGTGCCCGGACAGCCGTGCCCCCCACCGAGCCCGTGCTCGTGAGCCGGACCGCCTCCCTCTTCGGAGACGGCCAGCTCGAGCCCGGCGAGGAATGTGACGACGGCAACACCACCAGCGGCGACGGCTGTTCCGCCTCTGGCACCATCGAAGCAGGCTACCTGTGCCACGTGCCCGGGCGCCCCTGCTCGCTGGCGAGCCTGTGCGGCAACAACGTCGTCGACTCCGGCGAGGCCTGTGACAGCAACGTCCCCGGCTCCGACTGCACGGCGGACTGTGACCTGTCCCTGTGCGGCGACGGCGTGTTCGACAACCGCGCCCACCCGTCCTACGCGCAGGAAGTCTGCGACGACGGCAACCGCTTCGAGGGCGACGGCTGCAACCGCCTGTGCGAGGTGGAGCCTGGCTTCGCCTGCGCCGGCAGCCCCAGCCGCTGCGTGCGCGCGGGCGTGACGGTCTTCAACACCGGCGTGGACGAGAACAACCGCCGGCTGGAGGTCGGCCCGGATCCGCACTGGTTCTACAGCGGCACCACCACGGGCGCGGCCACCGGTCCGCGGACCGCCATCGACTGGCCCCAGGAAATCCAGACGGCCCGCTTCATGGCGGCGCCGCTGGGCGCCCCCGTCTGCGTGTACCAGGACTTCATGGTGCCCTCGACGACCAACGTCTCGCAGTTCCGCCTGCGGCTGGCCACCTTCAACGACAACGAGTTCGCCAGCGCACGGGTGAACGGGCAGGACTTCACGCCCACCGTCGTCAACGAGCCAGCGGGCATGCCCTGGGAGAAGAACATCTTCCGCGAGTTCGGCACCAACGCGCCGTGGGTCGAGGGCCGCAACCGCATCGAGCTGTGCAACGAGAACGCAGCCACCGAGCCCAACGCATTCCGCTACCTGTTCGTGGACGCGTACGACGACCGCTGCGGCGACGGCGCCGTGTCCCTGCGCGAGGAGTGCGACGACGGCAACGCCACCGACGGTGACGGCTGCTCCGCCACCTGCGGCATCGAGGCGGGCTACGGCTGCACCGGCCAGCCCAGCACCTGCGCCCAGACGTGTGGCAACGGCACGCTGAACCCGGGCGAGCAGTGCGACGACGGCAACACCACGGCGGGCGACGGCTGCAACGCGAGCTGCCGCGTGGAGTCCCGCTACGCCTGCCCCACCCCGGGCCAGGCTTGCGTGATGACGTGCGGCAACGGCGCCATCGACCAGGGCGAGCAGTGCGATGACGGCAATGAGTACGACTCGGACGGTTGCTCCTCGGCGTGCCGCATCGAGCGCGGCTACGAGTGCCAGGGCACTACGTCCACCTGCGCCCCCCTGTGCGGCAACGGCCGGATGGACGCGGGTGAGCTGTGCGACGACGGCAACACCACCCTGGGTGATGGCTGCTCCAACGCCTGCACCCTGGAGCTGGGCTACGCCTGCCCCGCCCCGGGCCAGGCCTGCGTGCTCACCTGCGGCAACGGAAACGTGGACCCGGGCGAACAGTGCGATGACGGCAACCTGAGCTCGCAGGACGGCTGCAGCACCGAGTGCCGCGTGGAGGAGGGTTACGCGTGCAGCGCGCCCGCCACCGGCCCGTCCGTGTGCGTGCAGAGCTGCGGCAACGGCGCGCTGGACTCGAACGAGACGTGCGACGACGCCAACACCACCAGCGGCGACGGCTGCTCCTCCGGCTGCCGCGTGGAGCCGGGCTATGCGTGCAGCGGCGCGCCCAGCACCTGCGCCACCACCTGTGGCGACGGCATCCGCGCGGGCGCCGAGGCGTGTGATGACGGCAACACCACCGTGGGCGACGGCTGCAACGCCACCTGCGCGGTGGAGCCGGGCTGGAGCTGCCCTGGCGCTGGCAACCAGTGCTTCTTCACCTGCGGCAACGGCACGGTGGACAGCGGCGAGCAGTGCGACGACAGCAACACCACGGCGGGCGACGGCTGCAGCGGCAGCTGCCGCGTGGAGCCGGGCTATGCGTGCAGCGGCGCGCCCAGCACCTGCGCCACCACCTGTGGCGACGGCACCCGCGCGGGCGCCGAGGTGTGTGACGACGGCAACCTCAACAACGGCGACGGCTGCTCCTCGCGCTGCCTCCTGGAGGACGGCCAGCCCTGCAATGCGTCCGGCGTCTGCGAGAGCGGCGTCTGCAACCCCACCACCAACACCTGCATCAGCCCCAACGTCTGCGGCAACGGCATCCTCGACGAGGGTGAGCTCTGCGACGACGGCGACACCACGGCGGGCGACGGCTGCTCGGCCACCTGCGCCATCGAGGACGGGTTCGGCTGCACCGGCATCCCGTCGGTGTGCGCCGTGACGTGTGGCGACGGCATCAAGGCGGACAGCGAGGCCTGCGATGACGGCAACACCGCCAACGGGGACGGCTGCTCGGCCACGTGCACCGTGGAGAGCGGCGCCGCGTGCCAGACGGCGGACGTGAGCGTGTTCATCACCCGCCAGGGCAACACGCACTGCACGCAGGTGTCGGACATCGACGCCCCCGTGCTGCCCGACGCGGCCATCCAGGCCGGGCTGGGCGTGCCGGGCCGCTACCGCATCCGGTACGTGTCCGGCGCGGTGAGCTACTCGGGTGGCACCCATTGGTACCCCGGCGTCATCGGCGTCAGCGCCAACGCGGGCACGCAGGTGCAGGGCTTCTCGCTGGGCTACACGCCCCACGGGGGTCCGGGCGCGGCCACGCGCGCCGAGGCCATGCCCCTGGGCTTCCCCCTGTCCCGCGACTTCACGGCGGCCACGGGTGACGTGCGCATCGCGCTGGTCGACACCGACTGCGACCTGGCCAACAACTCCGACACGGCGGTGACGTACCGCGTGGACGCGCTGTCCATCTGCCAGACGGCCCCTGTCGTCACGTCCCCGACGCCGGGCGGCACCGCCGGCGAGGAACTGGAGGGCACCGCCACGCCGGGCGCCACCGTGGACGTGTACCTGGACGGCAACCCCGCGCCGGTGTGCACCGTCATCGCCGACGCGGAGGGGAACTGGAGCTGCACGCTGCCGACGGACCTGGAGGAAGGACCGCACACCGCCGTCATCACCTCCACCTTCCCGGGCGCGCCGCAGACGTCCACGACGGTGGACTTCATCGTCGACTACTCGCCGCCGGCGCCTCCGGTCATCACCGGCCCCACGCCGGACGCGGTGCTGGACACGCAGACGCCCGTGCTGAGCGGCACGGCGACCCCGGGTGACGAGGTGACGGTGTACGAGGGCGGAACCGCCCTCTGCACCACCACGGCCGATGCGGCGGGCAACTGGAGCTGCACGCCCACCACGCCCATGGCCGAAGGCCCGCACACGGTGACGGCCACCGCCACGCCTCCGGGCGGCAGCCCCGGCCCCACCTCCACGCCCGTCACCTTCACCATCACCCTGACCACGACGGAGCCGCCGGTCATCACCGGGCCCGCCGACGGCGCGGTGCTCAACACGTCGACGCCGCCCCTGAGCGGCACGTCGGCGCCGGGCACGGTGGTGACGGTGTACGAGGGCGACACGGTGCTCTGCACCACCACCACCAACGACGTGGGCGCGTGGACCTGCACGCCGGCCCAGCCGCTGGAGGATGGCCCGCACACGGTGACGGCCACCGCCACCGACAGCGAGGGCCGCACCAGCGAGCCCTCCGCGCCCAGCGAGTTCATCATCGACACCCAGGAGCCCGACACGCGCATCTCGCGCACGCCGCCCTCGCGCGGCGGAAACCGGACGGCGCCCTTCGAGTACGGCGCCTCCGAGGAGGACGTCACCTACGAGTGCAGCTTGAACGGGGGCCCCTTCGAGCCCTGCCGGGACAGCTATGACGTGGGCGAGGGTCAGCACACCCTGCGCGTGCGGGCCACGGACCGCGCGGGCAACGTGGACAGCACCCCCGCGGCGTACTCGTGGACGGTGGAGCTCACCCGGGCCTTCGCCGGTGGCGGCTGCAGCACGGCGCCCGCCGCGTCCTGGCTGGCGCTCCTGGGCCTGCTCGGCCTCCGCCGGAGGAAGCGCGGCTAAGGGCTGACCGCTACACCTTTCCGCCGGGAGGTCCACACCTCCCTCTGAGGCCAACTCCGCCGGCCTCGTGGGCCTCCCGGCGGATTTTCCCCCCGCCACGCGCCAGCCCGTATGCTGGGGCCGTGCACGTGGCGGGGCGATTGAATGAGACGTACGAGGAGGAGCTCCTCCTCGCGATGGACGAAGGACTGCTCTCCGGCGAGGAGGTGGCGGTCCTGCGTGAGGAAGCGCTCCGCCTGCGGCGTGGCCCTCTGGAGCTGCTGCGAGAGCGAGGCCGGCTGTCCGAGGACTCCCTGGTGGCGCTCCGTGGCGAGCTCGCCTCCGAGAGCACGGACCCGAGCGCCGGCCGGCCGCTCGAGGCCGCCACCCTGACGCCTGTCACCCCGGGCGTGTCCCCGCCCCCCGCCGTGGAGCCGGACGGCCCCACCTTCCCGGTGCCGGACTGGGACCGCTACCAGCCCGTGCGCTTCCTGGGCCAGGGTGGCATGGGCCGGGTGTTCCTGGCGTATGACCCCATGCTCCGCCGCAACGTGGCGCTGAAGTTCGTGCGCGGGGACGACCCGGAGCTGGCCCGGCGCTTCCTCTCCGAGGCCCGCGCGCAGGCCCGCGTCCGACACGAGCGGGTGTGCGAGGTGTACGAGGTCGGCGAGGTGCGCGGCCGGGGCTACATCGCCATGCGCTTCGTGGACGGCCAGCCGCTGGGACAGCTGGCGCGGTCGCTCACGCTGGAGCAGAAGGTGCTGGTGCTGCGCCAGGCCGCCGAGGGCGTGCACGCCGCCCATGGCGCGGGCCTCATCCACCGCGACATCAAGCCCGGCAACATCCTGGTGGAGCGCACCGAGGACGGCGGGCTGGCCCCCTTCGTCATGGACTTCGGTCTGGCGCGTGACTGGCGCGAGGAAGGCGCCGCGCCCAACGCCGTGCAGGGCACCCCGCACTACATGGCCCCGGAGCAGGCGCGCGGCGAGGTGTCCCGCCTGGACCGGCGCGCGGACATCTACGCGCTGGGCGCCACGCTCTACTCGCTCCTCACCGGCCGGCCGCCCTTCACCGGCGCCACCGAGGTGGAGGTCATCACCCGGCTCCAGCACGAAGAGCCGGCGCCGCCGCGCGCGCTCGACGCCGACATTCCGTCGGACCTGGAAGCCATCGTCCTCAAGTGCCTGGAGAAGCAGCGGCCCGCCCGCTACGACTCGGCGCGGGCGCTGGCGGAGGACCTGGAGCGGTTCCTCGAAGGAGAGCCCGTCCTCGCGCGACAGGGACTGGGCTACCGCCTGCGCCGCAAGGCCCGCAAGCACCGGGTGGCGCTGACGTTGGGCTCCGCGGCCTTGACGGTGGTGTTGCTGGCGCTCATCCAGGCGGGCATCGCCCGCAGCGAGGTGGCCGAGCGCGAACGCCTCACGCGCCGCTTCACCGAGCGGGTGGAGCGCATCGAGGCCTCCGCGCGCTACTCCGCCCTGTCCCGCCTGCACGACACCCGTGAAGACCGGCGCGAGCTGCGCGCCAGCATGGACGCGCTGGAGGCCGAGGTGCGCGAGGCGGGCCCCCACGCACTGGGCCCCGGTCAGTACGCCCTGGGCCGCGCGTTGCTCGTGTTGGATGAGCGGGACGCCGCGCGCAAGCGCCTGGAGGCCGCATGGGCCCAGGGCTACCGCGAGCCCCGGGTGGCCTGGGCGTTGGCGCAGGTGCTGGGAGACCTCTACCAGGAGCGGCTGCTGCTGGACGTGGAGCGCCGCAGCCCGGAGCAGCGCGAGGTCCGCCGCAAGGAGCTGGAGCAGAACTACCGGGACCCGGCCCTGGCCTACCTGCGCCAGGCCGAAGGCCCCGACGTCCCCGTCCCACCGCTGTATGTGAAGGCGCTGTTCGCCTTCTACGAGGGCCGCCACGAAGAGGCCCTGACCCACCTGGAGGCCATGGGCCGCGCGCAGCCCTGGTTCTACGAAGCACCCTTGCTGCAAGGCGACGTGCTGCTGGCGCGGGCCACGCAGCGTTGGCACCAGGGCGACAAGGCCGGCTCGCAGGAGGACCTGGACGCGGGCCGCCGCGCCTATGCCGCCGCCGTCGCTACCGCGGAGAGCCAGCCCATGGGCCACTACGTCCTGGCGCGCCTGGAGCTGGCCGCGCTGGTGATGGAGTTGTACGGCGAAGGCAACGTGCTGCCCCACTATGAGCGCGGCGTGGAGGCGGCGACCCGCGCGCTCACCGCCGCGCCGGATCACCACCGCTCGCTGGTCGTCCTCTCCCGCCTGCACCGCCGGCTCGCGGAGCAGCGCACCAGCCAGGGACGCGAGGACGCCGAGCCGCTGCTGGAGAAGTCCATCCACGCCGCGCGCGAGGCCCTGGCCCTGGCGCCGCCCAGCGACCGTGTCGCGCTGGAGCTCGCCATCACCCACAGGCTGTGGGCCCGCTACCGCCAGGAGCGCGGGCAGGACCCGAGCGAGCAGCTCCGTCTGTCCATCGAGGCCTTCGAGCGCCTGCGCCCCGAGGAGCGCGACTATGCCTTCCACGCCAACCTGGGCCTGACCTATCAGGTGTGGGCGGACGCGGAAGCCGAGCGCGGCGTGGACCCGCTGGAGCACCAGGGAAAGGCGATTGACGCGTACCTGGAGGCCATCCGCGTACGGGAGAACCAGGCCGACGCGTGGATCAACCTGGGCAACGCCCTGCGCCGCCGCGCTTCGAATCCACGCGCCGCCGACGCCGCGGGAGATTTGACGCGGGCTCGTGACGCACTGGCGAAGGCGCTGGCGCTCAATCCCGGCAACGTCGTGGCCAGCTTCCGCGGCGCGGAAATCTCCGAGCAGCTGGCGCGCTGGCGCTGGAGCCACGGCGAGCCCTTCCAGGCGGACCTGGAGCAGGCGCTGGCCCTGTTCAGACAGGGGCTGGGCATCAACGCGAAGCTCCCCCCGCTCCACAACGGACTGGGCGTGGCGCTGCTGTGGCAGGCCGAGCAACGCTGGGAGGAAGGCGGCGCCCCCGAGCCTCTGCTCCAGCAGGCGCAGGCGGCCTTCGAGGAAGCCCGGACGCTGGCCCCCAGACAGGTGTACGCCCACAACAACCTGGGCGAGGTGTGGACCCTGACCGCCGCCTTCCAGTCCGCGCGCAGGGAGAATCCAGGACCGAGTGGCCGCGCCGCCGTGGAAGCCTACCGTCAGGCGCTCTCGCTCCAGCCCCAGGACGCCGACCTCTGGGCCAATCTCGGCCGCGTGCAGACACTGCTGGCGACGTGGAGCATGGAGACCGGCGGTGACCCACGGGCGGAGCTGGCGAAGGCCGAAGAGTCCCTGGCGCGGGCCACCGCGCTGAATCCCCGCCAGGGCCACACGTGGCGCAACACGGGCGAGGCCCGCGCGCTCAAGGCCCGCTGGCTGGCACACCGGGGCGCCGCCCAGGAATCGGACTTCGAGCTCGCGTCACAGGCCTTCCAGCAAGCCCTGTCCCTGGAGCCGCGCCGGCATGACTACCGGCTGACCACCGCGAGATTCCAGCTCGACTGGGCCGCGTGGCGTCAGCAGCGGAACGAGGACGCCGCGCCGCTGCTGAACCAGGGGCTCGCGCTCGTGGCGGAAGTCCTGGCGGACCGGCCCAGGTGGGCGCGGGCCCAGGCGCTTCGTGGCGGCGGGCTGCTCGCCCTGGCGGAGACGCGCGCCTCCTCGGAGCAACGCCAGGCCTGGCGTATCGAGGGCCAGGAGGCGTTGCGGCAAGCACTGGCCCGCAACCCTCACCTGGAATTCGAATGGAGTGGCCGGCTCGGCGCGGCTCGCGAGCCACTGGCCGGCCCTCCTACGCCCTGACGTGGCTCAGCACTCCTTGGGCGGGTCCGTCGTCACGTCCAGGTTGCCGTTCTTCGTCTCCAGCTCGCTTCCCAGGCGCGACGCCGCGGGCGCGCTGGGGACTTCCACCGTGAACGGATACGAGCCGACCGCGGCCCCGTCGGAAACGGGGTCATCGCGCTGGGCGGCGGACAGAGAGGTGTTGTTCAAGCTGAACGACGCCGTCGAATCCAGGCACGCGGGGGGATTCACCGTCACGTCCGATGCGCCGCCAATCATTTCAATGGCGAAGCGGACCGTGTCTCCGTGCCGAACCTTGTTGTTGGGGATGTAGCTCAGGTTCCCGGACTTGTTGATGAGAACAGTGATGATGGCCATGGGCCGTGGCTCCTGTGCCCCGCTGGGGCGTGTGATGAACTGCTGCCTGCTGTGATTTGCACACACCATACCAGACAGGTCTGGTTCACAGCGCCCTCGAAGACTCACCACCGGAGCATCTCCTCAGCGGCACCTGGACGCGTCAGCCCCACCCATGAGGTCTGGCCTGACACGTCAGGGCGGCTCAGAGCTTCGGCGGATCCGTCGTCACGTCCAGGTTGCCGTTCTTGGTCTCCGCCTCACCTCCGAGGTGCGGCTTCTCCGGCACGGGAGGGACCTTCACGGTGAACGGATACGTCGTGTACGCAGCCGATTCAGAGACCGGGTCCTCATAGACGGGGGGCGTCGCCGAGGACGTCTTGTCCAGGGTGATGGGGTTCGTTGAAACCAGGCACGTGGGCGGATGCACCGTGGCCCACAGAGGACCGTTGACCGGGTCGAGCACGAAGCGGACGGTGTACCCGCGCCCGACCTGGTTGCTGGGCTCGTAGACCAGATCCCCCGACTTCTTGATGGTGACGGTGACAAAGGTCATGGGCGCGGCTCCCGTACCCCCAATGGGGCAATGAGAAGGATTGCTGCGGGCTGTGAGTTGCAGACACCGTACCAGCCAGGAATGGCGCGCGGCCCCCCCTCGACCACCGACACCCGAGCCCCCTGAAAGGACGAATGGACGCGTCAACCGAACCCACCAGGTCCGGGTTGACGTGTCAGCCAACACTACCCACCACTGAGGCCCAGCTCCCGGACCCGCCGCTGGAGCGCGCGCTTGGAGACCTCCAGCTGCTGCACCATCTTGTCGAGGTCACCCTCGCACTCGTGGAAGCAGCGGGTGATTTCCTCGGGGCTCAAGTCGCGCGCGGTGCGCAGGAGCGAGCTCTTGTCGATGAGGACGTAGACGGACGGCCGGGGAATGCCCAGCCAGTCCGCGGTGGCCTTCAGGTCCCAGGAGCAGGCGCGCAATGCCTCCAGCAACTCCTGTTCACCCACCTCCGCGGGCTTGCGCCGCGGAGCCTTCGCGCCGTCGCCCCCCTCCTCCCCCGTGCGCACGGTCAACGGACGCCCGGGGACTGGCTGCGCGTCCGCGTCCAGCACCTGCTCCAGCCGCTCATCAGCGCGCAGCCCCGGCATGCCCCGGCTGCCAATGACGAGCTGACGGGTGACGTTGCGCAGCTGGCGGATGTTGCCGGACCACGCGTGGCGCACCAGCCGGACGGCCAGGGCCGCGGGCAACCAGGGCTCGGCGCGCGGGTCCGCGGACGTCAACTGACCGCCCTCCCCCATGGCCTCCAGTTCCTGGCGGGCGAAGTGGAGGAAGAGCAGGCCCACGTCCTCGCGGCGCTCGCGCAGCGGAGGCACCAGGATTTCAAAGCCGGCCAGCCGGTGCAGCAGCGGGGCCTTGAAGGTGCGCTCCTGGATGCGGGCCTCCAGATGCGCGTCCGTGGCGGAGACCAGCCGGACGTCGACAGGCACCGGCGTATGGCCGCCCACCGGATAGATTTCTCCCGTCTCCAGCACGCGAAGCAGCGCGGCCTGCACCTCGGGCGGCGCCTCGCCAACTTCATCGAGGAAGAGCGTCCCGCCCTCGGCCGCGCGGAAGAAGCCTTCCCGGTCCCGGCTGGCGCCCGTATAGGCCCCGCGCTGCGCGCCGAAGAGCTCCGCGGCGACCAGCTCCTTGGCGAGCGCTCCCAGGTTGACGCTGACGAAGGGACCGGCGCGGCGGGGACCGCTGGCGTGGATGGCGCGCGCCACCAGCTCCTTGCCCGTGCCCGTCTCGCCGCGGATGAGCACCGGCACGGCGAGGTCAGCCACCCGGATGATGTCCTCGCGCACGCGGTGGATGCCCTCACCGTGGCCGACGATGCCCAGGTCCAGCACGCCCGGCTGGCGGAAGGACGAGGCCAGGTGGAGCAACAGCACCACGCGGTCGGCCAGCACCAGCGGCACTCCAGCGGACAGCTCCTCGCGAGAGAACTCCCGGCCGCCCACGACGGGCTCGTTCGCCACGCGCACCTGGGTGCCGTCCTCCGGCACCAACATCCGGAGGCCACCTCGTGGGCCGGGCTCGAACTCCACCGGCTTGCGGCTGAGGAATGGGTCTCCCAACGGGAGGGCCATGAGCCCCCCGGGCCGGGAGAAGTCCGGCGCGTTGCGAGAAAGGGCCGCCGTGCGCCCCTGGGACGCGAGCACCTCCAGCAACAGCCGCTCGCCAATGCGCTGCGGCTGGGGATGGGACACGATCGTCAAGGCAGGCACGGAGAGCGCCACCGGGCTCTGCCCGGCCTGTGCGCGGCCCGCGGTGGTCGACATGTCTGCGGCGAGTTTCTGCTGCATGGGTATTCGTGTGAGTCCTGGGATACCCGTTGAGCCTACACCTCCGGCCGCCCGAGCGCTGGGTTCATCCACCGAGGAAACGACGTGAGAATCCCGTGGGTTGGGGGAAGTGGCCGGTGCCGGGCCGCGACCTGTCCTCCTCCGCGGCCGCCAACCTCCGAACCCCATGGGATACGTCCACAGCCTCCGAGACGTCGCTTCCCCGCGTGAGTGGGCGCACACGCACTGTCCGCATCTTCACACCCGATGCGTATGACGCCTCACCTGACAGGTCCTTTCCTGTCCTCTCCATTCAGGACTTGCAGAACGTGTTCGCCCATCCCGAGTCCGCGCGCTTCGATACTTGGTGCACCAACCGCCGTGGGACGAGCCCCAAAGCAACGTGGCGGCCCGGACCGAGCCCTCCGTGCGCTTCGTCATTGAAACACTGAAGCCATACATCGAACGCACGTACCGCGCCCGCAAGGGGCCCTGGACGGGGCTACGCGGACCACGAGCGGGACTTGCGACGGCGGCTGCCGGAGGCCATGCGCTGGCTGCTGGGATGACGGCCCCGGCCAGCGCGTCACGGGAGAATGGTAGGGTTTCCGCCAGATGGACGCATTGCTCCCCGCCACGCCCACCGAGTTCTTCGTCTTCCTCCTCGTCGGCGGCATCCTCGCGTACGCCGCCTGGGTCGTCAGGCGCTTCGCCCGCGACGCGGCGGTGGAACAGCAGGTGCTCAAGCACGGCGAGGACGCCGAGGCCACGGTGCTTGAGTTGCGCGACACGGCCTTGCGCGTCAACCGCCGCCCCGTCTTCGAGCTGCTCCTGGAGGTCCGTCAGAGGGGACGCGCGTCGTATCAGGCGCGAGTGAGGAAGCGGCTGGGTCCACACCAGAGCGTCGAGTCGCTCGGCGTGGGGATGCGCCTGAACGTCAAGGTCGACCGGGACGAACCGAGCAAGGTCGCCATCGTCGGCGCGGTCATGACGGCGCCTGTCGGGGCCTTCGTGCTACCGGGAATGCCGTCCGCGGGGGACCCGGTGAAGGCCATGCAGGACCTTCAGTCGCTGATGGACAAGGGACTCATCACCCCGGAAGAGTTCGAGGCGAAGAAGGCGCAGATTCTCGCGCGTATCTGAGAACGCGCATCGAGGTGCTGGGTGCTGACCGCGGTCCTGACGATATTGCCCTTCCTGCTCTTCTCACTCGTCGGCTTCGGCGCTGCGAGGTTCTTCTTCTATTCGCACGCGCAGAAGAAGCGCCTCCGCGAGCACGGAACCGCTGGCGAGGCCACCATCCTCCGGATGGAGCGCACGTCGATGAAGATCAACAGGAGCTACGTCTACGACTTCCTGCTGGAGTTCGAGGTACCGGGCCTCCCCACCTACAGGCGGCAGCACCGCAGCCGGGCGCATGATTGGAAGGCCTTCATCCTGGAGCCCGGCGTGCGCCTCAAGGTGAAGATCGATCCGAACGACCCGCAGCGGTTCGTCGTCCTGGGGCCCGTCAATCAGCAGCGCCCCCAGAGCATCCAGGCCCTCGTCGCGGCGGCCACTGGCTTCACCGAGGCCAGAACCGTGGCCCCCGCGGACCCGGTGAAGGCCCTGAAGGACCTCCAGTCGATGCTCGACAACGAGCTCATCACGCAGGACGAATACGCGCAGAAGAAGGCGGAGATTCTCTCGCGTCTTTGAAGCGGCCTCGCCCTACACGATGGACGCGGCGGCCCGCTGCACCTGGGGCACGCCGGGCAGCGTGGGCGCCGGGTTGAGCGCCTGGACCAGCAGCGAGCGCAGCGCGTCCGCCAGGTCATCCGCCGCGCCCAGGGCTCCCGCGGGAGCCCCCTGCAACGCCGCGGGGACCTCCGCGCCCACCACCACCACCGGCATTCGGACCTCCCAGGCCAGATAGTGCGCGAGCCGCACGGAGGGCTCGGCCACGTCCATCAGCAGCGCGCCCATGGCGCCCGCCGTGAAGGGACGCCACAGCGGCCGCGCCGCCTCCGCGGGGGGCAGCACGCAGAAGTCCAGGCGCAGCACCTCGCTGAGCACCAGGCGCCCCAGCGTGCCGAAGCCGCTCTTCACCGCGGTGGGCTCGGCGGACAGCGCCTCCATGCCGGGCATGCGCGAGAGGACCCGCCGGGCGGCGCTCGCGCCACTGCCGCACACGAAGATCTTCGCGGTGGCCACCTTCGCGGGCGCTCGCGTGCGGAGAATCCGGCCGCGCAGCGCGTGCACCTCCGCCGCGCCCAGCAGCTCGCCGGATGCCGCTTCCACGCCATCCCCGTCCGCGGCCCTCGCCACGCCCCGCTGCATGAGCGTGGTGAGGACGTTGAGCACCTCCAGGTCGGTGGCCGGCGCCAGGTCCAACACCTCGCCCAGGGCGCGTGGCTGGCGAAGCAGGTCCACCACCTGCTGCGTCACCGGATGCTGGTCTCCTTGCAGGTCCGCGTCCGGCGCCAGCATCAGCCGCGTGTGGCGCGGCGGCAGGCCGGGCATCAGCCGGTTCACCTCGTCCGACTGGCGCATGCCCTCCAGCAGCGCGTCATCCATGCCGCGGTTGATGCGCGGCCGTGCCGTGTTGCCTCCGGGTGAGAAGGTGAACGTCCCGTCCACCCACGCCAGCAGGCGGAACAGGGCCTTCTCCCCTTCCACGCGCCCCAGCTTCGCGTTCACCGGGCGGCCTTCGACGACGGAAATCTCGCCCCGGTCGTTGCCGCGCTCCAGCGTCAACCGGCCGCTGCGCCGGTTCATGCCCAACAACTGCATCAGGTCCGGGATGCTGAGCTGACTGAGCGAGCCTTCGATTTCCTGCTGCTCGCTCTTGAGGTCCTTGGCCGCCTCGCTGCGCCGGAAGATGTGCTCGATGCGGCTGAGCACCTCGTCCAGGTTGAAGGGCTTGCGCAGGTAGCCGTCCCGCAGGCCGCGCAGCCGGTCCGACTCGAAGCTCGCGGTGGTGAGCACCACCGGGATGTCCTCGGTGCGCGGGTTGGTGCGCAGAATCTGGATGAAGGTGCGCGCGTCCAGCAGCCGGCAGGCCTCGTCGAACAGCGTGAGGTCCGGGTGGCGCAGCACGGCCACCTCCAGGGCCCGCGAGCCATCCGGCGCGTAGTGCACCTGATAGCCCTTGGTGCGCAGGGCCCGCGACAGCGAGCGCACGGACTCGAGGTCAGGGTCGGCGATGAGGATTTTCCGGACCGGGGCCACGGTGGCGCTCCGCTTCGTGTCAGTAGGGCTGCAGGTCGTATTCGGCCTGCAGCTTGGAGATGAGCCCGTCCACCACCGCGGTGTCCGAGGTGTGGAACCCCCACGTCGCTCCGTGGCCCCGCCGCTGGATGAGCGCGTAGGCCGCGTTCTCGGAGAGCCAGAGGATGAACTCGTGCCGCGCGATGCGGTCGTCGCCTTCCAGGAACACGGGCGTCAGCGCGGGGTGTGACTCCAGGTCGACGCGGCGGCCCAGCAGGTAGATGCGCGACGCCAGATCTGGAGGCGCGGACTCCAGCCCGGCGGCGATGTTCAGGTCCGTGCGAATCTCCGGCCCGCCCACGTACAGCAGGCCGCGCGAGCCTGGGTCCCGCATCATCTCCCGGGCAATCTCCGCCTGGAGCTCGTCGAAGAGGACGTCGGACACCTTGCCCCGGCGGCTCGGCTCGGAGCGCTCGTCCACCGGCAGCCGGGGGCTGTTCGGCGTGCCCAGCAGCAGGTCCACCTCGTCCCAGAAGGGCAGCCCGTCCAGCATCAGCCGGCGCTGCAACGACGCGCGCCGCTCGTCCATGCGGCGACGGCAGCGGTGCACCAGCTCGTCAAAGTCCTCGCCATCCTTGGGGAAGGTGCTGGCCCCGCCCACCATCGCCAGCGGGAGGCGCTGGTCCACCTCCATGGCCTCGGGCTCCTCGCGCACGGCGGCCACGGCACGGCGCACGAACATCAGCGCCCCGAAGAAGTCCGTCTCCGGCAGCAGGAGGTAGAACTCCTGGTCGCTCGCCTTCGCGATGACGTCCGAGTCGCGGATGATTTTACTGAGCGCCTTGATGATGCCGCGCACCGCCTTCTTCGCGTCCGCCGCGCCCTGGCGCACGCGCACCAGCGGCAGGTTGTCGATGGAGAAGGTCAGCAGGGAGAACGTCCGCCCGTAGCGCCGGGCCTTGTAGATTTCCTTGGACGCGTAGTCGGTGAAGTAGCTGAGGTTGTACGCCGCCGTCTCGCGGTCTCTCAGGCCCAGACGCTGGAGCGCGAGCATCTTCCGGCCGTTCTTCAGGCCCACCGCCGCGAAGTCACCCAGCACGCGAGCATCGCGCGAATGCTCGGGCCGGAAGTCCCCCGACAGCGGGTCGGAGAGCTGCGCCAACCCGACGACCTCCCCCGACGCCACCAGGGGCACGTACATCACCGACGAGCGCTCGTCGCGGGCCAGCCACGGCTGGGCCTCGCGCAGCCGTCCGGACAGCGGCCCTTCCGGGCTCATCTTCTCCGCGAGGAACTGTCGGTCCAACAGCCCACGGTAGGCCCGCAGCACCAGGTCTCCCCGGTCGTCCACCACCCACAGCGCGGCGCTCTGCGCGTCGCAGATGGCCGCCAGCTCCGAGGTGAGCCGCTCCTGGAGCCACTCCAGGTCGGGATGGGACAGGAGCTCCAGGCAGCGCTGGTGCAGGTTGTGGAAGCGGGCGAACTCCAGGTTCTCGTCACGAAGCTGCGTCCGCTCGCGGCGCAGGGACGCGCGCTCCAGCGCCCGGTCCACGGCGAGCAGCATGTCGTTGGCGTCCACCGGCTTGGTGAGACAGTCCGCCGCGCCCGAGCGCAGCGCCACCTCCGAGTTCCGGATGTCGGTGCGATGGCTGACGAGGATGACCTCCTGGTCGGGGTCCCGCTCGCGCAGGCGCGCGGTGAGAGCGAAGCCGTCCACGCCTGGCATCACCACATCGGTGATGACCAGGTCGAACGACGTGCGTGCCGCCTCTTCGAGCGCGAGCGTTGCGTTCTCCACGGCCACCACGCGATGCCCGTTATGCGTGAGCAAGTCGCTGGCGAGCTGACGGAAGAACAGGTCGTCGTCGACGACGAGGATGGGTCCGGCCACGGCGCGTTCTGACCTGGGAGCGAGAGGAACGCGGGAGGTTACCGGCCCGAGGGAATCGCGACAACGCCCTCGAAGACGAAGGCCACCGGTCCACGGAGGCGGATGTCGGACAGGTCGGCGGGGACGCGGATGCGCAGGTCTCCCCCTGGCAGGGTGACGCGCAGCCAGGCATCGGCCGGGAGCCGTTTGGCCAGCACGGCGGCCACGGCGGACGCGCAGGCGCCCGTCCCACAGGCCTGGGTGAGGCCGCAGCCTCGCTCCCAGACCACCACGGTGAGGCCGTCCGAGTCCACACGGACGAACTCCACGTTGGTGCGGTCCGGGAAGGACGGGTGGTGCTCCAGCAGGGGCCCCAGGCGCGAGGCATCCTCCAGCGGCTGGTCCAGGAGGACCATGTGGGGATTGCCCATGCTCACCGCGTAGGCGCGCAGGGGCGGATGGCCCGGCACCAAGGCATCCAGAAAGGGCTGCCCCGTGGCGCCCGAAGGCAGGTTGGAGGCGACCAGCCGGGCGGGCCCCATGGAAATGTCCACAGCGACCACACCTCCCTCGCCATACGAGGGGTAGCAGGTGAGCACGCCCGCCCCGGTCTCCACGTCGAGGTGGCCTGGCGTCCGGCCCGAGTCATCCACCAGGAACTTCACCGCGCAGCGCAGGCCGTTGCCACACATCTCCGCGATGCTGCCGTCGGCGTTGTGCACGACCATGCGGGCGACGCCACGCTCGGAGGGAAGCAGCGCCAGCACCCCGTCCCCGCCGATGCCCAGGCGCCGGTCGCACATCCACCGCGACGTAGCGGCGTCGATGTCCTCGCCGGAGCCGCGCCGGTCCAGCACGACGAAGTCATTGCCCAGGCCCTGATACTTGAAGATGCGCTCGCGAGCTTCCACGGGCGCAATCCTAGTCCCGAGCGGCTATTCGCGCTCGCCCGGCTTCGGGGGCGTTTTCTGGGGCGGCAGGTCCAGCGCGGGCACCGCGCCTCGGGGGCGCCGCGCCGGGGCCTTGGCGCCCTGCTCCGTCCCGGCCGGGGGGACCAGCTCATTCCGGGCCGGCTCGGGCGCGTCCAACAGGGCGAAGCTGTCCGCGCGGGACGCCGGCCGCTGCGCCGCGGCCAGCTCGGCCTCGCGGTCCGCGAGCTTCTGCTGGAGGTCCTCCACCAGGGACTGGAGGAGCTCCATCTCCGCGGCCATCTCCAGCACGTCTTCGGGCTGGGAGGACACCTTGAGGGACTCCACGGTGGACAGGAGTTCGGTGCGCTCCGCCTCCAGCGCGTCCACGCGGGCCTTCTGGGACTGGAGCTGGGTTTCGAGCCCCCGGAGCTGTTCATCGAGCTGGGAGCGCTCGGTCTGGAGCAACGCGAGCTGCCCGGCCGCGCTGCCGTCGTGCTGCTGGAGCTGCTGCGTGGCCACTTCGAGCGCCTGGGACAGGCGGGTGCGCTCGGCACGCTCGGCGTCGAGGATCCGGACGGCGTCGGTGGACGCGGCTTCCAGGGCGGTGACGCGGCCTTCGAGGCGGACCCGGGCGGCGCGGGCGACGGACAGGTCGGACTGGAGGCGCTCGCGGTCGGAGTCCGCACGGGCGAGGCGCTCCTGGGCGGACTGAAGCGTGGCCGCCCGCTCCGTGGCGGCGGTCAGGTCGGCGCGAAGCACATCGAGCTGGGACGTGAGCTCGGCGACGTGGGATTCCAGTGTGGCCCTGTCGGCTTGGGCACGGTCGGCGGTGTCGGAGAGCCGGGCCGCGCGGTCGCTGGCCTCCGCCAGTTGCGCGTTGAACTTCGCGGAGGCCTCGGCGAGCCGCGATTCCAGCTCCGCTTGCTGGGCCTCGAACCGGGCGTTGAGGTCCGCCAGGCGGGTCTCCGACTCGGCGCGCTGTGCGTCTGCGGAGGCCGCGACTTCCGCGAGCCGGGACTCCAGCGCCGCGCGTTCGGCCGCGGCGCGAGCCGTAGCCTCCGCGAACTGCTGCCCCGACTCCGCACGCAGCGCGTCGGAACGAGAAACAGCTTCCGCGAGCTGCGCTTCGAGTTCAGCGCGCTGCTGCTCCGTCTCTGCGCGGAGTGCATTGGCCCGCTCGACAGCATCGGCGAGTCGCGCTTCGAGCTCCGCCCGAAGGGCCTCGGAACGAGAGGCGGCGTCCGAGAGCTTTCCTTCGAGTTCGGCGCGCTGGGCCTCCAGCTCGCTGCGGGCCCGCGTCAATCCATCGGCGGAGTCCGTGAGCTGGGCCTCCAGCGCGTTCGCCCTCGCCTGCTCCGTCGCGGCTGCCTCGGTCGCGCGGGCCAGCTCGGTCCGCAGCGTCTCCAGTGCGGCGCGCTCAGCTTCGAGCGAGTTCTCCATCGCGGTGGCCTTGCCCGCGAAGCGCCGCGCCGTCTCGAGCTGCACCATGAGCAACTCGGCGTTCTCCCGCTGCGCCGCGAGCCGGTCCTGCGCATCCACCAACTCGGCATCGAGCCGAGCGATGTGCATGCCCCGCTCGTTCAGGGCCGCCATGGCGCGCTGGAGCTGTGCCCCCAGACGCATGCTCTCCTGCCGCGCGGCGCCCAGATGCGCCAGTTCCTGCTGCGCCGCGGCCAAGGCCGTCCGTTCTCGGTCTCGCTCCGCCGCCAGCGCTTCGATTTCGCCCTGCTGCTGCTCCGCCCGAGCAAGCGCGTCGTCCAGCGACCGCTCGACCGCGGAGAGTCGCTCCTGCGCGGCGGCTTCCTGTCGGGTCAGCGCCTCGCGAGCCTCGGCGGCGGCCTCACTGACACGGCCCGCATCCTCCTCACGCGCCGCTACCTGCTCACGCAACTGGGCGACCTGCGTCTCCAGCGCCTCGATGGTTCCCGCACGCTCGGCGAGCTGGGCATCCGCCGCGCTTCGGGCCGACTCGAGGTCCGCCAGGGACTGAGCCAGCGCGACCGCACGCGCCGCGTCCGACTCCTGCGCCGCGCGCGCCTCCGAGAGCTGGGACTCCAACGCCGAGCGCTGTTCCTTCGCGGTGTCCTCCGCCCACGCCCGCTCCGACTCCAGGCGCGTCACGGTATCGCGCAGCTCCTGCTCGCGAGCCTCGGCCGCCAGGCGCTGCGCTTCGAGCGCGCGCTCCTGCTCAGCCATGACACGTTCGGCGGCAGCCAGTCGCTCCTGCCGTGCCTGGTCGCGCTCGGACGCCTCCGTTCGCAGCGTTTGCAGCGCGGACTCCGCTTCGGTTCGCGTGCGTTGCTCCGCTTCGAGCACCGCGCGGACCTGCGCCAACGCGGCTTCGGCCTCGGCACGGCCCTGCTGCTCGGACTCCAGTGCCGAGCGAGTCTGTCCAAGCGCGGCACCGGTATCGGCGCGAGTCTGCTGCTCCGCTTCGAGCGTCGCACGCGACTGCGCCAGTGCAGACTCAGCCTGAGCGCGAGCCTGCTGCTCCGCGGCAAGTGCCTCACGGGCCTGGGACAGGGCGGCCTCGATGGCCGCGCGAGCCTGCTGCTCCGCGGTGAGCGATTCACGAGACCGCGACAGTGCGGTCTCAAGCTCGATGAGCGTCTGCTGTTCCGCCGTCAGCGACTCACGCGACTGCGACAGGGCCATCTCAAGCTCGGCACGAGCCTGCTGCTCCGCCGTCAGCGACTCACGCGACTGCGACAGGGCCGTCTCAAGCTCGGCGCGAGCCTGTTGCTCCGCCGCGAACGCCTCGCGAGATTGCGCCAGCACGGCCTCGGTCTCCGCGCGAGCCTGCTGTTCCGCCGCGAACGCCTCGCGAGACTGCGCCAGCACGGCCTCGGTCTCCGCGCGAGCCTGTTGCTCCGCCGCGAACGCCTCGCGCGACTCCGCCAGCACGGCCTCGGTCTCGGCGCGCGTCTGCTGTTCCGCAGTCAGCGCAGCACGCGCCTCGGCCAGGGAGGCTTCGGTATCAGCCAGCGACTGCTGTTCCGCCCCGAGCGTCGCGCGGAGCTGAGCCAGCGCGGCCTCCGCCCCCGTGCGGGCCTGCTGCTCCCCCCCAAGCAACCCCTGCACGCGGGCCAGCTCGGCCTCGCCATCGCCGCGCCCCTGGCGTTCGACGTCCAGGTCCGCACGAACCTGGGCAAGCGCCTCACGCTCCGCTGCGAGCGCCTCCTGCGCCTGGGCACGCGCCTCGCGCTCGGAAGCCACCTCGGCCTGGAGCCGGGTGACGACCTCGTCCGCGCCGAAGGCTCGCTCCCGCATCGCGGTGAGCTCCGCGGCCAGCCGTTCACGCTCCTCACGTTCGGAAGCGAGCGCCGTCTGGCCCCGAGCCTCGTGCCGGACCAGCGCCTCCTGGGCCGAGACCAGCTCCGCCTCGGTCCGCTCGCGCGCCGCCAGCGCCTCGTCCAAGCGAGCCTGAACCTCTACAAGCAAGCCCTCCGCCTGAGCCCGTCGCTCCGACTCCGCGGTGAGCGCCACCTCCAACCGCGCGCGCTCTTGCCCCTCCACTTGGAGCAGCGCCTGCGCATCCCCGAGCGCCGCTTCCCACCGAGCGCGCCGCTCCTCTTCGGAAGCAAGCGCGTCCCGAACCTGGCTCAGCGTCTGGCGAGCCTCATCCAGTCCAGCCCGAGTCTCAGCGAGCGTCGCCTCGGCATCGCTGCGCCGCGACTGCTCGGCCTCGAGCTGCGCACGCAGCGCCTCCAACGCACGGGCCCGCCCCTCCTGCTCGGAGTCCAGCGAGTCCCGGACCTCGGCCAGGGAGTTCTCCAGCGCCGTGCGCCGAGCAACCTCCGCGTCCAACGCCTCACGGGTCCGCGAGAGCGTGGCCTCGGCCTCCGTCAGCCGCTGCGCCGCGCCCTCCAGCTTCCCACGCGCCAGCCGCAGCGCCTCTTCCACCGCGGCCCGAGCCTCACGCTCCGAGTCCAGTTCCCCGCGAACGCGCCCGAGCTGCTCCTCCGACGCCTGCCATTCCAGGTGCGCGGACTCCAGCTCCTCGCGAGCGGTCCGCAGCGCGGCCTCCAGCTCCGCCGCGCGCTCCGAGGACTGCCGTCCCGTACGAGCGTGCGAGGAAGCCTCGGCCTCCAGCTCCACCACGCGCCGGACCAGGGCCGCGCGCTCCTCCGCAAGCTCCTGCCGCCGGGCCTCGACCTCGCCCTTCGCGGAGACCTCATCCAGGACCTGCCGCTCCAGCGCCGTCGCCCGAGCCCGCTCGTCCTCCAGCTCGCGCTCCAGCGACGTCAGCCGGGCCTGGAGCGCGTCCCGCTCCGTCTCCAGCGCCTGCCCCAGCCGCTCCTCGGTCCGAGCGCGCTCCGCCTCCAGCGCCTCCAACCGCTGCGAGGCGTGATGAAGCGACTCCTCCCACTTCTGCGCCGTGGCCCGCGCGGAAGCCTCCGCGTGCGTCAGGGCCTCCACCTCCTGGCCCAGGCGGGACTGCGACTCGCGAGCGGCGGCCAGCTCCGTCTCCAGGCCCCGGACCTCCGCCTGGAGCGACTCCAGCCGCGACTCCGCGTCCTTCCGAGCCCCCTCCGCCGAGGCCGTCCGCTGCCGCGCGTCCACCAGCTCCCGAGCCGTGCGCGCCAGCTCCGCATCCTTCACGGAGACGGCGGCGCCCGCGTCCCGGGACGTCTCCGCCGCCTGAGCCGCCTCGGCCTTCAGGTGCTCCACGGCCGCCAGGGCCGCCGAGTACTGCTCCGCGATGCGCAGCTCCCGCTCGCGCGCGGCCTCCGCGGCACGCCGCCGGTCCTCGGACTGCTCCACGGCGCGCTCGGCCGCCAGCCGGTCCCGCTCGCGCTCGATGCGCAGCGTGGCCTGCTCCTCCTGGAGGTCCCGCACCTGCGTATACGCCTGCGTCAGCCGCTCGCGGGCCTCCTCGAGAGAAGCCGCCGTCTCCTCACGACGAGCACGCTCCAGCCGCAGTGACTCCTGGGCCGCCAACACCTGCACGCCCGCGTCCGCCTGGGCGCGCTGCGCGGCCTCCACCTCCAGCCGCTGCGCCGCCAGCCGCCGGTCCGCGTCAGCCAGCCGCTCCTGCGCTACCTGGAGCTCCAGCTCGCGGCGCCGCAGCTTCCCGGACAGGTCGTCCCGCTCGCGCTGTGCCTCCTGGCTCCCTCGCGCCTGCTCCAACTGCGCGGTGAGCCGGGCCACCTCATCCCGGGCCGTCTCCAAGGAGGGACGCAGCGACGCCGCCTCCGCCTCCCGGTCCGTCAGCTCCGCGCGGAGCTTCGTCAGCGACTCCTTCAGCCGGCCGCTGCGCTCCTCCCAGGACTTCGCGCGCGCCACCACTTCATCGAGCTTGCCCCGCGTGAAGGCCAGCGGCTCGGGAGGCAGCTGCACCCAGGTCGGGTCCACCACGCGCGCCGGGTCCTGCCCCGCCACCACCAGGAAGTAGGCGGCCTCGCTGTGATTCACCAGGGTGCCGTCCACCTGGAGCCCTTCGCCCCGCTCGAAGGCGAGCTGGTAGCCCAGCACCGGGGACTGCGTGGCCACCTCCACCTGGGCGAAGTGGACCGACAGGGCGTCCAGCAGTTGACCATAGGTGGGCGGCACGCCCTCCTCGGCCTCCAGCAACTGGGGCAACGCGAGCCCCGCGACGTTGCGCAGGCCGCCCACGAGGAAGCCCTGCTTCGTCACCAGCCGCGCCAGCTCCGCCAGCAGCTCCGGCGCCTTCACGTACGGCGCCAGGTCCGCGACCAGCACCACATCGAAGCTGCCCGACTCGAAGTCGTCGTAGACGTTGGCCCGGAAGCGCAAGGCGGGACCGCCGTGCGCCTTTTGCGCGGCCTCGACCGCCGCTACATCCCTGTCGCACGACACGACCGCGCGCGCGCCTCTCTCCACGAGGAAGCGTGCGCTCTCGCCCCCGGTGGAGGCGACCGCATCGACTTCCAGGACCCGTCGACGGGCGAAGAGGCTCTCCGCGAAAATGTAGCGGGGCAGCAGCTCGCTGGGCCCCAAGCGGCGGAATGTGTGGTGCATCGGTGTGTTCGGGAGTGGGAGTATACCCCCGGGCAGGCGCGCCCCAAGTTAAGCGCCGGGGCTGGAAATGGGCCTCGCGCTCGTACGTCAGGAGGGCAGGCGACATGAACGGAACGGCACAACAGGGATTCGGCTATCGGGCGCGGCGTACCTTCACGCGGCTCCTCGTCTTCACTCTCATCCTGGGCCTGGGCGGCGTGGTCGTCTTCCTCCTCTCCCAGCTCAACGCGCGCACCTTCACCCTGGCCCTCCAGGACGGGCAGCTGGTGGTGATGAAGGGCCGCAACGCCCCCATGGGCGCGGTCCCCTACCGGACCGGGGACCCGCGGCTGGCGGACGCCTATGCGCCCGTCGCCATCGAAGGCCAGGACGTCTCGGCCCTCCTGACGCGCAAGTTCACCGACCGGGACGAACTGGACCAGGCCCTGTTCCCCGTCCTGGAGGCCCTGGCCCGGCCGCGCATCGCTTCGGACGAGCCGGCCCGGGTCGACCAGGGCCTCTACTACCTCCGGCGCGCGGAGAAGCTCTCCGGCATCACCGAGGAGCAGCGCCTGACGCTCCAGAAGCACATGGTGGACGTGGCCTACTACCAGGCCCGGCAGAAGCTGGAGGACGCCCGCCGGCTGGTCAGCGAGGCCCTCACCCAGCTCAAGCTGGCCGCGGAGAGCCAGAGCCGCCACGCGCGCAGCGCCAACCAGATGCTGTCCGCCGTAGCCCCGTCGGCCCGCGATTTGGAGGAGTCGCTGCGGCGCGCCGTGCACACCCTCAGCGGCCCCCAGGCTGCCCCCCAGGCGCCGTCCCAGCCCGCGCCGCAGCCCGCCCCCACCGCGCCGCCCCCGGCCCCCACGCCGCAGCCAGAGACCACCGGGGAGGCCCTGGACGGGGCCCCCCAGGCCCCCACCGGGACGGATGCGGGCGGTGTGGTTCCAACCCCTCCGTAGGGCCCTTTCTGACCGTCCACGGTGGATTCCAGGTGGCCCACACTCCACGTTTCTGAGTGGGGTCACCGAGTGTTCACGGAATGACTGCGAGATCGTCTCGGAGATCGATCATAGATTGCACGGGCCATGCCGGACCGAGCACTAGATCTCGCGTTGACAGGCTGGGTACCCCCCCATAGCTTGTGGCTGGTCGATGGCGCCCCACCAGCCGATGTGGCTGAGAGCGGGGAAGAGGAGGGACTGTGGGTTTCTTGCTTACAACATCGGTCTGCCCCATAAATCCCCCCAGACACACCGTCGACTCCAGCCGCTAGTCCCGTCCCGCCGGAACGGGACTTACCTGAACAATTTTCCAGTAACGTGGTGGGGAAGTCCGCTTCCCTGGACAGGCCTCGTGTCTGCCCGAAGCGCCCTGCTTTTGTCTGGAGTGAGCCGCTCGTGAACTTCGATACGCCCGTGAAGCCGTCCGCCAACATGTCTGTCCCGCCCGTCACCTCCGGTCCGTCCACGCCGGCGACGACGACAGCGCCGACGGGCGCCGCTGCCTCGGGCGCGGTTGCTTCCGAGCCCACGGCGGGCGACTTCAGCGCCACCTCCATGCGGGTGCGTAAGCGCAACGGCGGCACGGAGACGGTGGACCTCAACAAGATTGTGCGCGCCGTGGGGCGCTCCTGCGTGGGCCTGCCCCGCGTGGACGCGATGCGCGTGGCCACCAAGACCATTTCCGGCCTGTATGACGGCGCGACGACGCGCGAGCTGGACAGCCTCTCCATCCAGACGGCCGCCGCCCTCATCGTCGAGGAGCCCGAGTACGGCCGCCTCTCCGCGCGCCTGCTGGCCACCTTCATCCAGAAGGAGGTCAGCAACCAGGACATCCACTCGTTCAGCCAGTCCGTCGCCGCGGGCCACAAGCACGGGCTCATCGCGGACCGGCTGCTCCAGTTCGTCCAGGCCAACGCGCGCAAGCTCAACGCGGCCATCGACCCGTCGCGCAACGACCTCTTCGAGTACTTCGGCCTGCGCACCGTCTACGACCGGTACCTGCTGAAGAACCCGCAGACGCGCGAGGTGCTGGAGACGCCGCAGGAGTTCTTCCTCCGCGTGGCCAGCGCGCTCAGCGGCGACAATGTGAATGAGGCCATCGAGCTGTACCGGCTGTTCAGCTCGCTGGAGTACCTGCCCAGCTCCCCCACCCTGTTCAACTCGGGCACGCGCCACGAGCAGCTGTCGAGCTGCTTCCTCTTGGACTCGCCCGCGGACGAGCTGGACGCCATCTACAAGAAGTATTCGGACATCGCGATGCTGTCGAAGTTCTCCGGCGGCATCGGCGTGGCGTACCACCGGGTGCGCGCGCGCGGCTCGCTCATCAAGTCCACCAACGGGCACTCCAACGGCATCGTCCCCTGGCTGAAGACGCTGGACGCGTCCGTGGCGGCGGTGAACCAGGGCGGCAAGCGCAAGGGCGCGTGCTGCGTGTACCTGGAGACGTGGCACGCGGACATCGAGGACTTCCTCGAGCTGCGTGAGAACACCGGCGACGACGCGCGCCGCACGCACAACCTGAACCTGGCCAACTGGGTGCCGGACCTCTTCATGAAGCGCGTGGAGGCGGACGGCGACTGGAGCCTGTTCGACCCGAAGTCCGTCCCCCACTTCACGGACCTGTACGGCGACGCCTTCGAGCAGGCCTACGCGAAGGCCGAGGCCGACGGCCTGGCCATGCGCAAGGTGAAGGCGCGTGACCTCTACGCCCGGATGATGAAGTGCCTGGCGCAGACAGGTAACGGCTGGATGACCTTCAAGGACATCAGCAACCGCAAGAGCAACCAGACGGGCAAGGCGGGCAACGTCATCCACCTGTCCAACCTGTGCACCGAAATCCTGGAGGTGACGAGCCAGGGTGAGACGGCGGTGTGCAACCTGGGCTCGCTGAACCTGAGCCGGATGCTGGTGGACGGGAAGTTCGACTTCGAGCGGCTGCGCGCCAACGCCCAGCTCGCGATGCGGCAGCTCGACCGCGTCATCGACCTGAACTACTACCCCATCCCCACGGCGGCTTCGTCCAACAAGCGCTGGCGCCCGGTGGGCCTGGGCCTGATGGGGCTCCAGGACGTCTTCTTCCAGCTCAAGCTGGCCTTCGACTCGGCGGAGGCGCGTGCGCTCTCCAAGAAGATTTCGGAGGAGATCTACTTCGCGGCGCTGACCACGTCCTGCGAGCTGGCCGAGCAGTACGGCGCCCACGAGTCCTTCGCGGAGACGCGGGCGGCCAAGGGCGAGCTCCAGTTCGACCACTGGGGCGTGGTGCCCGAGGACACGGCGCGCTGGGACGCGCTGCGCCAGCGCATCATGAAGCACGGCCTGCGCAACTCGCTGATGATTGCCATTGCCCCCACGGCGACGATTGCGTCCATCGTGGGCTGCTACGAGTGCATCGAGCCGCAGGTGTCCAACCTGTTCAAGCGCGAGACGCTGTCGGGTGACTTCCTCCAGGTGAACCGCTACCTGGTGCGCGACCTCCAGGCGCTGGGGCTGTGGAACGAGAACATCCGCAACCGCATCAAGATGGCGGAAGGCAGCGTCCAGGACATCACGGAGCTGCCGGAGAACCTGCGCGCGGTGTACCGCACGGCGTGGGAGCTGCCGATGCGCTCGCTGCTGGACATGGGCGCGGACCGCGGGGCGTTCATCGACCAGAGCCAGTCGCTCAACCTCTTCGTCGAGACGCCGAACATCGGGAAGCTGTCCTCGATGTACTTCTACGCGTGGCAGAAGGGCCTGAAGACCACCTACTACCTGCGCTCGCGTCCGGCGACGCGGATTGCGAAGGCGACGGTGGGCGCGGGTGGCGGCGCCAGCGTGGCGCAGGCGGCTCCTGCCCCGGTGGCGAAGGCGACCGAGGCCGAGGCAGTGGCCTGCTCGCTGGAGAACCCGGAAGCGTGCGAGGCCTGCCAGTAGGTCTGGGACGTTGGCGGTTTTGCTTTTTGAAGAACGACTGAGACACCGCGCCGCAGCGCAGCGCGAGGAGCACGGAAGCAATGCTGTTGAACCCTGGCCTCAATCTCACGCTGCGCCCGATGGCGTATCCGCAGTTCTTCGAGATGTACCGGAACGCCATCAAGAACACCTGGACCGTGGAGGAGGTGGACTTCTCCACGGACCTGGTGGACCTGCGCTCGAAGATGACGGACGCGGAGCGCCACCTCATCCACCGGCTGGTGGCGTTCTTCGCGACGGGTGACAGCATCGTCGGCAACAACCTGGTGCTGAACCTGTACAAGCACCTGAACGCCCCCGAGGCGCGGATGTACCTGTCGCGCCAGCTCTACGAGGAGGCGCTGCACGTCCAGTTCTACCTGACGCTGCTGGACACCTACGTACCGGACCCGGCGGAGCGGGCGATGGCTTTCGCGGCCGTCGACAACATCCCCTCCATCCAGCGCAAGGCGCAGTTCTGCATGAAGTGGATGGACAGCATCCAGGGGCTGGACACGCTGCAGACGAAGAAGGACCGGCGCCAGTTCCTGCTGAACCTCATCTGCTTCGCGGGCTGCATTGAAGGCCTCTTTTTCTTCGCGGCCTTCGCCTACGTGTACTTCCTGCGCAGCAAGGGCCTGTTGAACGGCCTGGCTGCGGGCACCAACTGGGTGTTCCGGGACGAGAGCGCGCACATGGGGTTCGCGTTCGAGGCCATCCAGGTGGCGCGCAAGGAGGAGCCGGACCTCTTCGACGCGCAGATGGAGCGCGACGTGGTGGCCATGCTCCGCGAGGCCGTGGAGTGCGAGACGCAGTTCGCGCAGGACCTGCTGAGCGGCGGCGTGATGGGCCTGTCCGTGCAGGACATGCGCGGCTACCTGGAGTACGTGGCGGACCAGCGGCTCCAGATGCTGGGCATGACGCCGGTGTTCGGCACGAAGAACCCGCTGCACTTCATGGACCTGCAGGACGTGCAGGAGCTCACGAACTTCTTCGAGCGCCGCGTGTCGTCGTACCAGGTGGCCGTGGGTGTAGGCGCGGCCACGGACGTCGTGCTCGACGCGGCGTTCTGAGCGTCTATGCGCTGTGTCCCGGGGCGTGGTTCCAGGCGCCCCGGTTGAGGTCAGCGCGCGGTTCAGTCGTCGTTCTGTAGTGAGGCTCGCTCTGCGGCCTCAAGTCTCATGGCCTGCGTTCCCGTTTCGGTGAGCGCGATGGTGAATGGGCTCAACACGACGATTTCGGGTCTCGCCCCTGCTGCGATGGCACCGTCGAGTTTATCAAGCAGGACGCTCCGATTGATGATCGCGTCGAGCTGAGCTTCGCTGAGCCCCGACCGTCGAGAGTGCGCTTCGCAAGGCGGCTTACCTCAAGCCAGAGCGGATCCTGGGCCAGCACGACGTCATACGTAACCGGGCCGTTCCACTCGACGAACTGAACAGACGCTGGGACCTTCTCACCCACGGTCGTCGCGCAGGCTGCGCCAAAGGTCAAGTCCCGAATCTTGTGTAGTTGGTTCGGAGAGGGGGCTGGGAGGAAGGCTCCTTGGTGCCATCATGCAGCGGCAGTGTCAGGGGTTGATTTCAGCAGGGACATGTCGAGGTAGCGGCGGTCATCCCAGACGCCGGTGACTTCAAGGGCGACGGCGATGATGAGGCGCAGGGCGCTGCCTCGTTCGGTAGACGCCGTCAACCAGGGCGTGGTATCCAAGCAAGAAGATTAAGGCGTCTTTCGGGCCAACTAATGGCTCGCTCATTGTGGCAAGCATTCCGCACTTAGTTGGCCTGGAGGGGTATGCATGTCGGCGGGACCTTCATCACGAGCAAAGTCCGTTTGCTTCTTCAATAACAAGGGCGGGGTGGGGAAGACGACGCTCATCTGCAATGTTGCGTCATATTTTGCCCTTGAGAAGAAGAAACGAGTACTCCTTGTTGACGCTGACCCGCAGTGCAATTCATCCCAATTGGCATTGGATCCGGAAATTTCAGAGTCCACTTACTCTGCGGCATCTTCGTCAACAACCATAAACACACTAGTAGAGCCCATTCTTGTCGGCGAGTCTGAGATAGCAAAAACCAGTGCATCATCCCTTCTGCTGTCCACAAAGTTCGGAGTGCGACTTCTCGCTGGCCATCCTCGACTATCTCTATTTGAGGACAAGCTTGCCAATAGCTGGCGTGATTTCAAAGGAGGGGATGCTGGCGGAGCTCGCGTAACCAACTGGATTACTCAGTTTTTTGCTGCGGTCGAAAAAGACTTTGACTACATATTTATTGATGTCGGCCCAAGCTTGGGAGCCCTCAATCGTTCAGTGCTGATTGGTTCTGACTACATGGTCGTTCCCATGGGGTGCGACATCTTTAGCCTGATCGGGGTTGACAACATTGCCGATTGGCTAAGCAGTTGGAAGCAACTATATGCAACAGCCTTAGGTACGGCACTCAAAGAACACAAGGGGCTTGTGACTGATTTTCCAGTCCGAGCATCAGTGACGGATTCTGCGCAAGTTGTCGGCTACACGGTTCAACAGTACATAACAAAGACCATTCGAGAAGAGCGCCGAGCAACCAAGGCCTACGATAAAATCCTAAAGGAAGTGCCAGTCCGAATCGACGCAAAGCTAGGGGCGCATTTTGCAAGTGGAATCGACAAAGACAACGTGCGACTTGGCGATGTACCTCATATGTTTAGCTTGGTGCCATTAGCGCAGGATGCGCACGTTCCCATTCATAGGCTAACGAGTGCAGACGGACTTGCTGGGGGACAGAGAACTCAACTCGACCAATACAAAGTCTTTATCAAGGACCTCTGCGAGAGACTTTTAGCTAATCTGGAGGGCTCTCCCGCAGCCAAGGAGCACGGTGCTTCGCCGAAGGCCGAGGTTCTTGCTGCCAAGGAAGGTAGCAAGTAATGACGATTGCATGGTCAAACGACCTGATCCGAGACCTCGCGAAGCGTCGCTGCGTCATATTTCTTGGGGCCGGCGTTTCGGCGAACGCAAAGAACGACAAGGGCACATCTCCGCCGCTATGGGATGCCTTTTTGGAGGCAGCAACCAAACGGCTCACATCTCAGCAGGCGGCCGAAGTTTCGCAATTAATTGCAGCCAAGGACCTCCTAAGCGCAGGGGAGCGCGTGAAGCGCTACCTTGGCCCCCTGTTCATGGGAATGGTTCAGGAGGCGTTCATCAATCCGAAGTTTCGGCCTGCGGAAATACACAAGCACATCCTTCGCCTTGACCCACGGATTGTCGTTACGACGAATTTCGACAAGGTCTACGAGAGCTTGGCTAACTCCCCAGACGAGCTTGCAGGAAGCTTGGTGACCAAGAATCTCTCGGACATTGACCTGACAGCAGTGCTGCGTGGCGAGGGGAGATCAATCATCCGACTTCACGGAACGGCGGACCGGGTTGATGATCTAATTCTCGCTCGTAGTGACTATGCGAAAGCTCACGTCCGAATGCGCTCAAGCTATGAGGTGCTTGAGGCACTGGCATTGACCCATACATTTTTCTTCGTAGGCTACTCTCTGAGGGATCCGGATCTTCAGCTTATCTTAGAAACCCATGCGGTCAAGCATCCTCATGCCCGCTACCATTACGCGACGGTCCCTGGTCCTGCGGATTCAATGCAGGTTGATACTTATCGCGATGTTCTCCGAGTGGAACTGCTACCTTACACGGTTGTTCCTGGCTCGAATCCAGGAACCCAGGACCATTCAGATCTGACAAAGTCGCTGGGAGAACTGGTTCCCTTGGTTGAGAACGAACGGGACGCTCTTCGGACGTCACTTGAGTGGTGAGTGCGGATGCGAATCCTTACGCAAGCGCCAGCAGTTCCTTCTGATTGGGCGACCTTAGACTTCGATGAGTCATGTAGCCTTCATGGTGTTGCACCGTATATCGGGCGCCTGAAGGCAGCTATCGCTCGGAGCTTGGTGCTCCAATATAGTCGTCCTGGGGAATTGGTTGCGGATCCCTTCTGTGGGTCAGGAACAATTCCCCTTGAGGCACTGCTTCACGGACGAAGCGTAACAGGTGCGGACTGCAACGAGTATGCTGTTTTACTTACTCGCGCAAAGACGGCCAAAGAAACGCTTGATGATGTGCGAATCCGCCTTGCCTCTGCGCTTACTGAAGCCGCTGGCATCTCGATCGATCTTCGGAGGGTGCCGCTATGGGTGCGCCGGTTCTTCCACCCACGAACGCTAAAAGAAGCGCTTGCTTTTGCAAGCGTACTCAAATCCCGAGACGACTCATTCCTGCTTGCATGCCTCCTTGGGATTCTTCATCACCAGCGCCCAGGCTTTCTGTCGTTTCCATCAAGCCACCTAGTGCCGTATCTGCGTACTCGGAGTTTCCCGCCTGAACGATTCCCGGAGATGTATGAGTACCGGGATATTGAGTCGAGAATGCTTCGAAAGATCGAACGCACGTTTTCGCGCGTAGGGCCAACTGTTTACTCACCTGCGACATCAGCCACAATCTCGCTCAATCGTCAACCATCGCGCATCCTCATACCAAAGCATGTTGACTGCATCATAACGAGCCCGCCATACATGAACGCGCTCGACTACGTGCGCGACAATCGACTAAGGCTCTGGCTGCTTTCGGGGCGCCATGATTATTCTCACTCGGACGAGTCTGTTCGTTCATCCCATGGTTTTCGCAATTTAATGCGGACTTTTCTCGATGCGGCATCAAGGTCGCTCCGGGCGCGTGGCTATTGTGTGCTGGTGGTTGGGGAGGCAACGAGGAGAAGCGACCTACTGTCGCATCCAGCACGCGTCGTACTTGAGGAGGCGAAAGGCTTTCATGATTTGAGAGTGGTGGAAGTCTTGCGTGATGCCATTCCTGACATCCGGCGTTCTCGTAGAAACTGCGAGGCGACCAAGAGTGAGGTATTTATTGTACTGCGAAAACGCGCGACTCTCCGACCCGTGTAACCAAAGGCAAGGGCGCGCCCTGCAATTACTTGTCCGATTTCCGTGCCCGGAGGTTGATTCTTCGAAGGCAAGAACGCCTCTCGTGCCCAGCAATTGCGAACAGGTCCAAAATCAGAGTCGGCGGCTCCTTAAACGCCTTTAGCCGATATTGTTGGCAACATCAGATCAACTCGACATCCCGTGAAGCCACCACATCAACGCCCCCACCACGAGCTGGCCACCGACGAACAGCGCCACCCTCCACGGTAGGCGCACCGGCCGCCCCTGGAAGTCATCAAACCGCACCAGGGCGAACAGGGCCCAGAGCAGCGTCATCACACCGCTGAGCACGAAGCCCTTCACCGGGCTCTCCACCGGTGGGGCGAAGATGAAGTGGTACAGCACCGCGGGCACCACGAAGGCCACCAGCAACACCAGCCCCCAGACGCGCGCCGCAGGTACCAACGTCGCCGCCCTGCGCATCCTACGGGCCCGGCCCAGCTTCGGCGCCATCTCGCTCACCGGCGTCGGCTTGGGCAGCACCTTCCCCTTCCACACCAGGTAGTGCGTGGCCAGCAGCCGCGAGGCGCGCGTCAGGTTAAAGCCCTCCACCGGCGTCCCCGCCGCCATCGCGCTGCGGCAGCTCACCGCCCAGTCGATGTAGTGGTGGACCTCCTCCAGCGGCAACTTGACGATGCTCCGGATGACCTCGCGCGCCACCACGGGCGCCAGCGGGTCCACGGTCCACCCGTCTGGCCCCAACGTGCGCAGCGCCTCGTCCTCCCGCTTCGCACCAATGGGCACGCCCTCTTCCCCCTGGGACTCCAGTTCCCACGCCATGGTGCCCACGTCGCCCATCCACACCCGCGTGCTCTTGAAGCCCGCTTCCTTCGCCAGGCTGGCCACGCGCGTCAGGAAGCCGTCCTGCTCGGCCGCCTCCGCCTCGCCTTCGACGCGCGGCGCACCGAGCACCTGCACGTCGATGAGCGTCAGCGCCGGCCCGAACTGGAAGACGTCCGCGACGACGATATCGCTCCGAGGCTGCTCCCCGAACGACGTCCCCAGTGCGGCGTCCATCCACTGACGAACCCTGGACCGGTCCGGGCTCCCATGAATCCAGAGGTGATTCGCGATGCCGTAAGCCATGAGCTCCTCAACCCGGATGCCTACCAGAGACGCGGCGCCACGCTCCAGGATGATTGGTGCCCCGCCCCTTCACGGATACCACCCCGGGTCATGGTAGACAGGGACGCACCGCATGAGCCGGACCGCCTGCCCCAGCACTTCTGGTTCTGGGGGCGCATCTTCGCCGTCCACGCCCTTTGGGCGCTGGCGTAGACCGCAGAGGCCAGCGCCTTTGGGGCACGGCCCGTGCCCCAAAGGCCTCGGCGACGGCCCCCCCTACTCTCCGCCCGCCTGGAGAGCATCCTATGGGCCGTCCGCCCGGTCATGCGCGGCAGCGCGGTGAGTTTTGACGAGCCCGGCGAGAGCGCCTCCGCTCCAGCCCGCGCGCCCCCTGCACGCCGCCGGTATCCTCCTGCCTTGAACTCACCGGGTGTGCAGCCTACTTCTTCACCTGGAGTTCCGCGACGCGCGCGGACGAGATCTCTCCCAGAATTCTCCGCAGGCTTCCGACATTATTGCCGCCGAGGTCAAAAGCCCTCCGATTCCCGGTTCCCGCTCTTGGCGTGCCCGTGCACACCATGACTGCGTCCGGTCGCTCATACAATCTGCAGAACGGGCCAGTGGGAATGGGCTGGATGAATCCAAGACTGCTCATCACTGGGTCGAGGTCCATCAGGAAGTCAGGGGTGTCCCCCTTGAGACTGCCGCTGCTGGAATGCGGAGCCCTGTCGATGCGGAAGAGGGAGAGCGCTCCCCACGCCAGCATCTCCCTCAACGTCTCGAAGGCGTCGGTCAGTTCCTTGCCGCGCGCTTCGCGGGAAGTGACCATGGCATCGTTTCGCGAGGGCGCATTGAAGTCGTAGAAGAGGTGCAGCGGCATCATCTCATCGGACTCATAGGCGATGAGCAGAAATCGAGGTTCGGGCTTGACCAACTTCTGGGCGTAGCACGCCAGCACGCGTTCAGCCGAGAAATCCAGGGTGGGGTAGGCCATGGGCCCCATGCTCTGGCCCATGCGACGCAGGAACCAGCAATAGAACGGCGGCAGGGGACGACCGGCAATCCGCTCGAGCTTCTCAATCGTGGCAGGCGCTGCGCCCCGCCACTGCTCCGCGAGCCCAGGGACAGTCCGCAACAGCAGGCGCTCCATCTCGAACTCGACTTCCTCGTGTGTTGACATGGCGTCTGCTGGACTTCCGTAATCATCCGGAGGACGTCGTAGTAGACCTCAATGAACTCGACCAGCGCGGCGCAAGCGTGGTGAAGCGCTCGTCGAGCAAGAGTTCCATGCGAGTCATCCAAGCGCTGGGGTCCATTCGTCGACTTCGGCCTCCAGCGAGGACTCGGTGGTGAGCCTTCCCAGGAGCTTTCTAAGGACTCCGGCATCACGGCCGCCCAGAGTGAAGGCCTGGTTCCCCAGGAGTTCTTCTCTGGGCGTGCGCTCGCATATCAAGACCGCATCGTTCCGTTCATACAGTCCACAGCGAGGACCGGTTGTAATCGGCTTGGTGAAACCCAGACTGAACATCACTGGATCGAGTTGAGAGAGGAGGTCTGGATCGTCACAAGAGAGCATTCCCTCACATCGCTGAGGCATCGTGTTGACCCTGAACTTCAGGAGCGCCCCCCAAGCCAACATTTCACTCAGAGTTTCGAACCGGTCATGAAGCTCGCCGCCATTGGCGTACCGCTCCGTCACCAGCGCATCGTCCCGTGCCGGTGCGTCAAAATCGTAGAAGAGATGCAGTGGCATCATCTCATCAGACTCATATCCAATGAGCAGAAACCGCGGATCTGGATGGATCGCCTTCTCTGCATAGCAGCGGAGAATGCGCTCTGCTGAGAAATCCAGGCTCGGATAGGTCAGAGCCCCCATGCACCGTCCCATGCGACGCAGGAACCACAGATAGAGCGGAGGCAGAGGCCGACCTGCCAGTCGCTCGATATGTGCAATCATCTCCGGGCTGGCACCCTGCCACTGCTCTGAGAGTCCTGGAACGATCCTCAGGAGTAGATCTTCCATCTCGGCTGCTAGTTCGTGTGCTGACATTCCAGTACCTTGTCTTCAGGACAGAGCATCGCGGGGAGGAGAAAGTTGCATGTCAGACATGGTGGAACGGTCTTACCATGACCGAAGTGACCTTCGACTTCTTCGCCACTCTCCGCATCGCGAAACTTGATTTTCGCATCAACTGGCTGCTTTTCGCTGTGGTGCCAGCGCTCTGTGATGCCTCTTGGATAGGCATTGTCCTCCAGGCAGTATACAAGTGCCTTGGGCCCAGCACAGGAGCCGGGCGGATATGCTGCGGACGAGGTCTCGCCACGCTTGCTCTTCCTTGCGCGGGACTCAAGTCTCTCCCATGCCTTGTCAAACTCTGTTTTTCGACTACCGAATCGCCCCCTAATGAAGGATTTGACCTTTTGCTTTGTGGCGTCAATCGGCAGTCCACTCTCCGGACCGACCCACTTGAGGTCCGAGATGCTGTCACAGACGCCTTTGAGCGTTGGCCCTGAGTGATCCGCATAGATCTTCTTCTTGCCGCACATGCACTGGACCACGCCCAGCATGGTTGAAAAAGGACTGGGGAGTTCGCCGCCACGCACTTTCCTCGCAACCCTCTGAGCCAGCCGCCCCGCGTTGACCTTCGTCGTAGGATTCTCTTCGAGCGTGCTTTCGGGGCCATGGCGCTTCCTGCAAAGTGGGCATCTGTCATTCCCGTTGACAGCAGTGACCGCGCCGCTCACTTGAAGCAAGCCCATCATCGTCGCCGCATTGGCTGGGCTCCCGCTCGGTCCGCAGTTGTTGAGCATGGGGTCGCCGAGCAGTTGGACGTTTTTACCCTCGATCTTCGTGTCCATGGACCCGGGCCCGACGAAACTCGTCGGACCTTCCACATTGGAGGAAACCACTCCGCCGCCGGTTCCTTTGCTGGCCACATCCCCCATGGAGCCAAACGTTGCGCCCCGAATCGCAACCTTCTTCCCTTCAATTGTGACGCTTTTCGAGTAGTTCTTTGGCTCCGTCCCGCTTTTGCCGATATTGGGTAGCGGTGTTGGTACGAACGGGGCCGGCGGCCCTGGCATCTTGCACACGTTCGGAAGGGTCGCTGCGGCAACCCCACTGCTTCCTTCAGTTACCGGGGTCTTGGGCGCATTCACTGAGACCTTGGGCATGGGCATCCTCTCCTTACGAGACTTGGGGCGCATGGAGGAGCATCGCCCCCCGCAACCCCCCATCCGAACCGGCCGTCACCAGGGCCCGTGGGCCTCGCGCATACCCCCGGGCGAATGCCCGGACCGCAAGGACGCCCCCGAGCGCTCCGGAGGCAGCACCGACATCGCCCCAGCAGGTGCTCGGGACCCTGTAACTGGTGGACTTCCAGACGGATGGCGTCCGCAGCACGACGAAGCCCCACTCCTCGCTTCGATAGCGCTCGCCATTGATGTCCGTATACAGGTCGTCGACCCCTTCATGGGGCAACTTGAGTCCCGTGACGACACCCTCGACTGCCTGGGTCATCCCAACGCCGAGAGAGCCCCTACTGCTGTCGCGAAGCTGGCGCTCTCGTGCGGTGTGCGCTCCCCGCACGACAGCCAGCGCTGACAGCCCCAGGCGGCGCCGCGTCCCGGCGCTCATCAGCGCCAGACAGGCGGCGCCCTCGCCAGGCGTGAAGCCACCGCGAATCCCCGGCTGCGCGAAGCGACGAGCCTGCTCCAGCCAGAGGAACGTCTCCGTGTGGTGGTAGCTGTCCGCGCCCGCCACCAGGAACAGGTGGTCCCCGCCATCGGCACACTCCCGCAGGGCCTGCTCCACCGCCCGCAGCGCTCCCGCGTGGCCGCGCCCCGCAAGTACGACGCGCGTGCCTGCGCTTCTCCCTCGATAGCGCGCCTCCGCGGCGTCGACCAGCCAGCCCGCATCCTCCTCCAAGAACCCCGGGCGGGATTCCGGACACGACAGCAACACGCTGAGCCGGCTCCGCAGCAGCGCATCAGGACCCAGTTTGGCTTCGACCTCCCCCAACGCACTCTCGAGTAGCGGCAAGAGCCGATTCCGCCCCTCCAGCGATGGGTCAAGGATCCCGTCCGATGCAATCACCACAGGCTCCCCCCGGGCGTCGGCGAAGGGATACTCAGCGTAGCGAGAGATGCCAGCGCGCACGGCCGCCGCGCTGCTCTCCGCCGTATATCCGACGGGGGTTCGCGCGCCGACCGCAACGACCTCCAGGGAGGTGCTCATTCATCCTCCTTCAGCTCTGCAATCTCCGTCTCGTCGAGGTAGTCCGCATCCTGCGCGGGCACACACAGCGTACCCTGCCACACCAGCGAGAGGCGCCTGGCTTCAGGCTCCACGAGAACCGTGGTCAGGCGTGCGCCGTGGGCCTCGCGCCGCCGCCCCACGTGCGTAGTGAAACCAAGCGAGATGCGGGGCAGTTCGAAGCGCAGGACACCTTCGGGCGTCATGTTCATCAATTCGACCCGCTCGCCGCCGGTGAGCGTCCCGTCGAGTCGCTGGTCCCAAGGGGCGCTCAACGCGAAGGCGGGGTCGTAGTCATCGGGAAGCAGGGGCTTCTTCGTGCGCTCCCACCGGGCGTCGTACGTCCCCGCGAGCTTGCGTCGCGGCATCCAGGCGGCGTCGATGGGCCCGAACCCCGCGGGGCCTCGGGTCGCCGGGTCGCCACTGGGATACTCGATGGTATGGGCGGGCTTGCCCGCCAGTTGGGCCTGACGTGTCGCGAAGCCACGCCCGAGGGGATTTCGCTCGTCGAGCCGATGATTGCTGGGGTCGGAGTCCGTCATGTCATAGCCCCCGAACGCGGCTTCATAGCGAATGGGGCTCGTGGTGAACGGCCGGGGCCGGCTCACCGCCATCCCGAGCATCCCCCGAGAGTAGGTGCGTGGCCCGTGCACGAGCAGGACCTTGTGGAGCGGTCCGAGCCGCAGCGAGACCGGCACCGTCTCTGCGGGCTTGCCGCGAGGCGCGTGCGCGCAACCATCGAGCAGCACCTCCAGGCCCGGTTTCACCGCCAGCAGGTCCGAGTCATAGCGCAAGCTCGACTGACCGGGCGCTCCGAAGTACTCCGGCATCAGCACAGGAGGACGCTGTTCGTCCGCCAGTTGGAGTCTCCCGCCGGGAGCGATGTCAAAAGTCGCTTTGACCGCGACGAGCCACCAGTGAACCCCCTCCTTGTCACGCGTCCAGTTTCGCTCCGCAGCGTACGCAGTGCGATTCTTCAGTGACCACATGGAACTTCACCCCCCAAAAGCACGCTTCAATGGACGTGTCGATAAGTGCTCACGCACGCGCTGTGCTCCGGCCAGCTCCGCGCTCTGTCGGGCCGTGAACGCACGTGTTTGAACGTAGTGCATGCCCTGCGTCCTCAGCGCCAGTTCTCGTGCGTGGACGTGACGTCGACGCATGGGCCCCCTCGCCAGCGCGTCCAACAGCGCCGCGCCACTGAACGGCTTGCCGCCCAGGTAGCGTCCACTCCGAGAGTAATCCTGACGCGCTCGCTGCCACCAGTCAGCGACTGCTGCACGGGCCGGCACCGGAAGATTGTCCTCTTCCTTGGAAGAAAGGTCGGCATCGAGGTCATCTTCCTCCAATGGCGGAAGCGAATCCCCCTCCTCTAACTCCACGGCGTAAGTGTCCTTCAGCACCAGCCCGGTGATGGCGCTAAGAGCTTCTAACAAATGTGAGGGTAGAGGCTGCGCAGGAGGATGACGCAGCAACTGAGGACGAGGAAGCCGAAGTGAACGTCGGCCCTGCGCTCGTCGCGGACGCGGAGTCGGCGGAACTGGTTCTTCCAGGCCTGCGTGCGCTCCGCCACCCAGCGGTGCCGGCCCAGCCGCTCCTTGGACTCCACTCCAGGACGAGCAATACGTGGGGCGATTCCGCGCCTGCGCAGCCCTCGCCGGTTCTTCTTGGAGGCGTAGGCCTTGTCACCATGAGCCTTCATCGGTCGAAAGCGTCGCTGTCCCGAGGGAGTCTTCACCGGAGGTATTGAGT
>NZ_FNAJ01000027.1 GCF_900101905.1 Myxococcus virescens | reverse complement strand
GACGTTGTCGTGAGCAACACGTGGTTCATGATCTGAGACGTCCCGGTCGCCCGTCCGGCCACGGTGCTGATCTGCTCAACGACTCCCGAACCGCTGTCGAGCCCGAGGATGAGCTGTCCGGCCTCGGTAACGCTGACCTGCCAGGAGATTTCGTAGACGCCAATCGCGGGCAGGATGAACTCGTTGGCGCTGGCTCGAATGATCCCGTTCGTGGCACCATCACGAGGGAAGTCCACCGCGGACGCCGCCGCAACGGTCGCCGCGTTGTCGGGCGGCATCAGGGCATAGAAGTATCCGAAGGCCAAGGCGTCACCGGCAGGTCCCGGTGCCCCGTTACAGACGTAGTCGACCCCCGTCGAAGAGGTGTACCGAATGCCGCCATAGGTGCAGTTCGCCCCGGGCGGCTCGGATGCACCGACCACGGACTGTCCTGCAGGCCCCGCCGCTCCGGTGGCACCAGGAGGGCCCGCTGGGCCGGTGGCACCAGCTTCACCAGGAGGGCCCGCTGGGCCGGTGGCACCAGCTTCACCAGGAGGGCCCGCTGGGCCGGTGGCACCAGCTTCACCAGGAGGGCCCGCTGGGCCGGTGGCACCAGCTTCACCAGGAGGGCCCGCTGGGCCGGTGGCACCAGCTTCACCAGGAGGGCCCGCTGGGCCGGTGGCACCAGGAGCGCCCGCTGGACCGGTGGCACCCGCCGCGCCAGCAGGCCCGGCCGGACCCGCTGGTCCCTGCGGTCCAGCGGCGCCAGCAGGTCCCGTGTCGCCGTCACAGACGTAATTGATTCCGGATGCGGAGGTGTACTGAATACCGCCATTGGGACAATTGGCCCCGGGCGGTTCGGGCACACCGACCACGGATTGTCCCGCCGGACCCTCCGGACCCGCGGCTCCCGTAGCACCGGGAGGGCCTGCCGGCCCTGTGGGACCCACTGCCCCTGCAGGACCCGCCGGCCCCGCCGGTCCAGCAACGCCCGGCACCCCTTGAGGTCCAGCGACGCCTGGCACCCCCTGCGGCCCTTCCTCGCCCGCCGGCCCCTGCGGGCCCGGGGGGCCCTGTTCACCGATGCAGGTCTGGGGCGGGCAGAGCGGCAGGCAGACAACGCGTGCCCGGCATTGGATTTCGCCATCGTCCCACGACGCGGAGAACACGTTGTCGATGAGCTCATCGTTCGCGCCGTCAGCCAGCGCGAGCTGCTGGCACTGCTCGAACGAGTTCACGGTGATCGTGTAGCTCTCGGTATGCGACTCGCCGACCGCCAGCGTGTAAGGCGGCGTCCGCGAAGGCACCCAGCCGAACTGGTCGGTCAGCAGTCGATCTGCGACTGCTTCGACTGTCGACGCGCCCGTTGGGTGCACGTTGCGTACCTTCATCGTCCAGTCGAGCGTCGCCGGGTACGATTGAATCTCGTAGATCACCTCGCCGTTCACTCGCTTGTCGCACGCCAGTTCGTGCGCAAGCGCGACATTGCCTGTGAGCAATCCCACAGATGCAACAAACCATCCTAAACGCATGACTCCCCCACCATCAGCCTTCTTTGATTTCCTTCAAGTCGTGTTCTCTACGTGTGGACATGCCACCCGCGGTCGCGTCAGTAGCGGACGATGAACTCCGGGAGCATGAAGACCTGTTCGCCACGGTCGACCAGTGACCGGGAGAGATCGATCTCAAGCACGACCTTGCTGCGCGTTCGGATTTGAGCGGCGTCCGCGATTAATGAGACCGGCGGTCCGCTCAGGTCGAGCAACTGCGACTTGCCGTTGCGCTCTATGATGCCTTCCGACTGGAACTTCAGTTTGATCGCGACTTTGCGCGCGTCGACTGGAAGGTCGAACGTTGTCACTGCCCACGCATTCTGATCATCGCCGAGATCGATCTCGCTGCCACCAAGGCGAGCCGGGAGCGCGTTGCCGTCGACCGACAGCTCCAGCGTGGCGACTTGAACGCGGACGGGCCCTGAGCCACGGACGCCAAGCAGTCGCACCGCGACGGTCTGCGACGTGGCGTCCTCCGTCAGGTCCTTCAAGGGTGTTTCGTCCTTCTGGCCCATACCGCAGGCGGCAAGTGTCAACGCCAGCGCAAGACCAATGCACTTCTTCATGGGGGCACTCTCCTGTCGACCGAGCAGGCGGTCGCACGAACGGGGAGAGCACCCCTTGTGCCAGCGGATGAAATGATTCGCGCGAGTGGCGAAAATTCAGCCAGTGACTGCTGACTGCTGCTGCAGGGCAGTGGACACCCGGAAGGATGCGAAGTTTTGTGCCGGACGAGGCACGAAACTACATGTCGTCGGAAATAATCTTCATAAATGGAGAATCGCCACGTCACTTGCGCTGGCTTTGTGTACGGCAATAGGGCACGAAGCAAGTGCGCTTCAGGTGAACGTTCAAGCAGGCTTGGCTCTATCGGCTCAGTACGTGCGAGAGACCTCCTGGGTACGTCCCGAATCGTGTGTCGTCGGCTCGGCTCGGCAGCCGAGGCGACACTTCCCTGACACAGGGGGCTCGCGCGCGCCTCTCTCACTCGCAGTGACGCACTGTCTAATGTGGCCTTGACGCACTCGTGGCGCAGGACTGAGGTTGGGGTAGGCACGCCTCGTCGGGCTTCACGTGGGCCCGGCGCGCTGGGCGGCGGCACGCGAGCCTGTGCGGCCCCAGGGGCGTCAGAGCGGGACGAACGCGAAGCGCGAGCCGGGATTGAGCCGCTCAAGCTCCACGCGGCGGGCCTCGGCGGCATCGGCTTCTTCGAACGCATTGAGCTGCCAATCAGTCTTAGTGGGTGCCATGCGGCTGATAGAACCGTCCTTGTTCACCGACTTCACGATGAAGCGCTTTGTGGTGATGGCTTCGTTCGCGCGCATGGTGGTGTAGGCCCGGAAGGCGGTGGTGCTCTTGATCTTCATCGTCGTCCTCGCGCTCTGCGTGGGCGTCGTCGCCCGTCGCTAAAGACATACACGCTCTTGTTTCCAGGTGAGGCAAGTTCTCTTGGGCTGAAGGTCGGCCGAATTCGAGATGTTCGAAACGCTCGCGAGAATACGCGGGCCACGCGCGCTTTAACCGGCGAGAGCAGTTGCCCCTGCGTCAGGAAAGATGACGCCTCCGTGAGCGCGCCTCGCTCGCTCGCATTGAAGCGCTGCCGAATGTGTCGGTGACGCGCTCATGACGCGGCGACCGAGTTTTAGGTAGGCGCAGGCAAGGGCTGGAGGCGTGGTGTGCAGTACACCAACGAGGAGCGCCTCGTGGCATGGGGACTGGCTGGCAGGCGCCTTCGAGCGTCGAGTCGTCTGTCGTGGAGCCTCGTGAACTCGATTCGCTCCACCGGCTCTTCTCTTGAGGAGGGCATCCAGGCTGTGGCCTCACGGGCCGCGGTAGTCCTCAATGAAGTCGGGGTGGTACCACTCGTCGATGCGCATGAACTTGAACCCCTCAGCTTCCCAGCTCCGCAGTCGTTCGACGAGAGATGAGTGGAGGAGAATGGTGTCGAGGAGTTCTCCGAGTCGGAAGATGAGCCGCCGCTCCAGCGGGATGTCGGCGAGTGCTTGCTCATCGAGCACGAGCTTGCCAATCGCCATCATCTCTCGAGGGGAGTAGAACAGGCCCTTCGTTCGCGTCCTGTCTACGCAATGAATCGAGCGGTAGACATGAAGCCACCAGAACCTCTGGACTTCCCCGCTCTCGAAGGAGACGTCCGCCGGGAGAAGCTGAAGGTGGCTGATGGCGAGGGGCTCAAGGATGAATTTAGCCCGGGCGGAGAGCAGGGGCTCACAGGTGCCTTCATACGCAGGGAAGGGCTTCTTCGGCAGCGTGCCGGGTCTGATTCGCAGCAGGATGGGGGCTGAAACGAATACAGGACGTTGTTGCCAGGACACGCCAGGGAGGCGCCTGGCGAGGGGCGGCCCTTCGAGTGTCGTCGATTGGCTGAACGAATCGCCCATGAGCATGAAGTATTCGGTCTGCATGGTTGCACGTGGTCCGCGTGGCTCGTCGAATCCATTGAGAATGTCAGTGCGATGTGCGCCATGCAATTGAGGTGTGCGGTGTCTGGTTCGATGGGGTCGATGGTTTAACGTTTGGGGGTGAGTGCAGGCTCGCACGTGGAACTTGCTCGCTGAAGGACGGTGCAGCCTTGAGGCGGGCGTGGCTGAGTCGCGGCGCTCTATGGTTGGCCGTTCTGGCCCATGGCACGGCAGGGGGCGTGCTCCGAGGGTGCTGTGTAGGGGGGCATGGGAACGGCGAGCTCCGACTTCTGTAGGTGTCTGAGGGCTCAGTCTACTGGGGCGAGCGCGAAGGGGACGCTTCACCCACTGGTACTTGGGCACCCCCGTGGTGGCGCCGCCTGGAGCAGTGCGCTCCAGGCTCGTCTCTTGAGTGGAGCGGCCTCCAATCAGCGGGAAGTGGCGTCGTGGTAGCCTATGGGCGGCAAAGAGGCTGAATGCAAGGTTCAGTCGGCTGTACCTAATAGGTTTTGTTTCTAAGGGGTGGGCGAAGGCTTCTCGTTGAAGGAGCTTGCCACCCTGGGACGGGCGTAGCTGTGCTGCGACCCTTCATGTCCGACTTCCGCGAGGCCCTTGAGTCGATTTCGGAGTCCCCATGCTCCGAGCATCCAGGCTTCTCCGCTGCTCTTGCCTGTACTCGCTGCGGCACCTTCACCTGCGCCTTCTGTGCCTCGTCCCGGGCGGGCCTGTGCCTTCGGTGTCTCCACGCGGCTCCGGAGCTGGCGACGCGCAGGGCCCGGCTTGCGGCAAGCCTCGTCGATAGTGCCGCGCTCCTTCTCCCGTCCCTGCTCCTGGGTGTCCTCCGGAGCCTGGCCCTTCCGGGCGGGGACGCGATGAAGGCTTCAGCGGTCTACGTCCCGGCGCTCCTGGTGTTGCTCGTGCAGGCGAGCCTCATTCGAGGCACAGGGGCGAGTCTCGGCAAGAGGCTCTTGGGAATTCGAGTCGTCCGAGGCGATGGCCGTCCGGCTGGGGTGTGGCGAATCGCCCTGCTGAGGAACGCGCTCCCGATGGCGCTCTGCGGCTACTGCGTCTGGTTCGGCCTCCTGGATGCGCTCTTCATTGTGGGAGAGGACCGGCGATGCCTCCACGACTGGGTGGCCGGCACCCGCGTTGTGAGGGGCCCTTGAGCGCAGCGCTCGTTCGCTGTGCGGTTCGTGACTGGCAGAAGCGTTTGGTTCGAAGTCCCCTCACGGCGAGGGGAGAATGAAAGGCGATGTCATGGATGGAGAGCTGAAGTCCGGGTGTCCCCGCTGGCTGGCGGGGCTCGTGAGCGCGGTGGTGGCGCTGGCGCTGGGGTGTGCCCGGCAGACGTGGAAGAAGGAAGACGTCATGACGTGGGAGGGCTGCTGCAAGGGGGCCGACGCGTGCCTTGCGCTGCTTCAGGAAGTCCATGGCCCAGACACAGGGGAGCAGTGGCTGTCGCCAGAGCAGTCTTGTGCTGCGTGGAAGCTGGGGCGAGAGGGGGAGGACGTCGTCCCCCGGCTGATTCCGCTTCTTCGTCACGCGGACCGTCGCGTCCGCGGCGGTGCGGCGCAGGCGCTGGCGAAGATGGAAGAGAAGGCTACGGACGCCCTGCCTGCGCTCATCGAGGCGTATGCGCGAGAGCCCGGTGGGATGGCCCTGCACGCGCTCGCCTCACTCGACGACGAGCGAGCAGCGCCAGCCATTGTGCGCTACCTCCTGGAGTCGCCCACGTCGGCTCTGGCGCACCTCGGTCCGACATTGGCCCCGGTGCTGTTGGACGTGCTGGAGAACCCGGAGTCGAGCTGGGAGGAGCTGGTGCTGGTGCGGCACGTCCTCTCCCGGCGCGCCTCCATGTACACGGAGACGTTCGTCCCGCGCCTGCGGGCGCTCCTCGCGCGGGAGCTGGAGGAGCCCACTCTGCGGCGCTCACCAGGGACGGCCTGCCCGTCGGCGCCTGCGCCAGGCTGCGAGGCGGTGTTCGACGCGTGCACCCCGCGAGCGGCCTACGTGGCGTCGGTCCTCGCGGCCTATGGGCGCCAAGGCGCGAAGGCCGCGCCCGAGGCGTTGCAGGCGCTACAGCGGGCGGACGTGCGCCTCACACCCGTGGCGCTGCAGGCGCTGGTGGCCTTCGGGAGTCCTGCTGCGGTGCCGGGCGTCCTTGAGCAACTCGCCGTGCCTGAGTGCCGTGCCCGGGCCCTTGCGAGCCTCGTGTCCCTGGGGGACGTGGCGCGGCCAGTCGCGACGGAGCCGCTGCTGCGGCTGCTGGCCACGGGGGAGGAGGGGTGGGAGCGCGCGCGGGCCGCAGAGGCCCTTGGACGCGTGGGAGACGCCGCCGCCCTCGAGGCGCTACGCCAGGCGGTGTACGCGCCGCACAGCGAAGTCCAGGCCGCGGCGGTTGATGCGCTGGGCAGCTACGCCTTCCATACCCATGCAGAAGAGCTGGTGCCGCTGCTCCAGCGGGTGGTGACGACGCACGCCTCTCCGGTGGCGCGGAGCCACGCGAGATTGGCCCTGGAAGGCCTCGCCGAACAGGAGGTGCGGCATGCGGAGTCCATCGACTGCACCTGCATCATTCCTGGACGCAGCGGGGGTTGGACGCTGTGCGAGGGGCACACCTCCCTCCATTTGCACTGGGAGAAGCCGAAGGCGCCGCCACGAGGGAGTCCGTGTGCAGCCGTGCCTGGTGGGGACTCCGCATCCGTTCTCGAAGCCATGGGGGAGGCGTGCCTCGTCGGATGGGACGACGGGGAGTTTGGGGGCACGCTGGAAGTGCATGAGGCCGGGCGGGTGACGGTGCTGGAGGAGCCCCGGGCCAACCCCCTGCGTGTCGTGCGGATGCACGGCGCCCTCGTGGTGGTGGAGGGACTCGCACACATGTATGGCGGAGCCGGACGTCTGGTGCGTGTCGACGCTTCAGAGGGGCGGTGGCGTGCCACGCCTTGGGTGACTCTCCCAGGTGCACCGATGGCATACGCACTGGATGACGCGGGGGACTTGGTGGTGGGGACGACGAACCAGCGACTCGACGCAGTCGTGTGTGGCCGGGCTGGCACCTTCGCACCTGCCCACGTGGTGCGCGTCACGGGGGACGGGCGCCTGGCTTCCGTTGAACCGGACGGGCGGCCCTGACGCCACCGGTGGGGAAGGGCGCCCCTCCCAGGGCGGGAGGGGGCCTGGCGCGGGCGGGAGGGCTTCAGGCGCGCCGCGTCCGCGAGCGGAACTCGCTGGCCCAGCGCTGGGCGGTGGCCGTGGCGCGCTCGCGCTCCGAGGCGAGGGGCGGCTGCCCGGCAGGCGTTGGCGCCCCTTGGCCGGAGGCGCCGTCCACGCCTGCTGCCCCCTTCTTCCGCACCCACATGCGTGGGGAAGGGGGGGCGGTCGGGGCCGGCGTGGCTGGCGCGGCGTCGGCCTTGGGCCTGCGCCCGCGCGGGAGAATGACTTCAGGGATGCTGTGGGGCGCGGCGTCCTCCACCCACGAGGCGTGCAGGCGGCCCGTGGCCATCATGAGGCGCCGCTTCTGGTAGTGGGCGGCGCAGTAGCCCTGGCTGCGGTGGGGGCGCTTGCAGCCGATGACGGCACAGGCCCGGGCCGTGGGCGCGGCTGCCGGCGGTGGTTTCGCACGGACGGGCTGGGAAGTCTCTGTCGGTCGCGCGGGGCTCGCCGTGCGCATGGCCTGGACAGGCTGCGGCTCCCCGGACAACCGCCGCGCAATGCGACTCAGCGCTGCGGTGAGCGCAGCGACAGGGCCGGCAACCTCCGCTCGAATGGCCGCCCGAAACTCGGACTCAAGGAGTTGCGCTGGAAGAGCGCGGCCAGAAAGGCCCTGCTTCGGGTGGTGGAAAGACTGCAATTCGCGAAGACGATGGGATTTAGGCATATGTAAAATGCGTTGCACCGGATGCGCCGACGGCGCCGTTGTGGACGCGGCGACAAAGCAACGCTGGGAGACGATTACCATTCCCCAGGGCAGCGGCGTAGTCGATAGCGGTGCACGCACTTGCACACGGGATGTGACAGCCGCAGGAGCGCACCTCTTGAGGATGCCTTCCACCTGCACACTCTTGCAGTGGCCCCGCGGACGAACTCCACCACTTTGCTGTTCGTCACGGCCTCGTCGGTCGGCACCGAGCATGTCCCGTACTTCTCGACGAGGGCTAAGACATCCTGGCTTTGCCTACCGCGTGATGACGCTCTTCAGCCCCGTTCGTGTCTCGAAATCCTGGGCCAGTCGCTCCATCTCCGCCGAGTCCTCGCAGCCCAGGATGAATGAGAAGGTGGGCTGCGTCGGATGTCGGTAGAGCAGCAGAGCTGCGTCTCCTCGCTCGTACAGCGCGCAGTGCTCGACAGGAGGGAGCCGCCTGAAGCCCTTCTCCTCGGCGAGCGCAGTCACCACATCGGCCCGGTAGCGAGCTGCGGCAGCAGCGTCATCCGGTGACGAGAACTTTCGCCGGAAGGGTAGTTGTGACAGGCGAAGCTCCTTGAAGGCTTCGTAGTAGAGGAACTCCTCCAGCCCCACGTACATAGGGTGACTACCCTCTGGAGGATAGTTCTCGTCCAATAGTCGATTGACGACCAAGCAGTCGTCAGTCCCGTGAGGGCTTGAGCGATCAAGGAACCAATGCCAGCTTGCAAGCCCGTTGTCTCCTGCAAGGAAGATGTAGCGGCTGTCCTGCAGCCAGGACATGGTGCGGTATACGCCGAGAGTGCTGTGAATGGAGAAGTGGGCATCGGCAATCTCAAGGTCGCCCATGCTCGCTCCCATTGTCTCCAGGAAGCGACGGTAGGCCCCTGGGAGAGGGCCCGCGTCTTCCTCCAGCATTGATATGTCGACCCAATCCGCCGGAGTGATTTTTTCAGAAAAGCCTGGGCGGTATTTTTCGACAAATTCAACAAATGGTTTCATTGGGGCTCCTGGCTATTTGCAGATTGTCTTGCAGTACATGGCAGGGAGTTTTTCTTGGCACTCTGAGCACGACGGCACATCTTCGCCATGCTTGAATACCTGCTCGCGCTCCTTGGGTTCAGAAAGCTTCTTGGTGTTTATGTCTTCTTCTCGAATCTTGAATTTGATCTTCGGACCCCTTTCGAGCTTGATGCCCTCGACTATGGGGTAAAATAGTCGCTCGGCAAGGTGTTTGGGCTTGTGTCCCCCGTGGTTCTCCATGATCTGCTTGGCGGCACACATCCATTTCTCTTCTAGGGCCCCTGCTCCGACGCGAGAATTTACACACTCAAACTCCGCGGCTTTTACGGCCGGCCAAAAGCCTGGTGGCGCATGGCCTGAACAGGCCACGAGCTTCTTGGTCGCGCATGTGCATACCATGGCGCCAATCATGTAGCCCTTGGTGTATGAATTGGTGTTTGGGGTGTAGCGAAGCACAGCCTTGTTCTTGAAGAAGTCCCTTAGGGGGGCGAGTTTGGCCCTCAGGGCTGCGAGTTCGCCCGGCAGCCTTTCTAATTCTGCCCTCTGCTCTGGTCTTAGGCCTTTCCCTGCCGTTCGTCGTTCCGGTGTGTTGAGCTTCTTCAACTGTGCGAGCGCCGACCTCTTTGTGTACTCCTCTTTGTCCAACTCGGCGTACTCGAGAATCTGCTGCTTCTGCTTGTCGAGAGCCGCTTGGAGCCGCTTGAACAGCGTTGCAATCGCCTTCTGTGTCGCTTCGCCTGCCCCCAACGGGTGTTCCTTCCCGCAGAGCGAGCACGGGACGTCGTCGCCATAGATGACAGTCATCACACCGGATGCCTGCATGATGCCCGTCATGGTGGCGGCATTCGCCGGGCCGCCAGAGGGGCCGCAGTTGTTGAGCATGGGGTCGCCCAGCAACTGCACATTCCGCCCCTCGAATTTGACGTTCATCGAGCCGGGGCCAATGAACTTCGTCGACCCGTGGGTGTTGCTGGAGATGAGCCCGCCGCCCGTCCCCTTGCTGGCCATGTCCCCCTTGCTCCCGAAGCTGGCGCCGGCAATGGCGACGGGGTGCCCGTTGATGGTGACTGTCTTCGAGTACCCCTCGGGGGCGTCGCCGCTGTTGCCGATGTTGGGCAGGGGCGTGGGCACGAAGGGAGCCGGCGGGCCGGGCATTTTGCAGACGTTGGGCAGCGTGGCTGCGGCGATGCCCGAGCTGCCCTTGGTGACGGGCGTCCTCGGGAAGTTGACTGTTACCTTGGCCATGGTCTCGCTCCTTCTTCACTTCCGGAAAGTGGCTCTTCCAGCAGTGCGGCGGCGCGCAACCCGGCTTCCGAACTGCCCCAGAGTAGCGCACGAGGGCCGCTCGCGTACCGGCGCTGCCAGGCCTGCGCGCAGAGGACGAGGTTCATCGCTCCCGTGGCGGCGCCCACTTCGCCGCAGCTGCTCACGGGTGTGTGGACGGCGGAGGCGTCGCGGAACGAGGCCCCCAGCCGCAGGGCGACGAAGCCCCACTCCTCGGAGCGGTAGCGCTCGCCATTGAGGTCGCTGTGAATGGCCGCCACCGTCTCGCTCGTGCCTTCGAGTGGCGCGAGTGTCTCGCCCACGGCGGCCGTCAGCCCCTCGCCGAGGTTGAGGTCATCGGTGTGGATGCGCTTCGTCTCATGGGCCGTGGCGACGGTACGCACCGTGGCGTGGGGCGCCAGTCTCCACCGGCGCGCGTCGGGCGCGGACATCACCGCGACGAAGGCCGCGGCCTCGCCGGGAGCGAAGCCCGCCCGCGCCCCTTCTTCAAGCCACTGGCTCCGCTCGCGAAGCCAGGCCAGCGTCTGGACGTCGTGGTAGCTGTCGATGCCTCCCACAATCACCAGTGGGCAGCGAGAGGTGCGGCCAAGCCGAGTCACGGCGTCTCGTAGCCCCTCCAGCGCCGAGGCATGGCCCATCAACCGCGGCTCCACCTGGAGGTTCAGGCGCGCACTACCGAGGGCCGAGAGGGACGCGGCGACTCGCGAGGCATCCGCTGCCTTCCAGCCCGGACGCTCCTCGGGCAGTCCCACCAGCACCGGCACGTCGAGACTCCTCGGGGGAAGGGCGGGTGTCAGCTTGGCGAGGACTTCTTCCAACGCCGAGGCCCCAACCGCAGCCATGCGCGTCACACCACACCATTCCTTCGCGTCCAGCAGTCCGTCCCTCGCGATGAAGGAGTCCGCCTGGCGCCCGAGCTCCGGCACCTGGAGGAGTCGCACACGGCTGATGCCCGCACGCACCGCCGCTGCGACGCTCTCCGCTGTCGTCCCCACCGGGGCACGTGCTCCCGACGCTACGAGTACCGCCTCAGCGCTCATGTCAGTCCGTCCTTTCCGTAATGGCTGTGAAGTCGAGGCGGTCGACGTCCCGGGGGCCGACGCTCAAGCCCGTTTGGAAAACCATGCGCACCTTCTTCTCCTCGGGCTCGATGACGACGGTGCCCAGGGTGGCCTCATGGAAGTGCCGGACGGCGCCGAAGTAGGTGTCGAAGCCGAAACGCAGGTGCGGCAACCTGAAGTGGAGCGAGCCCTTCGGCGTGAGGTGCACCAGGGCTACCTTCTCTCCACCCACGAGGCGGCGTGAGGGCCGCTGGTCATCAGGGGCGCAGAGGGCGAAGCGCTCATTGAAGTCTCGCGGCAGCAGCGGGTGTCGCGTCTTCCGCCACGCTTCGTCGAAGGTGCCTGCCAGCTCGAGCCGTGGCGACCAGTAGCTGGCGACGGGGCCGAAGCCGGCCGGCCCAGCCTTCGCCGGGTTGCCCCGCAGGTATTCGATGCGGTGGGCGGGCTGGTCCACCAGGCGCGCCTCGGTGCTGGCCACCCCGCGCCCCACCGGGTTGCGCGAGTCACTGACGTGCTTGCGCGCGTCCGCGTCGCGCGTGTCGGTACCGCCCCAGGCCCACTCGTAGAGAATGGGCTGGGTGACAAAGGGCTTGGGGGACGAGGGCTTCACGCCCGCCAGGCCGCGCGTGTAGTAGCGCTCCCCATGCACCACGAGCATCTTGTCCACGTCGTGGATGCGGACGGCCACCTCGACGCTGGGCGCGGGCCGTCCGCCGGGTGCATGGGCGCACGCGTTGACGAGGACGTCTGTGTGGGGCTTGGGAGCGACGAGCTCGGCCTCGTAGCGCAAGCTGGAGTGGCCCGCCTCTCCCCAATAGACGGGCTCGGGCAGTGGAGGCTCCTGCGCGTCGGCTGGGCGGAGGTGGCCCGCGTCGTCGACGTCGAAGGTAGCCTTGAGCGCGATGACCCAGTGGTGGTGGCCGTCCTTGTCGCGGACCCACGTCCGCTCGGCCGCGTAGGGTGTCTTATTTTGAAGTGCCCACATGGTTGGTGACGAGGCGTGGGGGGCGTCGTCAGCGCAGGCCGCTGTCGAAGGGCTGCGTGCGGATTCGGGAGTTGGAGGCCCGGGCCTTGGCTTGCTCCGCGCGCTGGACGTGTGTGAAGGCCCGAGTGCGCACCGTCAGCGTGCCCTGGCTCCGCAGGGCTAATTCGCGGGCCAGGACGTGGCGGCGGCGCATGGGACTGGTTTCAAGGGCCTCCACCAAGCCGCTGCCGCTGAAGGGCCGGCCCAGGAGGTACCGCGTGTCCTTCACGAAGCGCTTCTTCTCTGCGCCCCACCAGTCCCTGACGGCGGTCACGTTCGGCCACGGCAAGTCGTCTTCGGGCTTGGGCACCAAGTCTGCGTCCAAGTCCTCTTCGAGTTCCGGCGGCGGTGGGACGTCCTCGGGCCTCTCGCCTGGAGGCAGGGCGTAGGGCCCCTCCAGTCGCAAACCCGTCATGGCGGCAAATGCCTCCCCGGCCAGTTGTGCAACGCTGGGTACTTCCAGCCAGGCGCGGCACGCCTCCATGGCTGCCACCCAGCCGCTGAAGCCCAGGGCCCAAAGGGCATGGGGCCGGAGTCTCTCCACGTCCAACACCGCCAGCAGCAAGGCAACGTCCACCTCGCCGCCGCCCATGGCGAGCAGCACCATGGCGTCAAGGCTGTGGGAGTCCCGGACGCGCACGGCGGTGCGGCACGTTTCCCAGGCTTGCCTCACACCGGAAGCCACCCCTGCCTCTATCGCCGCCGCACGAATGCCCGGGTGGGAGGAGTCCAGCAGGCTTGGAAGCAGCGTCCGCGCTGCGCCTTGTGGGAAGGGCAGGGCGGCACGAAGGGCTGCTACCCGGGCCCGTGGCTCGTCGTGGGTGAAGAAGTGCGCCAACACTTCCGGCGGTGCTTCCTGCCGAATGGACAGCGCCTCCAGCACTGCTGCCTGCAGCGCGGTGTCCTCTCGCTTCAACAAGTCGAGCAGGCGTGCGCCCAGTCCTGGTGCCTCGCTGAGCTCCAGGGCCCGTCGAATAGCAGCACGCGCTTCGGGCTCGGCCTCACGCAGCCGCAGCAGGACTTCATCCACCTCACCGAGGGCCAGCAGCGCGTAGGCCGCCGCGGAGATGCGAAAGGCGTCTTCTGTTTCAAATGCGGGGCGCAGAACGGCTTCGACAGCGGTAGACGCGCCAACCACCAGGCCGTCCAGATGCGCGAGGAGAAGTTCCTCAAGTCTCGCAGTCTCAGTCAGTGAGAAGTCTGGCGCCCCCAGCGCATTCTCCCACTGCAGCCACCGGAACTCCGCTTCGTCGAGATGCTCCTCCAGCACGTCTACCAACAGCATGATGTCTTCTTCCCCCCCTCTGGATTCCGCTACGCGTGGCTGCAAGGGCTCAGATGAATACGCGAAGGCCTTCCGGCCTCGCTTGCAGTCGGCGCGTGAGTGCCATTGCTACAAATGCAGTAGCAGTGGCGAGCATTAAGTTGAAAACGCGCGGCCGAGACAAAGCGCGCTAAACCCGATACGTCCAGCCACCGTCAGCCTGTGAACGAAGCTGGCGGCGGCGCTGCCTGATTGGAGCAGAGCCGCTCAGTGACATCGTCCTTCGGGGAGGGACGATTCACGGCCAATATCGTCAACGCTGCAGCCCGTGAGTCGCTGGGGCTGGCGTCTTCCGGTTCGGACTGGGGAGTGCGTGTCGAGAGACGGGGGCACCAAGCCGGCGCTCACCGTGCCTCGAGGGAAGAGGCGTCCGTGGAGGCGCGGCATGCCACCTGCTTTCCACCCTCGGCCATGAGCATGAAGAAGCGGCGGGCGCTCGCGGAGCGCCTGGGGCGGGCAGAGGTGGATCTGCAGCGGGCGCACGCGAGGTTGGACGGAAGTCCCGAAGCGCGGACGCGGCTGGCCGAGGCGAAAGCCGAGTACCGACTGGCGGAGGCCGCGGCGTTGCAGATGCTGGGCGCCCGTGAAGCCCTGGTGCCGGTGGAGGCGTGTGGTGCCGGCGAGGTTCGCGCCACGGTGGGCCTCCTGGCTGAAGGCCACGTCGCTGCACACGGTGGCCAGGTGGCCGAGAAGTGGCGAGGCACGCGCCGTAAGCGGCGGGCTCGGCCTGTGGCTGCTGAGCGCTTCCTGCGAAGCGGAGCCGCTACGGCGCGCGGCTGAAGCCGCCCTTCGCCGTATGGGTGAGCGCGCCTGGCGGGCGCGCCCTTACCCCTTCGTTGCCAAGCCCTCGCGCAGCATCTCGTCCACCAGCGAGGCGGCCTTCTCCTCGTCGGTCTCACCCTGGACGCGCAGCGCAACGGACTCGAAACGCTGGGCATTGCCTACCACCCAGTCGATGTACTCGCCCAGGGACAAGCGCTCCACGCCGAAGGCGATGTCCTGCATTCCCTTCACGATTTGGACGGCAGTGCCCTGAAGGACACGCCCGTCGCGCATGACGATTACCATGGCTTCCTCTCCTGTAGGTGTCGACGCCAGCAACCGGACTCGATGATGGGGCGGCCAGAGAGCCGCACCTTGGGGAACAGGTATGCCTCGACGCGGCCGACGTCGTCGAGGGTAATGGGCGTGCGTCGGTAGAAGCGCGGGTGGCTCTCGAGCCTGTCGAGCGCCGCCAGCATCGGCGCGTCGACTTCGTACACTTCGCCCTCGACGGCGTGTTTGCCACCGGAGGCGAGGGCGGGGAAGGGGCCGTAGTCATGGAGGGTGAAGCGGGGCCGCGTCCGCGCCGGGCCGATGAGGCGTGCGCCGCGCAGGAGTCGGTGGTTGGGCTCGCCGGACAGCAGCGTCCCGTAGACGAAGACGCGCGTCGAGGTTGAATCGCGCTTCACGCCGCACCTCCCAGGGCGTCCGCGAGCACTGCGCGGTTGAAGCCCAGGCGTCCGTAGGCGTGCCAGAGGACGCGGAAGTAGCGGACAGCGGGCGGCCAGGACTCGATGCTTGCCTCGGGCTGCAGGTACACCAGCGCGCGGCGGCGGAGGCCGGCCCTGTCCGTCACCAGCCGGGTGACGCGCTGGTATGCGAATGGGTGCCCCTCGAAGGCGTCGAGGGCGCGCAAGTCCTCGGGGGTGAGTCGGTACAGCAGCCCCTCGACGCTGGCGCCGCGCACGCGCTGGAGGCTGGCGACGGCGCCGCCCCAGCGGTGGCTGAACCCGCGAAACACCAGGGTGTGGCTGGGAAGCGTGGCCCGGGCCTCGACGGTGGCGCCGGGGCAGCGCGCGCGCATCTGGGCCCTGTCGAGGTTGGAGCCGTAGGCGAAGTAGAGCATGTGGATTCTCCGGTGGAGGACGGGCGCGCGGCCCGCCGTTGTCATTGCCAGCCAGGGCACCCGCAGGGCTCTGGCGCGGTGCCTCCGTGGTGGAGAGGCGTACTGGGTTGGGTTCGTCGCCCAGCGCGGCGGGGCCTACTTCTCGTTGTCGCTGCGCGAGGCGTTGCGCCTCTCGTTGAAGAGGGCCGCCCTCGCCTGGGCCCGGGCGCGCCGGTGTGCGAGCCGGGTGCCACGGACGTGGACCTTCCGTGAAAGACGTCCGCAGTAGCTTTTTGTGGGGTACCTGCCGTGCGATGGGCAGCAGCCCCATCGGCAGATGCTCCGGTCTTTTCGGTTGATTCCGTATGCTTTCATTGGTGCGTCTCTTGTATTGGCGAGGGGCACCCGCCCTTCGATAAAGACATACACGCTCTGGTTCGGCATTGAAGCAAGCGCTGTTTGAGGGGCCCGCGAGGCGAGAGGGGCGGGCCCGGATTCTCTCCTGGGGAGTCTCCTGGCGCGAACGCGGGCGGCGCCAGGGGGCCCTGGCGCCCGCGAAGGCCCTTTCATGCGGCGGCCATGGCTTCGGCGGGCGCGCCGCCCTGCGCGCCCCCAGCGCCGCCCTGCGCGCCCTCCGTGGCCTCGTTGCCGGGCGAGCCGTCCTCGCCCCCGCCCGAGCCGCGCCGGTCGCGGCGCTGCCCCTTCCAGGCGGCGCTGCCCTCCAGCTTCTTGAGGAGGTGGAGCCGGGCCGTCTTGAACTCCTCGCCGATGAGGCCCAGGTGCAAGAGGAACACCCGGAAGTCGTACTTGGCGGTGGCGGGGTTGAAGTCGCGGCGCTTGCTGGAGGCGGCCTTCGAGGCCAGGGCCCGGGCGGCGAGGGCCAACACCAGTTGGACGTAGGCCTTCACCTCGCCTGCGTGCACCGAGCCGTTGAAGTACCGGAATTCAATCGTGCCCCGGAAGAAGAGGCTGTTGAGGTTGAGGCCGTGGTAGCGGCTCGAGTCGTAGCGGTTGGGCATGCTGTTGCGGCGCCCGTACCAAGCCTCATTCACGTCCTGGAGGGTGCGCGGGCGTCGCGCCTCCAGTCGCTGGAGGAAGGCCCCGTCGATGGGCTTGCAGTAGCGGCTCAGTCGCGCCGCGCTCACCCCGAGGGCCGTCTCCAGGAGGCGCTCCTGCTTGTGCACCATCTTCACGAGGTTGGTGACGCCCTTCGCGTCGAAGCGGCTGCCGTCGACGTGGATGTGGATGCCGGTGGAGGCGTCGGAGCGTGCGCCGGCCTCGCGCGCGGCGCGCACCACCTGCTGCAAGGCGTCCAGGTCCTGGTAGGTGAGGATGGGGGAGACGATTTCGCCGCTGCGCTCGCCCCCGCTCAGCGAGGCGTCCGACACCACCTTCCAGATGCGGCCCTGGGCGTCCGTCACCTGCCAACCCCGGTAGTCGCCGGAGGCGTGCCCACCCACCGCGCTCTGAATCGCGTAGGCCAGCTTCTGGCGGGTGGCGCCAACCGTCTCAATCTCAATTCCAAACCGGAGCGTCTTCATGGGGTTTGCCTCTCGCATTCGCGCGGGGCTGTGGCGCCCGTCGCGAAACACATACACGCTCTTGTGTGCGAATGAAGCAAGTCCACTTCGATGCCTTGTGGTGCGGATTCCTGTGTCTGGAATATCCGCGAGAATTCGCGAGGTTGCACGGCGGCGGTCTGCAGGGCTGGCGCGGCAAGCCCGCCTGAATTAGGGCGGTCGGCGGAATTTCAGTGTGTGTGATTGCCTCGATAGCCCGGCGTCGGGAGGGGGATACACTCCCGGACCGGATTCCTCCGCCCCGCCCGCAAGCTCAGCCGGAGGGGCCTCCCACCGGGGCCGGGCTGCTGGCGGGCGCGCGCTCCGCGCGGCGCCTGACGAGAGCCTCCGGCGGGCTCAGCTCACGAGGTCTTTGAGCATCGCCGTCGCGCGCTCGGCTTCCTCTGGAGTGCCCTCTGCAAGCTCCAAGTACACGCACCCCCCGGAGTAGATGAGGATGTCGGGGCGCATCTCGATGTGCACATTCCAGCGCTCTTTCTCCGGGGTTGCCATCTCGACGTTGGCGTAGAGGCGATGGAGCGCTGCGTTCAGTATGCGCTGGCTTGTGCCCCTCGGGAAGCGCACCTCGATGTACGGCTGGGGAGCCCCGTCGCGCGCGGTGCGCTGTCCCACCATCATTGCCTGTTGGCTCGTCGCATCCATTGTAGTCCTCGCGTTTCGTAGGGCAGGGTGTTGCCCGTTGCGAAAGACATACGCGCTCTTGTGGGGATGTAATGCAAGTTGAGTTCGCGGGGCGACGCCAACGCCTGGGCTCCCGTTGCTCCTGCCGCGCAGCCCGAGGCGGGGCTGATACGGGGCGTCTGTCTCAGGAGGACTTCTCGGCGGCCGGGCGGGAAATGGCGCGCTGGCTGTCCTCGGCCACCAGTCGCTCCCGGAAGAGGGCGACGAGCGTCTCGTCCGATTGGTAGTCGAGGCTATTGGAAATCTGCCTGTCCATGCGGACCACGGCCGTCAGGTAGCCGGCGCGCGCGTCAATGCTCAGGGCTGTATTGCTTGCGACTTGGCGGTACAGGAAGAAGAGGTCATCAACGTCTTCATCGGTGTGCGGCATGTGGCCTCCGGGGGCTGCGGCTGTTGGTGTGGCGGGGCACCCGCGCGGTCCTGCGGCGCGGGGGCCCCTGTCCCTTCCGCTCAGCCCATCAGGGTGCTGAGGAGCATCATTCCGCACATGGCCTCGGCGTGGTCCCCCTCGGACAGCTCCAGGTAGATGCGGCCGTGGTTCGGCTCCAGGAGGCGCTCGCTCTGCACAATCCATCGCTCATTCGGGGGCGTGCGTAGCTCCAGGTCGGCTGACAAGGCGTGGAGCGTCGCGCTCAGATGCCGGTGGGTGGAGCCGCGCGGGAGGATGACGTCCAACTGCGGTTGAGGCGTGCCGTACCGGCTCGTGGCGAGGTCGATGCGCAGGGTGGTGTTCTGGAAGTCAACCACCGTCATGTGGACAAGGTGGAGGGGCTTGGGGGAGGTGGTCATGACGTGCGTTCCTGTGAGTTTTGCGCGGCGCTTCGTTGCCCGTCGCGAAAGGCATACACGCTCTGGTTGGCGGGTGTAGCAAGTCCTCTCTGGTGCCTTGGTGGTGATGTCTGGGGATGTCTTTGGTGAGACTTCTTTCTCTTGCGCCCTCGGGTGGTGTGAGGGATGTCACCCTTGTCCCGGGCGCTGCGGGCGCTCCCGAGCGGCCGTGGGGTTCAGCTCGTTCAGGGCGGCTTGGGCGTCTCCGGCGCTCCAGTCCACCAGCCGCGGCAGGCAGGTGTGGATGATGGGGACTCGTTCCGCCAGGCGGCTCAGCAGCCCAGTGGGGACGCCCTGATGTCGTCTGCGCACCCAGTGGCGGAGGAGCCGGGCCCAGGCTCGCTGGTTGGGGAATCGAAACAGGGCCCCCTCGACGTCCACGAAGACAGGGACGTCGCTCGGGCTCTCCAGCCGCTCAATCGTCACACGGTAGTCGCCGGGGCGAATGGGGTGGGGGAGGTGCGCTTCGATTTCGGAGAGCAGGGCCGCGCGGCGGTTGGGCACGCCGAGCCCGAGTGTCTGCGGGACGGAGATGATGCGGTTTGTCTTCATGTCGTGAGCCGGGTGAGGTGGCACGCGGCGAGCGAGAGGGCCCGCCGCGCGCTTGGTTGCTGGTGGAGGACTACTCGTTGCTGGTGGAGTTGAGGTCCGCGCGGCTCATCTCCTTCGCGGACACCTCGAAGCTCTGGGCCGCGACCGGGTGGACGGTGACGCGCTGGCTGTCCTCGGCCGCCAACCGCTCCTGCATCAGGGCCAGCAGCGCGCTGTCCGTCTCGAGGTCGAGGACATAGGAGATGCGAGGGTCGACCCGGACGACGGCCATGAGGTACCCAGCGCGCGCGTCGATGCTCATGGCGGTGTTGCACGCGATGTGCTTGTGGAGGCGAAAGAGAGCGTCCATCTCTTCGGATTGATGTGACATGGGGCTTTCCGTGTTGTTCGGTGGTGGATGGCGGGAGGTGCTGCGGGCACCAACGAGAGCGCGCAAGGACGCTCCATGAGAGGAGGGTTGGGCTGAGGCGGCAGCTCGCGCTACCGCCCGCATGTTCATGTCAGCGGAGGGCCCTGTGCAGGACTTGCAGCCCGCGCTCTGCCTCGTCACGAGTCGGCCGAGGGCCGCCGTCCCCGAGTAACAGCAGGTGGACGCGGCCTGTGAGTCCGCTGTCGAGCACCGCCGACTCGACGAGCCAGTGCTCCTGCGCCGGGGTGCGTAGCTCCACCTGGGCGGCAAGGAGCAGGAGGGCCGCGTTGCGCTGGCGTGCGGAGGTGCGCTGGGGAAATGTGACTTCGACTTCGGGCTGCAGTTCGGCGCCGCCTTCGGGGAGGGCCAGCTTCACTTCCACACGGGCGCCGGAGAGCGCCTTGCGAAGTGCCACCGACACGAGGGCGTCGGTGGCTTGTTCCTTTGTCGCCATGGCAATCCTCACTCGTTCTCGTCCGGAGCGAAGTGCTCGGCGGCCTCGGTGGCGCCCATGGCCGTGAGTTCCCGGTGCACCGCGCGCATGAAGAAGCGGGTCCGACTCGGCAGGCCCGCGTCACGCCAGGCCTTGTCCAGGGCTGCCAGGGCTTCGGTGTCGAGGGAGAGGGGGATGACGCGCTTGCCGTCCTCACGCACCTTCACCTCGCGCTCGGGACGCGGGCCTACGTTGATTCGTCCAGCCTCCGCCTCTCGAATCTTCCACTGGAGGTAGTCGACGTTGGTGCTGCCCGTCGGCCGTCCGACGACCTCGAGGTACTTTGCTTGCAACTCCTGGACACTCAGCCCGGCGAAGCGTCCACGCCCTTGGGTAGGCTGCGCGCCTGCGGCCGGGGTGGCGGTCGGTGCGGCGGGCGCCGGAGGCGCGCTGGGGGCGGCGGCCGTCGCCCGGCGGGTGGGGCTGCGCCGCTTCTTCGCGGCGAGGGCCTCCTCGATGCGGCGGATGAGGTGCGTCTTGTTCGGGCTGCGCGTCTCCTCGCCCACCACTTCGCGGAAGCGGGCGCGCAGCTCCGTCAGGTTCATGGACTCCAGCTTCTTCGTCTTCGGGGCGGTGGTGCGGGGCATGGTGGTGTTTTCCTTTCCGGGCCGTGGGTACACGTTTGCCATTCACAAGGGCGGCCCGGCGGCCCTCATGCGCTGGCGCCCCGCTGGGCGGGGCATGGTTGGTGAGAGGAGGCTCTACTTGCTGCGGGCGTTGCTGGCGGCGCTCAGGCCGGCCTGATAGGCGGCTTCGAGAGCCTCCTTCAGGCGCCACACCGGCACGTCATGGAAGTCGAGGCTGTCGCTCTTGCGTGTCTTCAGTGTTTCAATGTTGAGCGCTTCGCGCGCGATGCGTTCGAGGGTTTCCTCGGGCGCCCGGGCAGGCTTCGCGGAGCTGGCGGTGCGGGGCTTGCGGGGTGTCATTGTTTCATCCTTCCGTGCGCCTTTGGGCGGCGCGCGTGAGGCATACACGCTCTGTTCTGCGCGTATGGCAAGTCATTGTGCGCTGGGATTGCGCAGGTGCGCGAAGCACTCCAAGTCGATGGCGCGTGGGTCGACATGCACGAAGGAGGTAGTGCCGTCCGGGCGAATGGGGGCCGCGTCGATGCGGTCCTCGGCCGTGACGCCCCCGAGGCGCGCCAGCTTCTCGTCCGTGTCCGCGTAGTAGTCGTCTGCGTCCGGGTCGGCGTCAGGGCGGGTGCCGCCGTGTAACACGGCGAAGATGCGGACCTTCTGCCCCTGGAGGCCGGGGATTTCGTTGCCGAGGTAGGTGGTGTCAGTGCCGATAATCATGGGTGTCTCCCTGGCGCGCCGTGGGCAGCGCGTGAAGACATACACGCTCTGCCCCGGGCGTAATGCAAGTCGCTATCTGCGCAGGTGCGCGAAACACTCCAGGTCGCCGGGGCGGGCGTCGTAATGGTCGAGGCTGCTTTTCCCGTCCGGGAGAATGGGGGCGATGTCGAGGCAGTCGGCCTCCTTGACACCGCCGAGGCGCTCCAACGCTTCGTTGAGCCGGATGTAGTCGCCGGCATCGTCGGGGTCCGCCTCTGGGCTGAAGCCTCCGGGCAGCACCGCGAAGATGTGGACCTGCTGTCCCTTGAGGCTGGGAATTTCATCGCCGATGTATGTCGTGGTGGTGCCGATAACCATGGGTGTCTCCCTGGCGCGCCGTGGGCAGCGCGTGAAGACATACACGCTCTGCCTCGGAGACATAGCAAGTCAGAGGTGGAGGGATTCGAGACACCCCTCGCAACGCGGCGCAGGGGGAACTCTGTTTTGCTGGCGGTGTATGCTTATTGACTGGACTCTTCCGGGGCGTGGGGCTGCTCTTCGGGCGACACCGCGATTCGGAGGCCCTGTGGAAACCAGCGCTCTCGGGCTTCCTGCGACAGCGGACTCACCGACACCTTGGCTGCACCGTCGCCCTTGGGCTTGAGCACCGCGTGTAGGCGCCCGCGCTGAACGAGCTCCGCGTGGAGGTGGCCGACGAGGAGCCGGTGCAGGTGGCCGAAGCTGCCAGGCGCGGGGTGCTCCGACTCTCCCTCGGCCGCGCGGATGAGAAACTCGGTGGAGCGGCAGGCGGGGCAGGGCGGGAGCTGGACGAGGCCGTCGTCCACGTCCTCCCGACGGGCGACGCCCACCTCCAGAGAGTCGAGGGCGAGGCGGTTGCCGCTGCCGCACCGGGCGCAGCGCTGCAGCACGTCTTCGGCAGTGACTTCGTGAATGGCCATGGGCGTCCTCACGCGACAGCGGTGTATGAGCCGAACCAGTACGTGGCCCCAAGCGCGGGGATTGTCTGGTGGCTGTAGAAGGCGAAGCCGTCTCTGTCCGGCACCATGACGGTGGGGTTGCCGACGAAGCTTCCGCTGGTGGCGTAGGGGGAGAGGGTGATGGAGGAGGGCGCGGTGGGGAAGCGGCTGCGAAACGTCACCGAGCCGCCGCCGGCCAGGTTGTCGTGCGGGGCGGTGTCGCTGTTGCTGTACTGGAGGCCGAGCCGGCCCACCTCGCGCACGCTGCCCGCCACCTCGAAGGCGGTGTTGCTGGCGGTGCTATTCATGGGGAGCCGCAACGTGCGCGTCCAGGTGGTGAAGGTAGTGGTGAGGCTGGCGTCGTGGAGGAACTCCGCCTCGTTGCGCGAGAGGCGAAAGCCGCCGGCCGCAGCCCCGGAGGTGTCCCGGGCCCAGGCGCTGCCATTCCAGGCGGCGTTGAGGGTGAACCACACCGAGTCGTCGTCGGCGTAGAGGCGCAGGCGCGCGGCTGCGCCCCCCACGCCCAGGGCGTCGAGGAGGAGGACGCGGCCAGTGCCCAGCCTGGGTTGGAGAATGGCCCTGTGCTGGCCTGCCGCCGTCTCGTTGCTCCGGTAGTGCCCGCTGCTGAAGGCCGCGAGGATTTCAGCGAGGGCTGCCTCGACGGTACCTGCACCGAGGAACTCTCCCGTGTCCGCGACGGAGACGGCGGAGGCCGCGTGGGCCCCTGCGGCCTGGGTGACGTGCCCGTTGAGGAAGCCCAGCAGCGCGGCCACCTGCTGCCGCAGGTTGCCGGCGGCGAGGGAGTGGGGCGTCCCGGCCAGCGCCTCTCCTCCAATGCGAGACGCACCGGGGCTTCCGGCCGTCGTCTCCCCCAGGCGGGTGACGACTTCCTGCAGCTGCGCCTGGACGCTGGTGCCGCTGACGTAGCTGTGCGGCGAAGCGCCAATGGCGCTGGCGTGGTGGGCCCCGGTGGCCGCGCCCTGGTGGGCATTCATGAAGCCCAGCAGCGAGGAGAGCTGCGCGTCCACGGTGCCCGCCGGAAGCAGGTTGGGGGTACCGGGCACCGCGTCCGCGCCCACGCGGGAGGCGCCCGGGGTGCCAGCGGCGGCCGAGGAGAGCTTGTCCACGACTTCGTCCACGGCCTCCTGCACGGTGGTGGAGGTGATGAAGCCATGGGGCGCGTAGTCCACGGCACTGGCCTCATGTCTCCGGGTGGTGCCGGAGAAGTGCCCGGCCAGCTCGGCGTCCACCTCGTCCAGCGTCGCTTGCACTGTCGCGGAGCTGGGGCTCAGGACGTCCCAGGTGCCGCTCTCCACGGCCACGGAGGTGCCCCTGGCGAAGATGAAGGCCTGGCGGCGGGAGGTGTCCAAGTCCGCGGCGAGAATCTGCGTCTGCCCGGGGCGGCGCCGGACGTCACACAGCAGCAACTCGTCGGGCTGGAGGGCGGGCTTGGGCGCCTGGTCGACGGGGCCCTCCGGCGCCTGGCGCACCACCAGCTCGAAGGACTCGTCGCGGCGGAAGTACACCTGCTGGGAGTTGCCGTCCGTGCGCGGCTCGGACAGCAGGCGCGTGAAGCGAAGGAAGATGCCCAGCCACCGCTCGCTGCCGGAGGTGGAGACGTCGGTGGGGATGCCGGACAAGTCCACCGCGCAGTCCACCGTCTGCCCGGTGCCGAAGAAGATGCGCTGGCCGAGGTTGTCGTAGGCGCGGCCCGGGGCCGTCAAGTCAACGGAGAGGTTGGGCACGGGCGCGTGCGGCGCGGGCACGGCCCCGGAGATGACGCCGTGGACGCCCAAGTCCGAGGCGAGGTTGCGGTCCGCCTGCTCCAACTGCGCGAAGGCCAAGTCCAGCTCGGCCTCGCTGACACGTTGCCTGAAGAAAAAATCCAGCCGGTTGCTCATGCCTTTGCCCTCCAGGAGAAGGCAAAGGCACGGCGCGAGAAATCGGGGACATGTCGCAGGGCGTTCAGTGCAGCGTCGTCGTCTCGCCCAGTTCGCTGAGGCCTAGCTCCCAGTGCTCGGGGAGAATGGGCGGCAGGGGCTCCACCAGGTCCACGAAGTGGGTGTGCGCGGGCTTGAGGTACTCGACGAGGGTGCGCAGGCGCTGGCGCTCCGGGGGCGAGAGAAGACGCTCCACCTCGACGTTGAAGGCGTAGCGGGCGAAGCGCTCCGAGGGGCCCAGCACCCAGTCCACGCCCAACTCGGATTCACCCAGCACGAGGGTGTCCGAGGCGAAGGGAGAGATGGCCCTCACCTCGATGCCGAGGAAGAAGCGGATGGCGTTGCGCAGGCCCAGCGCGGTGCCCTTCTGCTGGTACATGTCCACGAGGATGGCGGCCAGGCGGCGCCGGGCGAGGACGTCCAGCTCGAAGGCGAAGGGGTTGCCCAAGTCCTGGAGGATGGCGTCCAGGAAAACCTCCGGGGCGCGCTCCAAGTCGAAGACGTCGGGGAAGGCGTCCAAGTCGGCGAGCAGCAGGTCCGTCACTTCCTGGAGGCAGGAGATGAAGCGGTGCAAGTCCCCCGTCACGTCGTCACGGCGGTTGTGGCCCGGCAGCATGTCCCAGAGTTGGAAGTGCCGGGAGGGAGGCCTGGCCGGCCGGAAGCCCGCGAAGATGGCTCTGTGGTAGGGGGCGAGCACCAGATTGCCGTGCGTGTCCGTCACGCCCTCCACACGCACTTCGTACCCCACGTCCGGCGTCAGCTCCGTGTCGAGAACGAGCTGGACGAGGGGGCCGTCCGCCGCGGCCTCGATGGCGGCTACCGGGACTGCGGGCGCGCCGCGAGCCGTGAAGGTGAAGCGCGCCGTGGGAGGCACCCGCACAGCTTCGTCGAAGGCGAGGCGCACCGACTTCGGCGCCAGGGCCTGGGCGCCCACGAGACGGGGCGCTGTCCTGTCCTCTACGGTGAAAGTGTACGTCTCGTCGAGGAGGTGCGCGCCGCCGGCCGTCGCGGAGACGACGCGGACGGAGACGGTGGCCTGGCTGACCAGCGGCACCGCCGGATGGAGCACCACACGCAGGGTGTCCGCCGTTTGCGTCACCTCCGCCCGAGGCCCCGCAAAGGCGGGTTGCACCTCGATGTCAGCCCCGCCTTCGAAGGCGAGGAAGCCGTCCACCCAGACGCGCGTGGCCGCCCGAGCAATGCCGTCCGTGCCGATGTCCACCAGCTCCAGCTCCAGGGTGGTGTCAATGGGGACGTCCGTCTCCCCTGGGCCCGGCGCGCGGTTGAGGAGGAGGGGACGGCGCGTCTCGGCGAAGAGGGAGACGGTGTCGACGTAGAGGGCGGGTAGCTCAACCGTGGCCATGGCGGCACCTCACGAGGAGACGAGCTCCAGGCGGACGCCCACCGTGCGGACACCGGAGAGCTTCGAGACGTTGGCGGTCATGTCCGTGACGAGGCGCTCGCGGCCGGGGCGCCCGAGGCAGCGGGCGTACTTCACGCCGTCCACGACGAGGGACGCTTCCCAGGCCAGGCCCTCCGGGACGCCTGGCGGCACACGGAGGCGCAAGGCGGTGCGGACCAGGTCCACGCCGGTGACGTCCACCGCTTGTGTCACCTCGGCGAAATCCCCGGGGGCCAGCTCGAAGCGACGTCCAGGCTCCTCGTCGCCGAGGACGAAGAGGTACTCGCCCGAGGCGGGCGCGGCCCGCTGGGGCTGAATGCGTCCCTGGCCCAGGCCCAGGCGGCTGGTGAAGGCAGTGAGGGCCATGGCTTCACACCTGCCGGGAGAGCTCGAGCGAGTCGAAGTAGGCCCGGCGCGTGACGTCCCGCACCGCGAAGCCGAAGCCGCCACGGCCCGAGGTGAGGGGTTGGCTACCGGAGTTGATGCCGAGGGCGTCGTCGATGAAGTCGGCCATGCCTGGCACGGGCTGCCAGTCAGGAGGCGTGCCCAGCGGGTGGAGGGCCAGGTCATTGTGGAAGGCCTTGAGGACGACGTCGCCGTTGGCGTTGACGATGACGTCCAGCCGCAGGTGCAGCCAGGTGCCCTGGGAGAAACTGGCCGAGGACTTCAGGAGGACTCCGGGGCCGTCGGCGTCGGGCAGCCCCGTGGCCACCGCCCCCTTGCGGAGCACCACCCGGTGCGGCTCATCGTCGGAGAGACCCAGGAGGTAGGCGGAGTCGTTGACGGAGGTACCCTGTCCGCACAGGAAGATGAAAGGGGAGAAGCCGGTGGGGCCGCCACCAGGCCCTCGCTGGATGCAGCCTCGAATGCTCCCGCCCCGGGCCATGGGGGCGAAGTCCGGCAGGTTGGCGAAGAGTGCGACGGCGCCCTGGGCGGCCGACAACGAGTTGAAGGCGAAGAGGAAGTTGCCGCCGCCTGGGGGACGGGCAATGCCCGCCGTTACGCCCCTGTCCACGGTGGCGATGTCGAGTCCTTGATTGAGGTAGCTCCAGTCTGCGAGTGCCATGGTGTCCTCACTGCGTGGCGGCCAGCGGCCACCCGGTGTCGAAGTCCTCGGTGGGCTGCGTGGAGTTGAAGAGGGCCCCTTGCGCCGTCACGTCCTCCCAGCGCCAGGCGTAGGACTCGTTGGTGTGCCAGCGCTGCTCGAAGTCCTCCCGCGCCGAGTCGTTGAAGAGGCCCGGCACGGCGGTGACGTCCGCCCAGTCCGTGAGGAAGGGCCCCTGGCCCCACGTCTCGACGACGCTCCCCTCGAAGCGGTGTGGGACGAGCTGCGCGGGCGGCAGCTCGAAGAGGAAGCCGTCGTTGTCCCAACCTCGGGAGAAGTCCTCGAAGCCATCGCGCTGGCCGGAGAAGAAGGCGAGGGCCACGGGGACGTCGGAGAGGGCGGCGCGCCATACGTACCAGCGCTCGAAGTCCTCGCATGCCTCCTCCGGCACACCGAAGCCCGCGAAGAGTTCAAGGCGCGTCACCGCCGTCAGCGTCCAGTGCGCTGCCTCGCCGGGCCGGGCGCCCGCGTCCTCGAAGCTGGGGTTGAGGAGGGCCATGTCAGAGGAGCCCTCCGGTGTCCCCGTCCTGGAGGGTGACGCTGCCCAGCACCGGCAGCTCCCGCACCGTCAGCTTCACATCCGCGGGCAGGCCGTTGAGTGTCAGGTCCATTCGCGCGTCGCCCAGCTTCCGGACGCCGGGCACATCCCGGATGACGTTGAAGACGTCGGACCAGGCCACCTCCCCGGCCGGGAAGCCCTGGGCGTCCTTGAGGTTGAAGCCGAAGTCGATGCGCGGGTTGGGCGTGCCGTCCGGCTCGCTGATGCGGAAGTGGGCGGCGAGCGCCTGGCGGACGCGTGCGGCGACGTCCTGGGCCGAAGCGCCCTGGCGCAGGAAGAGGCGGGCGGAGACGTCCACGCGCCGGTACACCGGCTCCTGGACGGCCACCTGGAAGGTGAGGGTGCAGGGGTAGACTTCCGTCACCTGCCGCAGCACCTGGGCCTTGAGGGCTGGCGTGGGGACTCCGCCGCCCTGGGGCACCACGTAGAGGATGCCGGCATTCTCGGCAATGGTGGCGTCCTCGTTGGACGTCAGCATGAGGGCGCGGGCCACGCCGGGGAGGCGCCGGGCGTTGATTTCAAAGTCCTCGCGGGAGACGGTGCGCGTCAGGGCCCGGAGGCTCTCGGGGGCGAGCAGCTTGGCCGAGGCCACCGTCTGCCTGTCCGCGCCACCCGAGGCGGGGGCGGGGTTGTTGACGGACACCTGCACCGCGTGGCCGTGGGCGTCCCGGAAGCTGCCCTCCACGACGACGAGGCGGCCCGCGTCCACATTGCCGTCCGCGCCGCCACCTGTCTTGTACACCACCGCCACGGTGCCAGCGGGCGGCAGGCCGTTGGTGCCGTTGCCGAAGCGGACGGTGGCCTTGTCCCCCTGGTCGACGCTGACGAGGAAGTGGGCGTCGGAGGCGCGGGAGTTGAGGAAGGTGTCCACCTCGCTGAAGGCACCCTGGGCGGTGGACACGCGGGCGGAGCCGTCCAGGTAGGGGGCGAAGTCCAGGTGCGCTTCGAAGTCGGCGAGGCCGCGGGCGTCGAAGAGCTGGGTGTGCGTCTTCGAATGCTCGGCCACCGTGACGACTCGCGGCGGGTTGGCGCCGGCCGGAACGGTGGCGGGTGCCAGCAACTGGAAGCGGACGGCCTCCGTCACCTCCTGGGTGCGGACGACGGTGCCGGCGGGGAAGGTGACGGGGGCGGCGGGCGGCTGGGCCACGCGCAGCTCCACCTCGGCCGTGGCGGCCTGGGCACCATGAAGCCGGTAGCCCAGCATGCGTGCCAGGGTGATGACGTTGCGGCGCTGGGTGGCGGTGGAGAGGCGCGACTCGCGGGCGAGGTTGTCCTGGTAGCTGCCAAGGACGTCGCCAACGAAAGCGTACATCTCCAGCAGGACATTGCCGAAGCTGGCGACGTCGAAGTCCGTCCAGTCCGGGAAGACGCTCTTCGTCAGCGCCATGAGGCGCGCGCGCAGGGCGTCGAAGTCGCGGTGGGTGTAGTCGGTGGACGCGGGAAGAAGTGGCACGTCGGCGAAGGCCTCCACCGGGAGACAAAGGCCTGGGGCTCACTTCTGTAGGGGACATGGGGACTGCGAGCTGGGGCTGCCCCAGGTGCTCAGGAAGATCGCCGACAACGAGCGGGGGCTGGTGGAGTGGGGAGACGGTTCTTCAGGAAGGCGTCTCCTCGAGGAGGAAGCCGTACTGGCGCACGGCCGGGTCGACGTTCGGGTCGATGATGCACCAGACGTAGACCGGACGCTCCGTCACTCGGGCCGTCGTGATGAAGTCCCATGTCACGGCCCCCTCGACGGGGACGATGAGCCGCTGGCCCACCGGCCCCGAGGGGGTCTCGAGCTTCATCACGAGCGAGGCCCGGTTTGTGGTTCCCTTCACCTGGACGAAGTCCTTGATGATGGCGACGTAGCGCTTCCCCTCGAGCCGCACCTGCTCATGGAACTTCTTCTCCCGGCCATGGAGCTTCGTGAACAGGAAGGCCATGCCGATGAAGAGGCCCACGTACACGACGATGTGGATGATGGTGGACATCCGTGAAGGCTACCCCGGTCCCGCAGCCCCGTGGGTATCCTGAGTGAGGGCCCTGAACCAACCTGAGCGAGAATCACGAATCTCGGTTTAGCGCTTCGCCCTACCCGAACAGGGTGCGGAACTTCTCCTCGTCCTGCGCGCGCAGCCGCTCGCTGAAGCGGAGTGCTTCGTCTGGCGCCGGGGGGCATCTACGAGCCGGGACGAGGACGGTGTACTCGTCCCGGGGACTGGGCCCGAAGAGAATGAGGCCGAGGCCGTGCAATTGGCAGCGCGCCACCAGCTCCCGCTTGTCGTTGAAGGAGAGGGTGTGCGGCAGGGCGAGGTACGTCTTCGTGGCGAAGAGCTGGTGGGCCGTCGCCTGCCCATAGGCCGAGAGGAGGTCCTTCGTCGTGCCCCTGACTTCGACTGCGAGGATTTCGGGAGTCCACGAAATGGAGTCCCCCGCACATCGCCGGTACACGCCGACGATGTCCGGCAACTCCCAGGGGCCGCCGAGGCCTTGGCTGCCCATGGGGACTGCGGCGGTGAGTTCCTCCACGTCTCCCTCGAGGAACGTGGCGAGAGGCAGGAGGAACTCCTCTTCGCGCGCAGCGGGCCCTGCGGCTTGGAGTTCGCCCATTCTGATGGGGACGAAGAGCCCGCGCTCGGGCCTGCTGATGACATTCGTGTGGGTAATGCGGCCGAGCGAGCGAAGGACTGGAGGAATGCTGGCGAATGGAGCCTCGAGGTGTTGGTTGTGGACCTCTCGCGCCAGGGGCATGAGGCGAATGCCGGAGGGATGCTGGCAAACAACCTTCACTGCTTTCTCTTGGAGTTGTCGAATGGGAAGCCGGCTGACTTCGCCTCGTGCGTTGTAAAAGCAGATGTGCCCGCTGGCTTCCCACCAGTGCAGGGTGAAGTCCTTGCCATCCATGTATTTCGTTTGTCGGCTCATTGGGTGAGGCGCTCCGTTTGAGGTGAGCCATACAGCCCTCTGGTGCTCGGAGAAGTCCACTTGTATGCGTGGGATTGGAGCGCCACTCAGCCAGGGAGGGGCGCCTCCAAGTCCGCTGTCGTGTCACCCTCTCGCACGCGCACACGAAGCGTCAGCGTGGCCGCCTCCTGCTCGACGCGGATTTGCACGAGCTGGACGCCAGGCAGCCAGCGGGCGAGGGCGTCACGGACGTACACGCGCACCAGCTCCGCCAGCACGCTGTCGTTGCGCTGGTGGCGAAGGCGCGAGAGGCCCGCGCCGAAGCTGGTGCGCCAGGGCAGCTCGCCGGTGGAGTGTGGCGTGGCGCCCTCCGTCAGCAGCACCTGCCTCACCTTCGAGGCGAGCAACTGGGTCTCGGTGCCCGCGGCGAAGTCCTGCTTCCTGTCTCTCCTGAAGGGGACGAGGAGATTCCGCGGTTGCTGGCTCAAGGTGTCCTCCTCACGGAACGGGGATGGCCGCGCGCACCTGCTGCAGCGTGCGGACGATGGCGTCGAGGGGCGCAATGGCCTCTTCCAGCGCGCTTCCCTCGAGGCTGGAGAAGTCCGGCACCTGGGGGCCGCCCACCAGCCCCAGGAGGACGTTGAGGAGGGCCATGAGCTGGGAGAGGGCGGCCAGGGCCTTGCCGACGTTGGCGGCCTCCTGGGCGACGTTGGCCTCCGCGCAGCCTGCCACCGACAGGAGGCCGGCGTCCCCAAGCTGGGCCGCGCGCAGCCGGGCCTGTGCCACGCTCGACAGTCGCTGCTGGAGGTGGACGAGCTGGTTTCGCGCCTGGCCCAGCTCCCCCAGGACAATGTCGATGACGCCCACCACGGTGTAGGGCACCGAGAGCTGGGGGACGAGGCGGAGCAGATTGGACACCTTCTCGGCCAGATTCGGCAGGGCTGCGGCGATGGCTGTCGGGTCCGGCGGCGGCCCCAGTGCGTCAGGTATCGCCTTCACGACGTCGACGAGTGCCAGCACCGCGCCGATGACGTCGAAAATGGGCATAAGCGGCGCGAGCGCCGGCTGGACGGCCTGCAGGAGCTGGTGGTGCTGCAAGGTGGCGCCTCCAGGCAGGGTGAGCGTGGGCGCCTCGGGCAACGGCGGGATGTGGATGCAGATGGGCAGCGCCATGGGCTTCCTCAAATCGGCTCGGCGATGGGGCGCACCACGCGGCCGGCGATGGTGACTTGAGCCGCCTCCAGGGAGATGGCGCCCACCGCGCGCAGGGTGAGGGCGGTGGTGGCCTCCAGGGTGACGGAGTTGGTTTCCGCGTCGAAGGTGAGGCAGTCGCCCGTCTTCCGGTTGGTGAGCTTCAGCTTTCGCTTCCCCGCGGACTCGTCCAATTCGACGCGGAAGGTGGGCGTGGCGAGGACGCGGTTGTCGGGCGGAGACACCTGGGCCTCTTCGGGCACCTCACTCTGGCCGCCCGGCTTTCCCCAGTGCGCGCTGAGGTAGTAGGGCGCGTCGATGTCGCCCATGTTGAAGAAGACGGCCACCTCCGCGCCCACGTGTGGCACCGCGAAGAGGCCCGTGTCCTTGGCGCCGCCGCCGGAGGTGCCCAAGGGCCAGGCCCAGGAGGACTCGGGCTCAAGGACGCCGGGGATGCACACGCGGACGCGGCCGAGCTGCGCCTCGTCGTCGCGGCTGGTGACGTAGCCCACGTACATGCCGAGGAGGCGCGTGTCATGGGCGAGGATGTCGTCGTCGAAGGTGCTCATGGTGGGCTCGCTACCTGGGGAGACTCATTCCGGCTTCCGGGTCCTCGACACCGATGGGCTGCCCGTCACGGCGGTACTCGATGTACCGGGTGCCGGTACGCTTCTCGAATGCCTCTACTTCCTTCAGCGCCCCCGTCGTCGAGGGTGCGCTGGTGTTGGGTTGTCCGCCCTGGGGCTGTCCCTGCTTCTCGGCGCTGGCTTGCTGACGCTGTCCGGTGCCGTCACGCGACAGCTTCAACTCGCAGGTGTAGCCGGAGGCGGAGAGGACGTGCTTCGCCTCGGTGACGTAATACTTCCCGGACAGGAAGCTGGAGATGCCGCGCACCTCCACGACGGACTTCGCACGCAAGCTGGGGTTGCCCACCACCTGGAGGGACAGCTTCACAGTGCCGGCTTCCGCCCGCCGGAAGCGGGCCGCGGACTCGCGCTGGGCTTGAGCGGGTGTCGATGCCGAGGTGGGCTGGACGCTGGTGGTGCTGTTGCGAAGCTGCAGCGACGTGGTGCCCGTGCGCTTGTCCACCACCTCGAGGAAGTCCGCGAGGGTGGTGCGCTCCACGGTGGCACTGCTCGCCTGGGCTTCGATGTTCGCCTTGGCCATGGCGTCCCGGCCACGGACGCCCACCTGGCCCACGCGGCGGCCCAGCTCCGACTCGACGTTGACGGAGAGGATGTCGCCTCGGCCTGTGTCCGCGTACCACCACAGCACCTGGGCGGGCGCTGCGGCCTGGTTGCGCGGGCCGAAGGTGAGGCCCTTGTCGTCGACGTGGAACTCAAACTCCTCGCGCGCGGCCATGCGCCGGAGAAAACGCGCATCCGTCTCCCCGGCCTGGTGGATGGTGTCGAAGGACTCTCCGGTGTCCTCGACGTGGACGGAGCCCTCCTCGTAGCCGTACTCGGCGGCCACCTCGCGCACCACCTGGGCGCGCGTCTTGCCTTTCCAGGCGCGCGTCTTCGCTTCGCGGTGCATGAGGGCGCTGAGGGCCTGGCCCTCGACGGTGAGCAACTGGAAGCCCTTCAGCTTCTTCACCACCACTCGTCGCGGAGGCGCCATGAGGCCCGGGTAGCCCCAGGACACCTCCAGCACCGCGCCGCCGACCAGCTCCGCCCTGTCGAAGAGGGCCAAGTCGAAGTTGTCCAACTGGAGGGACAGCTTGTCGGCCTTCGTCGCCGAGTCCTCGAAGGTGAGGCCGAGGACGCGGCCCTCAAGGGAGAGGGGCTCACCGCCGCGAGCCCTCTCGTGTGCCAGCAGTGTGAGGCGCACGCCAGGCGCGCTCCTGTCGAGGGGGCGCGTCATTCGCCGGCCCTCCGCCGCTGCTCGCTGAGGATGACGTCGGTGAGGACGCGCAGTGAGGGGATGAAGAGGCGCCGCCCAGCCTCCAGCTCCAGCGTCGCGTCGATGATGGGCTCCGGCTGGAAGTCGGCGATGGCCCACCAGAAGCCGCAGGCGCGCGGGAGGGGCGCGAAGTAGCGGCCGGCGAGGCCCCAGAGGGAGTCGCCCTCGGCGACGAGGTGGACGCGCGTGTCCACGTGCGGCTGGAAGCCGTAGGGGACTCTCTCGGAGAGGAAGAGGTGGCCGGCCTCGTCCCGCAGGCCGAGGGAGAAGGAATAGCGACTGCCAGCGTGAGGGGCCATTACGGCACCTCCTGACGGAGCTGCTCGGAGGTGACACGGGTGTCGAGAATCTCCTCGAAGGTGACGGTGGCGGTGTAGACGAGGACGCGTCCGTCGACGGCGAGCTGGCGGTACTGGAACTCCACGCTGGCGACGACGCACTCCACGGTGAGGACGCCGGGCCAGAGGATGAGGACGCGCGGCGGCGCTGTCGCCAGCACACCCTCAGTACCCGCCGGAGGCACGGTGAGGGCGCGCAGGAAGCCGCGGAACGCCATGATGTTGGACGTGTCGGCCTGCTGCGTGGCGAAGGCGTCGAGGTAGAACTCCACGCCTGCCAGCTGTCGGTTGGAGGTGCCCTGAAACTGGAGCACCTGGTGAGACAGGCCCGGTACGGCCAGGCGGTTCCAATTCACCTGGAGCTTCTCTACCAACTGCGTGGGGTTGAAGAGGCACTCCATGGCCTCACCGGTGAGGACATTCACCAGCACGCAGCGAGGAGGACGGGCGAGGCCGGCAGCGATGGACACGTGGAGCCCGCCTTTCAGTACGCTGGCATGGGGGAGAAGCTGCGGGAGGCGGCGTCCCTCTCGGCACGCGCCGTGGCCTGGGCCAGCACCTCTCCGTCCACCTGGACGCTCACGAGGACGGGTGCGCTGGCAGGCGAAGCCGGCTGCGAGGAGAGCACCTCGGGCTGGGGCAGCGAGGCCTGGAGGGCCGCCACCGCCGGCATCGACGAGGACTCCAGGGGCCAATCCACTGGCGAGGTGGGCGAAGCCGAGGAGACGGCAGTCACAGGTGTGGCGGCGCTGCCGGTGGCGTCGTCGAGGCCGAAGGCGACGGACAAGTCCCGGTGGAGGCCCAGTCGGGCCGTGCGTAGCGCCTGCTGGAGGCCGGTGTCCGTGCCGAAGAGGCTCGCCACCGCGTCCACGACGCCGAGGATGGCGCCCACCAACTCCAGGAGGACGCCGGAAATGGCGTCCACCACGCCGAAGACGACGAGCTTCATCCCCGTCCACGCCTCGGCCCAGTCGCCGGTGAGGATGCCACTGAGCGCCATGACGACGCCCCAGAAGACGTCGACGATGCCGGAGAAGGCCGCCAGGGCCGCGTTGAGGACGCCCCCCACCACGGACACGGCGAGGGAGACGGCGGACACCAGCACGCCCACGACGGTGGTGATATTGCCGATGGCAAACCCGATGGCTTGCCCCATGAGGGCCCACCCACTGCTGCCCTGCTGCAAGGCGGAGTTGGTGCCCAAGAGGCCCGAGAGGGCCCCGCCGAGGACGCGGCCGAGGTGCGCCAGGCTGCCGAGGAGGACGTCGACGCCGGCCTTCATGTAGCCCCACTGGCCCGCCAGGCCCTCCACCACCTCCGCGGCGGCCGTCAGGCCCCTGACGACGAAGTCGAAGACGCGGGTGAGGGCGCGGCCCACCGTGGCGCCCGAGGCCCCGAAGGCGGCGAACTTCGCAGCGGCCGTGGTCGCGTCGTCCCGCTCGGAGAGGAAGCCCAGCGCTTCGCCCACCCGCCCAAGCGTCGCCTGGAAGGCGTCGAGGGTGGGGCGCGCGGCCTCAATGCCGGAAGAGAATCCGTCGGCGAGGCCGGAAAAGAAGCTGTGGACGCGGTGGGCCCACAGGTAGAGGTTGATGAGGAAGTCCTTCAGCCCGGCATTCTCGGCCCGGCCCAACTCCTCCCGCACCGCGCCGGAGAAGCCCCCGTCCTCGAAGAACTGGACGAGGCCTCGGAAGGCGAGCGTCACCTGCTCCTGCACACGCCGCGCGAAGTCGCCCAGGCCCCCGAGGTTGTGACGGAAGGCATAGGCGAGGCCGGCCACGGCGACACCCAGGAGGACGACAGCGGCTACCGCCGGAAGCACCGTGGCCAGGAGGCTGCCCAGGGTGAGGCCCAGCACCTTGAGGCCCACCACCAGCAGCGCCAGGCCCACCTTCGCGGCGATGACAGCGCCGACGAGGGAAACCAGGGCACCAGCCCCGAGAGCGAAGGCTGCGAAGGCTCGCTTCACCGGGCCGGGCAGGGCCTGGAAGACACCCAGCACCTGCTGCACCGCGCTGGCGACGAGGGTGACGAGGGGCTTCAACACCTGACTGAAGGGCTCCCCGAGGACGATGGCGAGCGTCTCCAGGTTGCCGGCGAGCAGCGTCTTCTGGCCCTGAAACGTGTCCAGCATCTGCTCACGGAACTTCGTGGCCGTGCCGCCCGCATTTTCGAACTCATCGCGCAGGTACTTGAGGGCCTCGGCGCCGCGGACGACTTCTCCAGTGTCCTTGCGAATGCCATTGGTGAACTGCGTGAGGATGGCATTCACGCCGCCAAGCGCCTCGCGGCCGAAGGCCTTCAAGAGGAAGGCGGAGCGCTGCGCCGCCGTCATGCGCTCGAGGGCGGGCGACAGCTTGTCGAGGATGCCGAGGAAGGAGAGGAAGTTGCCTTTGGAGTCGGTGACGGCAACACCCAGGCCGCGCAGGTGCGCTTGCACCTGCGGGTCCGCCATGCGCTCCATGGCCACGGCGACGGCGGTGGACGCGCGCTCCACGCCGGGGACGACGTTCTTCACGAGGCCGAGGGCGATGAGTGTCTCGGGCAGGGACTGGTTGAGGGCCTGTGCGCCGCGCGCGGCGGTGCCGAGGGCCAGGGGCAACTCATTCGCGCTGAGGGCGAAGACGTTGACTGCCTGGAGCATTTGGTCGACGGAGATGGCGGCCTTGTCGGTGGAGATGCCGAAGGCCTTCATCGCCTGCGACGCGAGGCCCGCTGCGCCCTGGGGTGTCAGCTCTCCCAGCGAGCCACCCGCCAGGTCCAACACCGGTAGCAGCAAATCCATGGACTCAGCGGCGGTGAAGCCGGCCTGGGTGAGCTCGCGAAGGCCCAGCACGGACTCGGTGGGCGTGAATTGCGTGGCGAGGCTGGCTTGGATGGCCGCGTCACGAAGTTGCCCGAGCACCTCGGCCGAGGCGCCGGAGACGGCGGCCACGCCCGCCAGGGCTTGCTCGAACTGGCCGGCAACGTTGGCCAGCGAGAGGGATGCGCCCACGGTGACGGCGCCGGCCGTGAAGATGGCCATGGCGACGCCGAGCCGCTGAAAGGCGGTTTCAATGCGCGCGGTGCCCAACCCTACGCGCCTGTCCAGGCTCATGAAGTTGCGCTCCACGCCCTGAAAGGTGCCAGAGGCCAGGTCCCGCGCCGTGAAGACGAAGCCCAGGCCGAGGTTGTTGAGCACGCGCTACCTCCGCTTCGCGGACTTCTCCAAGGCCTTCGCCTCGCGACTGCGTTGCTGGCCAATGCGCTCGAGGAACCAATCCCTGTCCGAGGTGGGCAGCTCCAGCGCGTCACCGAGAGGCACTGCGAGGCCGCTGCCCCCGTGCTGGTGCCAGCACAATTGGAAGAGGCCCTCGCGCCACGTCTCCAGTGTCACGCCGGGGAAGAGGTGGAGCGCTCCCGTCGCCTCGTTGTCCGCTGCGTCCCCGGGAGGAAGAAGCCCCGGTCGAAAGGGAGCTCCACCTCCTGTCGCATGAAGCACTCGGGGCACTCGACTTCGAGGGTGGTGTCCACGCCGCAGTCGACGCGGTCGAACTCGTCGACGAGGAAGTCGGCGTCGCGCAGGCTCAAGTCTTCGAGGAAGCGGCGCTTGTCGCGCGCGTCCACGCCGTCAACGTCCAGCACCCGGTAGGCGAGGACGGAGGACAGCAGCTTCTCGGGCGTGGCGCGTTGGAGCTGAGGCAGGCGCCGCTCGTCCTCACCCGTCAGCAGCTTGAAGCGCACGCGCGTGCCGGCGTCCGGCAGCGTCGTCTCGAAGCGGTTACCGGCGACGAAGCAGGCGCGGCTGGTGTCCGAGAGGGCGCGCACCGGAAGCTGCCTCAAGTCCAGCTCCCAGTCGATGCGGGCGCGGCAGGCTGCATTCTGGCAGGGGACGGCGAAGGCGTACTCGGGGCCGTAGGTGAGGACGCGCACCTGGAGGAGTGCATAGAAGCGGTCCCCCTGAAGCACCTGGCCCCAATCCACCTTCCCGTCGGCAAAGGCGTAGGGGCCTGCCTCCAGCAGCTCTTCCCAGCACGCGGAGAGCAGCTCATCCACTTGGCCGCCGCTCTTCGCCAGTTTCCTGTCCGCGAGGACGCGCTCCTCCCGCACTCGCATTCCCCGAATACGGCCTGTCAGCCCCGAGGGGCATGAGATGATGTTCGCCATGTCCTTCCTCCACGAAGGACAAAGGCTTTGGACGGCTAATCGGGGACATCGACAGACGCAGCACCCACTCAGGGGGGCGACCAGCCGTGAACGGTTATCTCCGCACGAGAACCAGTGCAGGAGCTTCGCGCTGCTGTGGGACGGAGCAGCGCGTACCTGTCATCGGAACTTCGTGATTCTCCGTGGAAGGCCAGATTAGCATCGGGTCATGCACGAGCTTGATTTAAGGGGGCGTTGGTACCTTGCTGCCTTGGCGTTCGGTTTGCTGGCCTGCAATCGTCCCGAGCCGAAGATTCGCGACAAGTTCAGCAAGATGTACGAGTGCCCCGCAGCAGAGGTCGCTGTCACGGCGCGGAGAGAACTCAACTGGGGCGAAATCTCCAAGAATCCGTACCAGTCCGGCTCGGGCTACGACGTCTTCGAGGCGAGCGGTTGTGGTAAACGTCACTACTTCGCCTGCTGGACTTCGCGAACGATGACCAACGGCGAGATTAGCGACCACTATTCCTGCGTCCCCGCACCTTCCGAGCCCAAGTGAAAGGGCATCGAGAAGGAATGGGCGGGCGTCCTTGCCGCGCCGAAGTCACGCTCGTGAATGAGCGTGTTCGCCAATGGGCGGAGCGGGCGCTACCTCTAGGGAGCGCCCGCCCGCGTGCAAGGCCCATGGGGACGACGTCGCTGGCTGAGTCCTACTTGGCCAACTCGAAGAAGTCGTAGGTGAGGGTGACGGACTCGATGACGTTCTCGTCACTCTCGTTGTCCCATTCGCCCGCGACGAACTTCACCGGCCATGCGCGGGAGAGGCTCCACCGGCGCAGCGTGGTGCCGTCCCTGTCTTGCTGGACGATGTCGAGGTTGCGCTTGTAGAGGCTGTCCGGCAGGCCCAATCCGCTGGCGGTATGGACGACGTCCTGGAACCAGTCGAAGAGCTGGTGGTCCTGCGTGGCGCCTCTCTCCAACGTGACGTCGGAGAAGGTGAGGCGCCCCGGGGACTTGTTGGGGATGAGGCTGCCGCCCTCGAAGTACTGGACGTTGGCGACTTCGACGGACAACTCGCTGCACTTCTGGAAACCGGAGTGCCCGAGGCCGTCCACCTCGCACAAGAATTTGAAGCGCTTATGAAAGCTGCGCGGCTGTCCGATGATGGCCATGGAGATGTTCCTCACAGGCCCGCTGAAGCCAGCTCGGCTTCGAGGGCGCGGGTGTCCTGGGCGATGCGCAAGACGATGAACTCGGCCGGCTTGTTGGTGGCGAGCCCGATGCGTGCCACCAGCTTTCCGGCGAAGACGACGGACGGCGGGTTCAACGCGTCTGACACGTCGACAAAGAAGGCCTTGGCGGGCTCCTGGCTGCGGAAGGCCCCGTTCTTCATCTGCGCGAGGAGGAAGGTGGCGATAGAGCGCCGCACCTGGGCGCGCAGCCCTTCCGTGTTGTTGCGGTGCCGGGCGAACTGCAGGCCCGCCTTGAGGCTGCGCTCGATGAAGGACACCCCGCGTCGCTCGGCGACGTAGGGGAAGTTCCCGCTGGCCTTCAGCGTGCGGCTGCCGTCGATGAAGCGCGGCAGGCCGGGCCCCGTGGTGAGCGGGTTGATGCGGCGGGGGTAGACGATGTCCCGCTTCTTCTCGTCGAGGCACTCCTTGGACTCGAAGCCGAGGACGCCGAACATGCGCCCGGCTTCGATGCCCGCGGAGGCTTCATACACCCCGCCGGGACGCGCAGCGTCGTTGCGAGCGAAGACGCCAGCGATGATGCCGGAGGGCGGGACGGCGAGCTGCGCGACGTTGCCGAAGACGCCGCGGGAGGGGTTGAGCACCTTCACGCGGGGCCAGTAGATGGCCGCGTGCTCAGACAGTCCTTCGAGAGCCGCCTCCTGCGAGACGTAGGACACCATGTCCGCCGCCCTGTAGCCCGCGGGCGAGTCGAGAATGGCGAACACCAGGCCGCCTCTCGCCACCTCGCAGTAGCGCACCATGGCGTTGTGCACGGCAGGCGTCGCCCGGCCGGGGACCAGGAGAAGCGTGAGGTCCTGCACTTCGTCGAGCGCGTAAAAGACCGCTCCCGCCGGCCTCCGAGCCGATGAAGTCCGTGTCGTCCAAGCCGACGAGGCCGTCGGTACCGCCTGTGAGTGCCACCGTCTGCTCGTCGGGGAAGGCGCCGGGTTGCACCATGAAGGCCCGGACGTAGGAAGAGCCGGTGCGCTCGTCATTGAGGACGCGCTCGGCGTAGCGTGCGTCGTCCCCGGACGAGGAGAGGTTGGGGAAGGACTCGCGGTAGGCGCCGTCCTCAAGGACGAGGACGTCGAAGGTGTCGGGGGCACCGTTGGTGGAGGGACGCACCTCCACCTCGAGGCGGTTGGCGTAGGCACCCGCGTCCTTGGCCTCTAGGAGAAGGACGTCGATGTCGCCGGAGGCGTCGCCTGTGTGCAGCATCGCGTCCAGTCCGAGCCCGGAGGCCGCGTCTCCCTGCACATGCAGGGAGGCGCCAGGGCCCGTGGACTGGGTGAGCAACTGCAGGGCCCCCAGGGAGGATGGCGCCACGCGGACACCAGCCACCGCCGCCTCGACGAGAGCACGCACCTCCATCAACTCGACGGCGCGCAGACTCTGGACGTTGCCGCTCCCCACCTGGGGGCCACCGGGGAAGCCGAAGACGTCGCCAGCCACCTCGTCGCCCACCTCCAGGCGGCTGGCGGCGCCCTGTGTGTCGCTGGCGATTCTCAGCACACCGTCTTCCACGAGGGCGCGGCCCCCAACGAGTCCGGCGTTGAGGACGGCGGCCACCTCCTGGGCGGTGGCCTGGGCGATGTCGTCGAAGTCCCCCTCGGCGAAGGGGATGAAGACGTCCCGCCCGGCGTCGACGCGCACGCGGAGCGCCTGGCCGGCGGTGAGGGCATAGGGCCCAGGGCGCCCCGCAGAGACGGAAGCCGCGACGCCGGAGAAGACGACGTCCACCGCCTCGGAGCCGTTGACGGACACGCCCAGTCGCTGGCCGTCGGCCAACGTGAAGGGAGGCCGCATGGTGCCGCGTACGACAGCGGGCGTCGGCCCGCCACCCGTGGTGAGGGCCGCCGCCGCACGCGTGGCCGTGTGCGACTCGGGGATGGACGCGTCCTCGTAGTGGGCGGTGCGCACCACCCAGAGGTTGCTGCCGCCATTCTCGAAGAAGCCCATGGCGGCGAGGGCCAAGTCCGAGTCCGGCGTGAAGCCGCCGAAGGTGGCTTGGTACTCTTCGAAGGAGGTGCACAGCACGGCCTGGCCGATGGGGCCGCGCTCCGCAAGGCCTACGGCACCCGCCACCGAGGTGGGCGCGGAAGGAATTCCGCGGACCTGCGGCTCCTCCTCCTCAACCACGATTTTCGACGACAGCAGCTCACGACTCACGAGGCACCTCGCTTCTTCCGGGACACGCGCGCGGACGCTTCCGGCGCGGGGAGGAGGGATGGAGAGGACGGCGGGGCGGAGGGGGCTTGGCGCTTCAGGGTGACTTCGCCCCGGCGGATGGCAGCGGCCACAGCGGGCACGGAGAGGGCCGCCTCGGGCACGTCCACCAGCGACACGCCCGTGGCCAGGGTGAGGGAGGAGGGCAGGCGCCGGCCTCCACGGCCAGGCTGCACGCCGCAGGCGCACGCGCCGCGCGCTGCGCAGTACGACTCATGAGGCAGCAGGAAGGTGACGAGCCTGCCCAGGGTATTGGTAAGGGTGACACTCATGTGGTGCCTCCAGGGAGTGAGTCCGTTTCGAGGTGCGTCCCAGCGACGGCCTTGCCGATGTCGAGAGGCAGGCCCTCGTCGACGTCGAAGCCGCGCACCACCAGGCCCCAGGTGAAGGCGCGCACGTCATCGCGGCTGCCGAGCTGCGTGCGCACTTCGCCGTCCGCGTCCATTTCCCAGCGGACGGTGCCGCGCGAGGCGTCCTCCGCGTCCCGGGCCATGGAGAGCCAGCGGTTGCGGTTGAGGAAGGTGGCCACGGCGGCCATGAGGTTGAAGAGTTCGGCGGTGCGGTTGGAGGCCGCCGTGAGGGTGAAGGCCAAGTCCACCGTGTACGCGGGGCGCCTGCGCACCAGCTCCGCGCCGGAGGGGCCCTGCACGACGTCCTCGTGAAGGACGTTGGTGGAGTAGCGACGACTCTCGCGCAGCGTGGGGCCTGACAGCACCACTGAGGGCAGCGAGGCGATGGCGATGACGTTGAGGCCGTCCGCCATCGTGTCGTCGTAGTCGACGGAGATGCTGGCGCTGACGTTGGCCACCACCTGGCGCTTCAGCTCGCGCAGCAAGGTGCGCACGAGGCGGGTGAGCGTCGCTTCCTTCGCGACGCGCGGGCGCAGGTAGCGGTAGGCCCCAGGGAGGACAGCGCCCTCGCCTGGAATGGGGCGTCCGTCCGCGGAGAGGTTGAGCAGCTCCACGTCGACGGTGCCCACCTCATGCATGGGCGTCCGCACGTCCACGTAGGCAGTTCCCGTCTCCTCACGGACAGAGAGGACCTCCGCGTGCAGCCCGCCCAGTCGCACGGCCACCCGCGCGGCGAAGCCCGTGCCCGCGAGGCGGAGAATGTCTCCGCCGCTGGTGGGGCCCGAGGAGGGCGCCACCGAGGTGAGGGAGGGGATGGCCATTACCCTGGCCCTCCGAGGCCCAGCTCCTTCGCTACGCGCGCGAGGAAGCGGCGGCTGGCGCCCTGGCGGAACTTCGCGAAGGCCGGCCGCAGGAAGGGCCGCGCGGGCGTCTGCGTCACAATGACGCCGCGCCCGCTCCCGCCGGTGCGCGACTGGCCGGCCAGTCCGGCCTGGCGCAGCAGCGCGAAGAGGAAGCGCCGCATCTTCGGCGTCATGGGGATGACGACGGGCGGGCCGCCGTACTCCTGGAGCTGGGCGACGTCGACGAGGGACTCGCCGTCCGGACTCTTCGCGGTGCGCGACACGCCGATGAAGGCCTTGTCGCCCTCCACGACGACACGGATTGAGTTGCGCAGCGCGCCGGAGACGAGGAGGGCCTTCGTCCCTTTGAAGCCCGCGAGCTGGCGCGCCGCCAACGTCAGCGGGGAAGGCGGGCGGAGCGGCTCGCCACCCGGCGCCTGCTGGGTGAGGCCCTTCACCACCTCGTTGCGCAGGGCGTGCGCCTCCTGGCGCAGAGCCGTCTGCAACGCCCCTTCAAGGCGCGACGAGCCCGCCGTCAGCAACTGGCGGGCCCGTGCCCAGTCTCCGGTGCGCGAGACGGCCATGGACGCCTCAGCCCTGCTTCGCCCGCAGGTGGGGGACGTGCGAGTTGAGCCACTCGAGGGCCACCTGCGTGGCCTTGCTCACCACCGCGCCGTGGCGGACGGACACCGAGGTGAGGGCCAGGGTGTGCGCGGCGACTTCGACGTCCTCCGGCCGGCAGCCGTAGTGCTTGAGTCCCTCGGCCATGGGCCGCACGGCGGGCAGGGTGCCGTAGCGCCAGTAGTGCAGCTCCAGGTTGCAGGTGGACGCCTCGGCCTCGTACCTGGCCCGAGCGGCGGGGCTGGTGAGGTAGGCCAGCTCGTAGCTGGGCCCCTCCTCGTCATGCTGGACGACGTGCTGGTGCTCGTGGACGCACACCACCACCTGGGCCCACAAGTCCCAGCCGCCCTTCGGCACGCCCACCTCGAAGGGCAGGTAGAGGGTGCGGCCCACGGTGGTGGCGTAGCGCTCGAGGAATCGCTGCCTGTCGAGGATGCCCATGCGCTGCAGGGCCTCGGCCGCAAGCTGCATTTCGAGGGAGTCGGCCTTGTTGGCCGTCTTCGTGCGGAAGCGCTCCTGCATGTACTTCCAGAAGGCCCACACCTCGGCAGGCTGGATGTCGCGCTGGAAGAGGCCGCCCACGCCGGGGAGAGACTGAAGGTAGCCCTTCACAGGACACCGCCTTCCGTGGCACCGGCGTCCACGGTGCCGGCGTCGAAGGTGCCCGCGTCAACGGTGGTGGGCAGGCAGGTGTGGCCGGCTACGCCCTCCTCGTTGACGTAGGCGCAGGTGAAGGCGGCGCTGCTGTGCTCGCTGACGGCGTCGCAGTCGGCCAGCGTCTGCCAGTTGCCGTCGCCGTTGCAGATTTCGGCGACGTTGCCGGCGCAGCGCGTGGACACTGGCGCGCAGCCGTCCGGCGCGAGGCAGCGAGGGAGGAAGGCGGTGGCGAGAAGTGGAGTGAGTAGGAGTGCTTTCATGCGAGTCCTCGGGCTTGGGGCCTGTCGTTGAAGGTGACGAGAAGGAGGTTTCGGCGAGGACTCCGGCGGTGGAGGCCGAAGCCGATGGGGCGCGCCTCCGTCACGTAGAGCCCGGGAGGCGTCCTCACGGCCTGCACGAGGGCGCCCGCGACGTCGTAGAGAGCGCCCAGCCTGTCGCTGGGGCGGATGAGGGCGTCGCCCGTGGCCGCGTCGACGAGGCCGAGGCGCTCCAAGTCGCGGAAGTGGAAGACGAGCTCGAAGCTCGTCCGGGGGCTGTTGCCGGAAGGAGTCATGCGCAATGACTCAAAGGCATCCGGCTCCACCTGGCAGGGGACACGCACGGGCGGAAATTCGCGACGGAAGGCTTCGGCCAGGCCGTCGTCGTCCGCGTCCTCGAGTACCGGCTCGCGGAAGTCCGCGTCGTACCCGCTGGCATGGAGGCCCGGGCCGGGGCCCGCCATGGCGGCGGTGTCCAAGCGGTGCAGTTCCGCGAGGAAGGGGAAGATGAGCCTGCCCCTCATCAGGCCGCTCCGGGCAAGGAAGGCTTCACGTAGGGCGAGAGCAAGAGGTCCACCTCCGGCTCTCCGGTGAGAGGCCGCACCGTGGGGCGGACACTGTCGAGGCGGTAGCTCTGCTCGCGCGTCCGCTCCTCCACCACCCGCCAGCGCGTGCGCTCCTCCAGGGAGGCTTCGTCCGCCAGCGGCGAGAGGCTTCGCAGGACGAGGAGCATGCATGCCCGGCGGATGGCGGGCGGCGTGCACCCCTCTGACGTCCCGTCCGCCTCGGTGTAGCCCCACCGGGCGCCGACGATGACGTTGCCCTCGCCACGCGGGAAGACGCGCCCATGGCGGAAGGTGAGGCGGGGCCCGTCGAAGCCCGGGCCCACCGGGGCACCCACCACCACCAGGCGCTCCTTGGAGAAGGACACGTCCGCCCCGTACAGCGCCAAGCGGTAGAGGCGAATGGGCGGCACCGGCAGCCAGAGGGACGGAGTGCCGCGCCCGTCGAGGTGCAACGTCGCCGAGCGCGGCTCGAAGTACCACCCCGTCACCTTGTCGATGGTGCGGGTGGCCTCTTCCAGGAGGACGGCCAGGCGGGTGTCGCCCGCCATGGCCGGTGTGACGCCCTCGGCGCGCATGTCGGCCACCGTGGCGTACACGTCAGTCCTTCTCCCGCTTGGCGCGGCGCGTGTCCTTCTCCTCGGTGGCCTTCGGCAAGTCCTCCGTCGTCAGCGTGCCGGCGGGCCGCGCCGCACTCAGCTTCAGCTCGTCGCTGGCGTTGCGCTTCACCTTGGCCTCATCGGCCTCGGCCGCGTCGAGGGCCTTCGCCTCGGCGTCCGTACTCACGTCGAAGGCGAGCGGCGAGTAGGCGTCGCCGGGGAGTTGGTGCACGGTGCGCAGGTAGTCGGCCACCGGCTTCTCCACCCGGTACCACCCGCGTTCCTCTTGAAACTTGATGCCGGCATACGTGTAGCGCCGCAGCACGTGGCCGCGGCGCGCGTCGTAGGCCTTCAGTCGGACGAGATAGGTGTTGTCCATGGTGAGCCTCACAACTGCACGTTGATGGCCTTGGCCGTGCCGGACTCCTCGGCGAACTTCGCGTCGAAGCGCAGCGTGGCCACCACCTTCAGCGTGCCCTCGCTGATGTCGCGCGCCGACTCGATGCGGATTTGCCGCCAGATGCCGACGTGGATGTTCTTCGGGTTGCACAGCAACACCGCCGTGCGGTCATTCGTCGCGCCGAGGTTCTCCGGCCAGAGGGGAATCGGCCGCAGCGGGACGCCCGAGTAGAGGACCGGCGCGTCGCCCTCGAGGAACTTGTCGCCGACAGCCGTGGCCCTCTCCGCCAGCGTGCTGCGGTAGTCCAGGTCCGCGTCTACGCTGGTAAGAGGAACCCCATGCTGCTCTTGTCGCGCAGGTGCTCCGAGGGCAGCGACTTGAGCAAGTCGCCCAGGACTTCCTTGGAGATGGGCGCGCCGGCCGCGTCCACGACGTTGCTGGTGGCCTGCTTCAACACGCCGTCCAGCGTGGCGAGGAAGGGGTCCGCCGAGGCAGTGTCCCCGTTGACGAGGATTTCCTCCATGTCACGGCTGATTGCGTCCGCCATCATTTCCATGAGCGTCTGGCGCAGCTCGCCGCGCTCGATGGAGTCCTCCAGCACCTCGTCGGAGAGGCGCACCTCACCCTTGAAGAGCTTGGCGTCCAGCTCCACCTGGGAGAGGTCCGGCTTCACGCGCTGGGCGGCGGGGACGGCGGTGGCCTCCTGACCGGGACGGAGGATGCGGCTGCCGAACTTCAGCTTGCTGAACTGCTGCTTGGGCGCCGCCATGGGGACGACGGTGCATTGCTGGAGGAGCACTGACTGCTTTATGAGCAGGCGCATGAACTTCTGCGCCTGGGCGGGCTGGAGGATGCCGCCGCCGGCCGCGAGGTCGGCGAGGGCCAGGTCCGCCTTGGCCAAGAGGGTGCTGTTGTCGAGACGGCTCATGGGGATTCCTTCGGCGTTGAGGCTTCCTGGGGCGGGTGGGGACGTCAGACGTCGTGGAAGGAGAGGGCCTTGTCGACGCTCTCCCGGTTGAGGGGCTTGTTGAGGTCGAGGGGCCAGCCGACGTCCTCGGCGGGAGTCTTGGGCGGACGCTCCGCGGGGGCGCTGCTGTTGGGCAGGCCGAACTGCTTCTCGACGCGCCCCAGTCGCTGGTGCTGCTCCTTAACGGAGCCCTCCAGTGCGCGGACGGCGTCGGTGAGCTTCGTCAGGCCTTCCATGATGCCGGAGGCGTCGGGGCTCGGCGCGGGCGCAGCCGGCTGCGGAGGGGACGCGGGATTGGCGGCCTTGGCGCGCGCCTCGACGTCCTCCTCGTCGTCTTCGTCCTCGTCCTCCAGTGCGTCGGCCAGCGTGCGCAGATGCTGGGCCACTTCCACCACGCGCACGCCGTCGATGCCGTCCGTGGAGGTGAGCGCCTCGACGAGGGCTGTCACCGCTTCGAGGGCCTGCTTGGCCGTGGCGAGGAGCGCGTCATCGGCCTTGGAAGTGTCCGAGGCTGCGCTGTTGGCGCCCTCGGCTTGCGTGGTGTCCTGGGGAGCGTCGTGCATGTCGTCTCTCTTCACGAGGAGGAAGCGGTGCTTGTTGGCGGCCCTGTCCACGAGGGACACCTCCTCCACCACCATGTCGACGAGGCGGTGGACGGACGCGGGGCCTTGGGTGGTGCTCGTCATGCGGCCTCCGGCTGGGAGTCAGCGGCAGGGGTGTCAGAAGGGGGCGTCTCGGAAGCGGGAGAGGCCTCGGGGAGCCGGCGCGCGGTGCCGCCGATGCTGAAGCCCGTCAACTGGCCGTCCTTCACCCGGCCCCAGAGCTCATCCGAGAGGACGCGCACCGCCAGCAGCCAAGTGCCCTTGCGCACCGGCACCTCGCCCAGATTGAAGTCGACGGGGGCGAGGTAGCTCTCCAGCACCTTGACGTGCCCGTTGACACGCATCTGGTGCATGAGGCCCAGGCCGCCGAACTCCTCCATGAAGCGGTGCGCGGCCTGGCGAATCTCCGCGGCGGAGTAGAGGTCGCCCTGCGCGTCCACCGTCTCCGGCTCCAGGACGACGCCCAGGACGTACCGCTCGTCGTCGGGCTCGACGCCTTTGAGGAGTGGCTTCGTCGCGAGGAAGGAGGCGGTGTCGGGCGACTCCTCCGGCTGCCATTCGTCCACCGTGAAGTCCGGGCCGCCCTCCAGCGCCTTCGCGGCGGGCTGGTAGTTGCTGACGAGGAGCTGCGTGAGCACGGAGGAGCCGCCCACGCCGCGCATGGCGGCGATGGTGCGAGGCGTGCGGATCCGCTTCACGACGAAGCCGGAGTCCTTCAGCATCCCGGGCAGCTTGCCCCGGATGCCATACGTCATGAGCCAGCGGCCCTTCAGCGACTTGAGGACGCCGTAGAAGCGCTCCTCGTCGAAGTCTCCCTCGCCGACGTCGACGTTGTAGCCAGGGTAGGGTGGGTCCAGGAAGAAGACGGTGTCCTTCCCGTCGTACTTGCGGACCACCTTCTCGTAGTCGCCGCCGTACACCTTCACGCGCTTGAGGCGCGGGGCGAACTGCTCAATGCGAGCGAGCGTCTTCGCCTGCGTGCCCGCGCCGTTGGGGCTGAAACTGCGTCCGCGCAGCTTCCCGTAGGAGAAGTGCGTCAAGTAGAGGAAGCGGTGCAGGCGCTCGACGTCGCCCTTCGGCTTGGCGTCGAAGAGGCTCTTGAATGTCTTCTCGTCGCCCACCCACGGCAGCTTCTTCAGCTTGGCCAAGCTCGCGGGCGTCAGCTTCTGGATGAGCCGGTAGGCGTCGGCGATTTCGGTGTCCGCGTCGTTGATGGCTTCGACGTCCGAGGGCTCCTTGGCAAAGAGGACGGCGGCGCTGCCGGCGAAGGGCTCCACATACGTCTTGTGCGCGGGCAGCATGGCCACCAGGCGCTTCGCGAGGCGCTTCTTGCCCGCGGGGCTGCCCCAGATGGTTTTTTCCACCGGCTCGCCCTGGAGGGACTCCAGGACATGCCGGGCCCGGGCGAGGGCCTTCGTGAGAGTGTTACCCATCGCGGAGTCCCTCCGGGTCGAAGCCCCACGCCAGCTCCCCGGAGGTGGGGAGGTTGAGGTCGCGAGGCCAGACGACGGGCGTCGCCTCGGCCTTGGCCGTGGACGTCGACTCCGGCGTCGTCGTGCTGCCCTCCGGCGTCGGAGGTGAGGTGGGGGTGGTTGTCGAGGTGGCCGGCATGGCGTTTCGTCTCCGGAAGAGACAAAGGCCTGCGACGCGAAATCGGGGACATCACTAAGTGACGGCGAGCGTCGTGGTGCGGCAGAGGCCGTGGTACGGCGGGAAGCCCACGCCCGTGTCCGCGAGCTGCCGGTCCGAAGCGAGTGCGCGGAACTCGCCGACGTCGTCGCGGGTGCCAGCGGCGGAGCGGAGCACCTCGGCCAAGCGTGTCTCCTGGCCACCTCGGTTGACGTAGAGGAGGGTACGCCCGGTGCCCGCGTCGAGGCGCTCTCGCACCCAGGGCAGCTCCTGCTTCACGTCCTCCGGCCGTTCGAGTGACTCGACGCGTTCGAAGCGCTGGAGCGCTTCTCCCACGGAGAATGTCCGCCCGTGGAGGAATCGGCACACCTGGGTGGTGGCCTCGTCGAGCACCGCCTCGATGCGGTAGCGGCGGATGCCTGCCTCGGCGTAGCTGCTCATCTGACTGAAGGAGCGTCCCTGGCCAACGAAGCTGGCCGCCACCACCTCCCAGTAGAAGGGGGCTCGCTCGATGAGCGCGCCGCGCGCGGCCCTCTCCAAGGACTCAGCGATGTCGCTTCTTCCGAGGCCGGCCTCCAGCCCCTCGGCCACAAGCCGCCGGGCCTCCTCTCCGAAGGCGTCCAGCCGGCGCCCGTATTCGTCCCGCACGAAGTTGCCCTGGGTCCGGACGATGTGCTGGGCCACGCGCCTGTCGACGGCGTTAAAGCGGGCGGCGAGGGCGAGGCCCTGCTCTCGTCGGACGTGGCTGCGGGTGGACGCCACCACCTCTTCGGCTGCGTCACCGAGGGGCGCCTGGATGCGGGAGGGGATGAGGGCTGTCTGCCGGCCAGCGGCCTCCAGGGACTGGGCGACGAGGCGCCTGCGCTGGGCCGCCGTCGTCGTCCTCCAATCCACGTCGAGGATGGCCACCGCCTCTCGCATGGCGTCCACATCCGCGCGCCCGACGGCGCGACGGAGGCGCGCGGCAAGCAGGGCCACGGCGCGGTCCATGCCCACGGCGGTGCCGACGTCCAGGGCCTTGGCCACTGGCAGCCGGAGGACGTCCCCCAGGAGGGTGTCCGCTACCGCGCGCGCCTCGTGGATGACGAGCAGGCTGTCAGCGGCGGCCAGGCACACGGGGCACCTCCTGCGCCACCAACTCCACGGGGCTGCGGCGCCTGGCGCGCACTTCGACGCCGGCCGGAGTGGGGGAGAAGACGACGTCGTGGCTGGCTGCGCACCTGTCACACAGCGAGAAGACGAGGAGGCCGTTGCGCCACAGCGTCGTCGTCTCTTCAAGAGGGCCGCGTCTATGGCACATGCGGCACTCCAGTACACCGCGCTCGGCGTCAGCCTGGGCCTGGAGCACCCACGCGCGTTGGAGCTGCCCGGGCGTCATGTGCGTTGCCCCGAGAGCCAGGTGTCGAACTCTTCGCGGGGGACAGGGACGTGCTCGGTGTCCATGTAGCGGCGGGCCAGCGCCAGGCGCCCTTGGGCCAGGCGCTCCTCCTCGGCGCGAAGCTCTTCTCGCAGCCCCAAGAGGCGCTTCGCCTCGCCCATCAGCAAGCCCCTGTCCTTTTGGGGCCTCAGGTCTTCGACGCCGGTTTGGATGCCCGCCAGCGTGAGGGTGATGGGGCGCTTCACCCAGTCGTCCCCAATCTTGCGGAACTCCCGGTGGAAGATGTCGCCGGCCAGGTGGCGGCCCTCCTCGGGTGTCAGCACGCCCACGCGGACCAGGCGCTCCACCATCTCCGTCATGCGCTCGGGGTCTCTCGTGGCCGTCGTCTGGCTGCGGAAGCGCCAGAAGCGCACGCCCATGTCGGCGAGCACCTTGCGGTTGAGGAGGAAGTCGAACTCGTCGCGCTCGGGCTGGAAGACCTGGTCCTCGGCGAAGCGCAGCTGCGCCTCCGCCACGGAGCGGTTGAAGTCCCGCCCGTCCCCGCGCAGCAGGGGCGGCAGGCGGAAGGCGCTGCCCACCTTGTCGATGTTGCGTTGGTCATACTGCTGAAAAAGGGCGTCCTGCTGCTGCGCGTCCGTCAGAGGGCGCAGCTCAATCTTCGCGCGGCCTCCGTCACCGGTGCCGGCGCCGTCCGCCTCGAGGATGAGGATTTTATGGAAGTTGGCCTTGCCCTTGAGGTTCTCCTCGATGAAGCGCTCGATGCGCGGCACCGAGGCGTCGGAGAGCCTTCCGCCGGAGACGAGCAGCGCCAGGGGCGGGACGGACTTGTTGTTGAAGTAGAGGTAGTTGACCTCCTCCATCTGCCGGGAGCCGAGGACGGACAGGAGAGTGCCTACCCAGCGAGGAATGCCGTAGGGCGAGCGCGGCGAGTGGATGGCGAAGTGGATGAGCTCCGTGGCCGGGCCGTCCGAGGCGTCCGAGGCCTTGAGGGCGGCGACGTCCGGGAAGGCGCGGCCGGTGAGGCGGGAGATGACGCGCGAGTCTGAAAAGGCCTTGAAGTACACCCGCTCGCTGCCCTGCACCTGGATGTAGCGGCGCAGGCGCCGACGGGTGGTGACGGTGTCGAAGCTGACGGCGGAGATGCGCACGCGCTCGCGCACCTCGACGGCCTCCTTGTCCAGGGGCAGGAGGCGCACGGTGTAGGAGGGGACGTAGACGAAGCGGGCGATGTCGCCCTTGCCGTCGCGCAGAACCTCCCAGTACGCGTTGCCCGTCACCTCCAAGTCATGGCGGGTACGGCGGCGCAGCTCGACGAAGCTGGAGTCGAAGCAGCAGAAGTCAAAGAAGGACTCCAGGCGGGCCTTCTCCACCCGGGCCTGCTGACGCACCTCCTCCGCATGGGCTGCGACTTCCTCATCCGTGGGACGTAGGGGCGTCCCGGAAGGCAGCGTGCCGGCGTCACGCGCGGCCAGGCGCTCCAGGGCCATGGCGTCGGCAACCTTCTCCTGCGCCCCTTCACCGTCGAAGTCGATGGCGGGCTCGAAGCGGAACCCGAAGCCGTCGATGTTCGTCGCGTAGGCATCGACATTCTGTCTCAGCGAGTTGGAGTGCTCGACGAGGAGGCAGAGGGCCTCCGGCTCATACGGGGGCTGGAGGGCGCCGGCCTCGCTGAAGGCCATGGCGTCCTCGCCTCCAGGACGGCTGGCGGGCTCGTCGACGCGGGCGCCCACCACCATCGCCTTGAGGATGGCCTGGAGGCGCTCCTCGGCCTGGTGAACCTCGGCCGGCACTGTCACGGGCGGTCCTCCACGTAAGCCAGGAGGCCGGTGGGAGTGTGCGAGACGGCGCGCACGTGGTGCCCGCGGGCAGCCAGCTCCACGCGTGCGGCCTCCTGCAGCTCGTCGAGCGTGGAAGCCTCGACGGTGAATCCCTGCCCGGGGCGTGGCACGCCCGAGCCAGAAGAGAGGACGAAGACTTTGACGACGCTCTGCACACGGGCCTCCCGGACAAAGTGGAGGCAAGGCGCGCGGTGGGAGGGGCGCCCTCGACGTGCGAGGGCGTTGGGGCCGCGCGCCTTACCTCCAGCGAGGGCAAAGGCCTCGGGCCCGATTTCGGGGACATCCGGCGCGCACAATTCGCTCAAGTGGTGACGGTCAGAACGCGCTGGACGCAGAGCTGGCCTTCATGGTCGGCCGCGACTTGGGTCGTTTGGTGAGTCGACCCACTATGGGGCGGATGAGAGGGGCGACTTCGGCTACTCGCGAAAGAAGAAGGGGCTGGTCGCCAGCGAGAGCGGCCGACCAGCATGCAGCAAGAGCGCGAGACATTCTTTGCGGCTACTGGGACAGTCGAGGGTGGCCGTAATGGCTCCATTGGCGAGTCCGGCAGCCACACCCGTATGACGGCGCGAGCATGCATGTGCGCGCTTGTTTGGGCGCGATTGTCAGGCCGTGTCCCGCATACCCGGGGCACGGTACTCACCATGATTGATTGGCGCCCTCGTCCTGGACAGAGGCGAGGCTCTCATGATGGTGGAGAGTGGCACCCCGTGCGCAGTATTCCTTGCTTTCGATTGTGGGGACCTGATGCTGGCGTTACGCCCAGTACCCCGTCCTCGATGCCAAGGAGGCGTGAGTCTCCGAGCGCAGGTGACCGAATTCGCCGCATCATCCGCAGGAGCGTATCCGGGCTGGTGGCCATTGCTAAGGGCCCGAGAAGCTTGGCTCAGGCTTTGTCCCCGCAGTCATGCCAACGGTGCACTGCGCAGTCGCGAGCCGCCGTGTCCGAGGAGCGGGTAGGTGCACTGGCCGCTCAACGAAGGTGCTGGGGTCGGACAACAGCGGACTAGGAACTGTACGGGGGGCTGCCGCCGCCCTCGTTGTCCCATCCATCCTCCTGGCGTCCCGAGCCGTGCCATTCCGCAGCAGGGGATGCCTGGCGCGCCAGTGGGCTCATGCTCCAACTGCCGAAATCCAGCAATTCGAGGGTGTGGTCCTCCGACTGGACGCGGTACGCAATCCACTGGTCGCCCAGGAATACCCGATGAATTCCTGGAGAGACGACTGCGAGTTCCTCCGCATGGGGGCGACTCACCCTAGACGGGGACTGAGCGGCGTCCTCAGCCGCCGCAGCGAGCATGTCCAGCCGCTCCTGGATGAGTTGGTGCCCGGAGGGAGGAAGCTGCTCGTACGCTTCCGAGAGTTCGGGGACGATGGTGACGCGATAGGACATGGCGAGATACCTCAGTGAAGGAATGGCCCCGCCCATGCTCGCGTTTCGCTCGGAAGGTCCATGTGCATGTGATTGAAGGGTGCACCCAAAGAGTGGGGTGTGGTGGGGGAATGAGAGAGACGCGCTCCCGGGCTCCTCTGGACTTATTTCCAGGATGATGGGGCTGAAGGCGAATAATCTCTGCACGTATTGGTAGAAATTGATTGCCCTCCCTAGCTCTTTGCGACTTCTCAGGAGAGTCTCTCGAAATGAAGGCAGGAAGTCGTCAAGTGGAGTGGCTCCTTCTTTCGGGCTGCGCCTCATGTGAGCGCTGTGTGGACTCCAATGGGAGTACTTGGCAAAGCTCGTCCATGGAGACCGACAGCACCACGGTGGCGCTTACTGACTGGACAATACGGGTAGGCAGCTCGACCCGGCCGGCGTGGAAGAAATTCCAGAACGCTCCAATCTGGTCGGCGGCTTCGGAGCGCAGCTTCACTTGAAGCCCCTCGACCTTCCAAGTCTCGCTGTCAATGTACACGGCCTCCACGACGCCTATCTGCTGCCCCCCTGCGGCCACAACGGTACGACCTGGGCGGATACGCTCTGAAAATCGCATGTGCCAACTCCACTCTTTCTCATCAGGATGGACATTCGAACGTGGGAGTGCCGTGGGCCTTGCGACGCATGAGCAGGCGGCGTGTCGGGCGTTGGCGCCGCTCGCCTGCTGCTGCAGGCTGCGAGGGCGGGGCGTGCGATACTCGGATGAGCCTCAGGCGGGCGAGCAGCCGCATCACCTGCCATGTGGGGTCCAACTCGAAGCGCTTCGCGGCGAAGTCTGGGCTCGCCGGCCGGGCATGGTGGTTGTTCTGGAATAGCTCGCCCATGCACACTACGTCCAGAGGCAGCGTGTTTCGTGACTGGTCTCGAATCTTGAAGTTGCGGTAGCCGTATCGGTGTCCGCACCAGTTCACGATGGCACCATGCACAGGCCCCATCACAAAGTGCACGGGGAGGAGCGCCCAGTGCCATCGGCGCGTGGCGAAGCGCTTGTAGACTAGCGTGTAGAGCGCACCAAACCCCAGGCGGGAAGCCCAACTGCTGAAGAAGCGGTCCACTGCGGGCCACTGGGGGTAGCCACCAGTAAAGCGTGCCTCGGCCTGGACGTTGCCCGTGAGTAGGCCCCCGTAGCGACGCCCCGTCTCCAACATCATGCGCGGCAGGTGTTTGTGGTGCGCGGGAGAGTGCGGGTCACGAACAGTGTCCGCGTAGGCATGGTGTTCACGATGCAGGATGGCGTAGGCGCGTGGGTCGAGGTAGCTCGAGCCCTGCACCAGCGCGGTGCCCAGGTGCAGGGCGCGTTCAGCGCGCGGCGTCATCGTGAACATCCGGTGTGCGGCATAGCGGTGCTGGAAGAGGCTTTGGAAGAGCACACTCAGCGTCCAATGGGCGGCGAAAAAGGGAAGCATATTCGTACAACTCCCTGGGGTGTCACCTCTCTGTCAGTCAACGCCCCAAACTGGGGCAAGGCGAGCGGCTCATGGCTCGCGAGGCTGGTAGGGCCGGGCGTCCAGCGGCAGCGTAAGGGTGAAGGTTGTTCCGGTCGCGGCGTCACTCTGGACTGTGACGCTTCCTCCATGTGCTTGTGCACACCCCCAGACGAGCGTCAGTCCAAGCCCCCACCCCTTCGACGTCCCTTCCTGCGCGGATTGGGTCCGGGTGAAAGGCTTGAAAATTTGTTCCTGGTCCGTGAGTGCGATGACAGGACCTCGGTTGTGGACTGACGCTTGGGCCGTGTCTCCGGTCCGGGTGACTGTGAAGGTGATGGGCTCGGTGGCGGAGCCGTACTTGATGGCGTTGCTCCCTAAATTCCAGAGCGCGCGGTGGAGTTCCTCCGCGCTCCAGACTCCCCGGACGCGCTCCTCCGCATGGAGCATGAAGCGCTCCCCATGGAGCGCAATTAGGTCTTCGACCACTTCTTGGGCGACACCGCCAAGGTCGCAGGTGTCGAGGCGAAGCGGCAGACGCTGGCCTGCCTGGATGCGGTTCGCGTCAAGCAGGTCCCGCACCATCTGGTCGGTGCGTTCGATGTTCCGGTCGATGCGTAGTGCCAGGTCTCGTCGTTGGTCCAATCGTTCGGGGTGCCGCATGAGAAGCTGCGCCCCTGACTTTGCCGCTGACAGCGGTCCACGAAGGTCATGAGCGAGCACCGAGACGAAGTGTTCACGAAGCGCTCGCTCGGCCTGCAACGCTTCGATTTTCTCGCGTAGATTCGCGTACAGCTTGGCGTTGTCCATGTGGACGCTCAGCTGCTGACCCAGAGACAGGAGCCGCGCCTTCTCGCGAGCGGTGAATTCTCGGACCTCGGCAAGGCCGACATACATGATGCCTACCAGCGCGCGGTGGGAGGGGAGCCGAACCCCGAGCAGCGACCGCAGCCCGTTCTGACGCAGTGTGGGGCTCACCTCGAGCGACGTCGTCTCGGTATCCAGTACCGAGCTGGTCTCCTCGCCCCCAGCGGCAACCCTGCCAGGAAAGGACGCAGGATTGATGGAGGTTGCGTAGTGCTCGAGCTGCTCGCTCGCCAATCCCGCGGCGGCCGCGGTGACGAGCTGTTCCCCCTCAGCCTCATAAAGGAGCACGGCACCACTCTGGGCGCTCATCGCCTCGATGATTAACTCGAGGACATCCTTCAAGTGGTCGTGCAGGGATGCCGCATCCCTGCCGACGAGCGCCTCACTGGCCACCTTCTGGAGCAGTCGCAGGTACCGCTTCTCCGTCTGCTCATCCTCCAGCAGGTGACGGCTGAAGAGTTCCGACACGGCGGTCGAAGCTGCATGCAGCTCGGTGAAGAGCCGCTCGACGTCAAGGGCGCTGGGGTAGGCTTCAGGCGATGCGTTCGCCCACATGCTGGCGATGCACCGTCCCAGGATGGCGAACTCCTCGATGACCTCCGCCACATTGAAGCCCTGCCGGAGGCGGGCGGCCACATGCGTCTCGACGTGCGCCTGCCGCGCGTGGGCAGGCCCATCGGGCGCCCCTTCCTCTTCAGCGAGCGAGGCAAGGTAGACAGGCATGATGTTCTTGAACTCAGGCGCGTCCAGCCCGCGGGCGGACGCGGCGCGGGCTGCCTGCTCGGACCACAGTCGGATAATTTCACCTTGATGTCGGCGGATGGTCTCCGCAACGCTCGCCATCGTGCTACCTCGTCCTGATAAAGTGTGGAAACCGCCTAAACCGAGGTTCGTGAATCTCGATCAGGTTGGAGAGCAAGCGGGCGCAGGGGGAGCGGGAAGAGAGAGCAGGGGCACCTCCCGTTCGGCTCTGTGTGCGCAGAAGACCTGAGAGCGAGAAGGCCCTGCCCGAGGGCAAAGGTAGGCAGTGGTTGAAGAGGAAGCAGCGGCAGGCGCTGCTTCGGTGGGCGGCCAAGAGTGGCTGCCCGCTCACCTATCGGAGGTGCCTGTCAGTCGCGGCCGTTGGGCGTGGAGCGTCGTGTCGCGCCGCTGCCAAGGCGCTGGAATGCGCCACCTCGACAGTGGTGGTCGCAGTACGACGCTACCGGGAGGGTGGGCGCCAGGCCCTTCGAGATAGACGGGAGGGCAACGGACGCGCCAAGGTGGACGAGCGGTTCCGCGAGAGGCTCGTCCGGGCGCTGGAGGGCACGCCCGAGGATTGGGGGTGGTGTCGCCCCACCTGGACCCGGGAGTTGCTGTGCCAGGAACTGGCCCGCCGAGGCCAGGTGCGCGTGTCCGTGGCGACCATGGGGCGCACGCTCGCCTCGCTCGGCGCCCGGCTCAAGGCGGCCAAGCCCGTCGTCGAATGTCCCTGGCGCGACTGGAAGCGACGCCGTCGGCTCTACGAGCTGAAGTGTCTCGAGGTGTTTGGGCCTGCCCACGAGCCCGTGCTTCACGTGGACGAGGTCGACATCCACCTCAACCCAAAGGTGGGGCGCGACTGGTGTCTGCCTGGGCAGCGACGGGTGGTGGTGACGCCCGGCAACAACCAGAAGCGCTACTTGGCTGGAGCGCTCAATACTCGCACGGGGCAGCTGACGTGGGTGGAAGGCAAGTCCAAGGCAAGTGCCCTCTTCATCCAGTTGCTGTGGCGTCTGGCAAGCCAGTACCGGCGGGCTCGCCGTATCCACCTCGTCCTCGACAACGCCTCTGTCCACTCCAGCAAGAAGACGCTCAAGGCCCTCGCGCAGCTCGGCGGACGATTCGTCCTCCATTTTCTGCCGCCGTACTGCCCCCAGGGCAATCGCATCGAGCGGGTGTGGCTCGACCTGCACGCAAACGTCACCCGCAATCACCGCTGCCGCACCATGGCCCGCCTCATGGCCCGCGTGCATGCCTACCTCTCCGCTCGCAATGTCCAGCGCTCCGCCAGTCCATCCCTGCGCCGAGGCGACCTCAGACGCTCTGCCTGAGGCCGTTCGAGAATCGAGATCGTTGGTTTAGCGCCTCCTGCACGAGGAAATGCTAATATGACGGATTGTCGGTAGAATTGAGCAGATGCTCCCTCCAGGGCTGGCCTCTGTTAATAAACCGTCTTGGCGGGCGTGTCGGCTGCCTGCCGGCAGACACAGTGGTGAACGCCTTCATCAGTGCCACTCAAGCTTAGAGCACCTAACGAAAGTAAGGGCTGGAGTAGTCGCTTGCCCTGGAGTGGTCGCCTGTCCTGCGCATGCCCACCTTTCGGAAATGGTCCGAGAGCTCGTCCCCGACGCATTTTGGCAGCGTGTGGCCCCGCTGCTGCCAGCACCGAAGCCAAAGAAGAAGTCCGGACGTCCTCGTGCAGATGACCGCGCGGCCCTGGAGGCCATCGTCTTCGTGCTTCGCAGCGGAATCCCTTGGGAGATGCTGCCTCGCAAGCAATTCGGCCTCTCCGGGATGACTGCCTGGCGCCGGCTGGAGGAGTGGACGCGAGCGGGCGTGTGGGAGGAACTGCAGCGCCGACTCCTGGACGAGTT
>NZ_FNAJ01000026.1 GCF_900101905.1 Myxococcus virescens | reverse complement strand
GACTACGGAATCCGGCCGAACTTCGCGAACCGGCCCGCGGGGCCACGAAAGCGCCTCGCCGTTCCTTATGCCCACTCACCCAACTCCATGATTCTATTCGGGATTTCAATGAGCGCGAACCCTCGGCGGAGCGTACACCGGGACGGGTTCGCGGAGGCCTACAGGACCAGCGGCCCCTCGACGTCCAAGGGTGCCCTGGCGCCATGATGCTCCGTCTTTCGGGCATCGTCTTCCGACAGGAAGTAGAAGCGCAGGCTGTCGCATTCCGAATCGAACGCGCCAAGCAGGCGGGCGCGAAGGACGACCCAGTCCTTGGGTTCCAGGACACACTCGAAGACGGAGTATTGCACTCGCACGCCATGGTCTCTGCAAGCCCGCGCAATCTTGCGCAGGCGCCGAGGCCCCTGAGGGTCCGACACCCGCACGTCGTAACAGATCAGCACGGTCAATCTACGCATCAGCGCATCGCGAAGGGAGGGTAGCCGTCCAGCTCCCCTCGGAGGTGGCGTGCCAACAGCAGCGCTTGCAGGTGAGGCGCCATGCCCCAGGTCGTCTCCTGCCCCAGGAACGCGTGCCGCACCCCCACCTGCTTCGCCTCCTGGTACGCCACGAGGAACGTCTTGCGTGCATCGTCCTTCAGCAACACGGCTCCCGCCGACTCCGTGCGGAAGTCCCCGGGCTTCAGTTGCCCCCGATTCACCAGCGAGAAGACGAGCCGGTCCACCACCGGCGCACGGAACTCCTCCATCAAATCCAGCGCCAGGGACAGGCGCCCAGGGCGGTCCTCGTGCAGGAATCCCACGGCGGGGTCGAGTCCAACGCCCGCGAGCGCTCCCGCGCAATCCTGCGCCAGCAACGCATAGCCAAACGAGAGCATCGCGTTCAGCGGATTCCTCGGGGGCCGGCGGTTGCGGCCATCGAACTCGAAACCATGGGCACTCTTCTTCAGCAGCGAGGGAAAGGCCTCGAAGTAGTCACGCGCCGCGATGCCTTCCAGCCCCCGCACCTGATCCAAGTCATCCACTCGGGTCAGCGCGCGCAGGTGCTCCGACAGCCGCCGCGCCGTCTCCGACAGGGCCTCCTGTCGCTCGGGCGCCGCGTCACGCCGCGCATGCAACACGAACTGCCGCGCGTTCCCCAGCTTCCCCACCACCAGCGCCCGGGAGATGGCCACCGAGCGAGCAACATCATCCGCCGCCCGGTACTGCTGGCGCCTCAACAAGACGTTGCCACCCGGAACCCCCTCCACCCGCGCCAGGAAGCGCCCCGTCATCCCGAAGAAGGAGACATGGATGCCCGCCTCCAGGCAGCTCTCCATCAACTCCGGCGTCAGCCACGCACGCGTCAGGCACACCACCGAGCGCAGGTGCCGCAACGGAACCTCCGCCTTCTTCTGGTCCTGAACCGTCACCACCACACACTCACCTTCCTTGTTCAGGCGAGTCCCCTCGGCGGTGATGAACAGCGTGTTCAGCGCGGTCGTCATGCGTTCCTCCGTTCAGCCGGCCTCGTCCATCCACCGCGACAGGAAGTCCTGGGCGCTCCGCTGCCCTGCCGTCACCCCAGGGAGGCACAGCGGCTCCAGCGAGCACCCGTCACATCGGGGCGCGCGCGCCACGACAGGCACCTCCTGCCGGCGCAGTACCTCGTGCATGCGCGCGATGGCGTCCTCGGTCCGCTGGCGGAGCCGCGCGTCGAAGCGCACCACCTCACGCTTGTGCTCCGTTCCATAGAAGAGCGCCCCCTCCGGAACGTCCACGCCGTGCATCTCCTCCAGGCACAGCGCCTGCGCGCAGAGCTGCACGCGGTCCGCCTCACCCGCCTTGCGCCGGCCGCGCTTCACCTCCACCGGATAGGGCCGCCAGCCGGCCCCCGTCGCGTCCCGCTGGTACTCGACCATGTCCGCGCGCCCGGACACGCGCAGCCGCTGCGAGCCCAGCAACACGGCCCGCTCCACCCGCCGTCCCACCCGCGCGTCATGCCCCGGCAGGTCCACGCGCTCGTGCAGCAGTCTGCCGGAGGCGGTGTTGACGTCCTCGCGCCATTGCCGCTCGACGTGGATGAGCGCCGCCTGCCGCTCGCAGTACAGCAGGTGCTGGAGCGCCGACAGCGCCACCCACGTCTCGCGGTCCGCGCTCATCCCACCAACTCCAGCACCTCGATGCCCTGGGGCAGCCCGGCCTTGTCCACACGCACCTCGTAGTCGGAGAAGCTTCGAGCTGGCTTCTCCGGCTGGGCGCGCACCGCATGGACGCGGTCGAACAGCGCGTGGGCCGGCGCGTTGCCCAGCTCCGAGCCATGCTTGAACACCACCACCTTGCGCATGGACATCAGCCCCCGCGCGGCGCTGCGGTCCAGCTCGAACATGTGCGTGAAGGACTGGAAGAGCAGCTCCAGGTCCGCCGTGCCGAACCCCGTCTGCTTCGCCAGGTGCGGCGAGACGAAGCCGTGCGCCCGGTAGAGCCCGTAGGGCACGGTGTTCTTCCGGCCCATGGTGCGGTTGTCACCGCCCTGCTTCTCGGCCTCGCCCTCCGTCGCCACGGCCATGCGGGTGATGGAGTGCTCCTGGGACACAATGGGGTCCACCGAGCGCGCGAAGGTGAGCTGCACCGGCCCTCGCACCTGCCCCGCGTTGGCCCCCGTGGACATGACGGCACCGAAGGTGCGGACATCGAAGAACGTCTTGCACATCCACGCGCGGCCCTTGTCCACCTCGGAGCCCTGAGCGAACCCCTTGTCGTTGCGCTTCTTCCCATCCTCGGCGCGGGTGGGCTTCTCGGTCAGGTCGATGCCCAGACTCTTGTACGCGTCCGCGATGCGGTTGTTCAGGATGGCCTTCTCCTTCACGAAGATGTCCAGCCCGGGCTTTCCCTCCTGCGTGAGCAGGACGAAGTTTCGCACCTTGCGCTTGAGGCTCACGTCCGTCACCAGCCCATGGCCCGTCTCCGCATCAATGCGGGGCAGGTTGCCGGCGTCGGGGTCTCCATTGGGGTTTCCATCCAGCACGTCGAAGAACAGGACGAAGTCATGGCGCTGCTTGAGGTCGGTCATGGCGCTTTCTCTGGGAATGAGGTGAAGACAGTGGAACGTCAGGAGGAGGACGCGTCGGACTCCCCTGGAGCCGGCGCCTCGCGCTTGGTGAAGAACGCCTCGCGTTGGTGGTAGTAGCCGACGGCGAAGAGGCCCTGGTCCTCCAGGCCGAGCACCCGTGGGAATCGCTCTGGAGGAAGCAGCGCCATGACCTCGCCCTTCGTGCGCTCCAGCCACCTGCCGTTCTCGCCCGCCTTGGAGGCGTGGTGGACGGAGAGTTGGAGCAGCCGGGGGAAGACGGTGACGGGATTGCGAGACGCGGCGCCGAAGTAACGGTCGCGGATGGTGGCGTTGAGGTCCTTCAACGCCGCGCCCTGCAACCGCTCCAGCACGGCGAAGAGGCGGCCGAGCACATAGGGCTGTGAGGCGTTGTTCTTGTCCAGAGACACGGTGACCTCCAGGGGAGTGGTTCCACTTCGAGGGAGTCGCAGCAGGGTGGCCTTGATGAGCGCGACGCGGAGCCGCAGTTGTTCGCGCTCGAACCTGTCGTCGGCGGGTGGCAGCCGCAGCCGGTCCAGCGCGGATGTCAGGAGTTGACGCGGAAAGTGCAGCCCCCGCAGCGCCGCCCCCACCATCCGGGTCGCGACGTCCGGAGACAAACCCCGTCCGGACGGCGCCTCCACGGCCTTGAGCAGCCGGTAGATGGGCGTTGGCCCTGTGGGGGCGTTGCCGATGCGCAGGTCATCGAAGTAGCGCAGGATGTTCCGCTTCACTTCGCCCACGCGCGACTCGAACCAGTCACGCACCGCGACGCGCCCCGCGTTCCCCGTCAACGTCACGGCATAGAAGGCCCGGTCATCCAGCGCCCCAGGCTGCAACCCGTGAAACGGCGACTCGGTGAAGCGCTGGAGGTCCTCCTCCGTCGGGTCCATCCACGACAACAGGAGGCTCTCCTCGGAAGGTGAAGCGCGCGTCCAGAAGACCAGCACCGAGCCATCCCCCAGTTGGATGCCCTGCCGGAAGCGGCGCTGCTCCGTCCTCCGGAGCATGTCGTTGAGCGCCAGCACGTAGCCCAGCGCCGCCTCCTGGGAGATGGGGGCATTGTCCCCCTGCTCCAGACCGTGTGACGAAAACGCGGGCGCGTTGAAGGACACCAGTGAAGCGCCCGACGACTGGGCTTCCGGGACGTTCTTCAGCTTGGGATGCGTGAGGGCCACCACCCCTTCCTGACCTGTCACCAGGCACCGCGCCGTCCGTCCCAGCGCGCGCTTCTCGCCGGAGCGCCGCTCCCAGCAGGCGCGAATGGCCGGGTTTTGATGCACGGGCGCCGTGGCATCGCCGACGACGAAGGCGAGCAGCTCAGAGCCCGTCCATTCATCCGCGTCGCGAGCCGCCAGCACCTTGCGCCGCTCGGCCTCGCTCGTGAGGAAGGACTCCACGGCTCGGGCCTCCGGGTCCTTCGTCTCCGCGGAGACCTCGCGCACCGGCTTCAAGAAGGCGTCCAGCCGGGCCACGCGCTTCTCCACGCCCCCCGCCTTCGCCTTGGGCGCGTCCTTTTCGTAAGCAAGGACGTACTTCGGGTTGTCCGCGAAGAAGCCCGCCGCGATGTTCACCGAGCGCTGCGGCAGCCGGGGAATCGAGAGGGGCTTTCCCCGCCCGTCCTCTCCCGCTGTGCTCTCCAGTGAGACGAACTTCCCCGCCGCGCTGATGCGGATGAAGAAGTCCACGGGCTTCACTTCGTAGAGCGGGTCGTCCGTGAGCCCGCGCTCACGGGCGAAGTCGTTCAGTGCCGTCAGCATCATGAGGCACCTCCCCCCAGCACTTGGGCCCGGGGCGGCACGCGCAGCACGCCATCCTCCAGGAACGCCTGGAAGAACTCGGGGCGCACGGGCGCTCCGGGCTCGTCGAAGACGAAGTCGTAGAACATGAGCCCCAATGGCCGCCGACCGCTGCCCGCTTCATGAGGCAGCAGACCGTCCTCGGCGGGCTCTACCCGGGCCGCGAACTCACGGCAGCCCAGGTAGGGCGCATGGAAGAACTGACCCCGCTCCAGGCGCCGCTCGAACATGTCCTCGAACTTGCGCGCGTTGTCCTCGGGCCCCGCCTTCCCGGGCACCAGCGTGAAGGACGCGGTGATGACGTAATCCACATCGCGCAGCGCCACCGTGTTGCGCTGAGCCCGGTCCTCGTCCGCCGCGTAGTCGAACCTGCCTACCGTCGCGCGGCTGTTGACCTCGTTTCGGCGGAAGCTGGTCCACTTCACCGGCGCGAGCACGGCGATTTCATGGATGTGCCAGCGGATGGCCGGCTTCCACAGGATGGCCTCCAGCACGCCGCGCGCGGCCGAGGGGGTCATCACCTCGTAGCTGACGCGCTCCGCTTTCATCTCGGGTCGCGTGAAGCACGCCACGGGCCCCCGGGCCCTCACGCGAAACCGCCTGTCTGCCGTCGATTTCATCCACACCTCCTGATGCGTGTCTCAGCCGGGAATGAGGAAGGACGGGTCGAGGATGCCGACCCGGTCCAGAAGAAGGCCGAAGCGCTCGTGGTACGCGGACGAATGCTCCGGCCCCAGGTACGCCACCGTCTCCGCCGCGAGCCGGGCCAACTCCCGAGCCAGCCAGGCCTCCCGAACCTTGCGGGGGACCGTCACCGTGAAGCGTTGCAGCGCACGCAGGCGCTCTCGCGAGGGGCCCAACTGACGCAGCACATCGAGGAGCGCCTCGCGGTTCCCGTAAGGCACCACCACCGACGCGCTCCAGTCGTCCTCCACGAGCTTGAAGGCCTTGGACACCGCTTCGAATTGGAGCTTCGCGCGCAGGTCCTGGATGCCCTTCTCGTCCAGCTTGCGGGTGGCATAGAGCCGCTCGAAGTACCGTTGGAAGCTCGCGGGCGCGAACAGGTCCAGGTCGGGCGCCTGCTCCAGCAAACCGCGAGTCACGTCCTGGGCGGCGCGCGGAACGCCTCGGGGTGGCTGGGTCTCGGGTTCGTAGACGCGCAGCTCGCCGAGCCCGTCCAACAACCCTTCCCGGTTGCACCGGCCCGCGGCCTGGGCCAGCGAATCCAGTCCTCCCAATCCACGGAAGACGACACGGAAGTCCAGGTCCACACCCGCCTCGACGAGCTGAGTGGCCACCAGTCGTACCGGCTCCCCACGCCTCTTGCGGGCCTTGATGTCCGCGAGCACCTCCGAGCGATGCTCCGGACACATCAGCGCGGACAGGTGCAGCGTCTCCTGGTGCCCCAGCCGTTCATCCACGAGTTCGCAGAGCCGACGTGCGTCGTCCCGAAGGTGCACCACCGCGAGGACGTCCCGCTCGGCCGCCACGGCGTCGGCCAGTTCGGTATAGGGGAGCTTGCGCCCCAGGGTAGGCCACCGCACCCGCACCCGGCGCAGCCGCTCGAAGGCGCGCACCGAGGCTGGGACGATTTCGCGCGCGTCCGGCAGGCCCTCTTCAAAGTCCGGGCGGCGGCCCAGTGCGGGCTGCGTGGCGGTACAGATGACCACGGAGCAGTCGTAGTCCTTCACCAGCGCGCCCAGGCCATCCAGGATGGGCGCCAGCAGCGACGGCGGCAGCGTCTGGGCCTCGTCGAGCACGATGACGCTCCGGGCCACCCGATGCAGCTTGCGGCACGCCGACGGTCGGCGGGCGAAGAGGCTCTCCAGGAGCTGCACCGTGGTCGTGACGATGACGGGCGCATCCCAGTTCTCACTGGCGACGCGGTTGAGCGCCGTCTCCTTCTCCGGGTCGACGGCGGAGTGATGTTCGATGACGGCGTGCTCCAGCCCCTGGAAAGCCTGGCGGTACACATCCGCGCTCTGCTCGATGATGGACGTATAGGGAATGGCGACGATGACGCGCTGGAGCCCATGCCGCCGCGCGTGCTCGAGCGCGAAGGCCATGGACGTCAGCGTCTTGCCCCCGCCCGTGGGCACAGTGAGGCTGAAGACGCCCGGATGCAGGGACGCCGCCTCCACCGCGGCCGAGAGCACCTCGCGCCGCACCCGGTTGACCTCCGTGTCCGGGGCCACGCGCTGTTTCTCATCCAAGAAACCACGGAGGCGTTCGGCGAGCTGGGACAGCGTCACCGGTACCTCGCGCTTCGCGCCCCGGCTCGCATCGAAGAAGGCTTCCGTGTCCAGGAAGTCCGCGTCGCACAGGAGCGAGAAGAGCATCCGTGTCCAAAGCTCCAACCGGAGCGGCTCGAGCCGCAGCAGCGCGCCCGGCTCAAAGCCGAGTGGACCGTCCAGCAGGGCGGGGACATCACAGCGAGCCCTCGCATCCGAGAGCAACGCCTGCTTCCCTTCGCGCCTTAGGCGCTCCTTGAACGCCGCCAGGTCCGGCAGCCCCGCGTGGTGCCCGGCGATCGCCAGGGCCAGCGGGAGCAAGCGGGCATCCCGGCTCAGCGCCCAGAGCGCCCCGGCCGTCGAGTGGTCTCGCTCCAGCGCGCCCTCTTTCTCCAGGTGCGCCTCGAAGCCATTCTCCGCGCGGATGCGATACCAGAAGTCCTGTGTGTACTTGCCCAGGTCATGCCAGCGCCCGGTGGCCAGGGCCGGCGCACGCAAATCCTCTCGCGGCGCCAGCATCGCAGCCCACTGCCCCACGGCCTCCAAGTGCTCGCGCAACAGATGAGCCCGGCCGTCTTCTGCAACGTGAGCCAATGGCTCCGCCGTGACCACGCGTGGCACGGCGGGCTGCTCCGGAAGCCCGAGGTCCTTCTTCATGGCACTCCCCCCACCACCCACGTGTCTGGCCGCACCAGCGAGCACGTGCGTCTGCATTCTCGTTTCCGTCTGGTGACCGGCACAAGATGACTTGTCCTACGAAAGCCCGGGACGCGCGCTCCCCCTGGGGTGGTATGCCCAAGAGCGAGCAATGCGGGCAGGCTTCTGGCCACACAGGCGGCAACCCATGCGTGCCAGACGGCTGAATCCGCCGCGACGGGCCAACCGATGCAGCGCTCAGCGCCGCTGCGCCATCACCTTGGCCTGGCGGCCTCTCCTCCCCTGGCCATGCACGCGCGCGAATGGCCTGGAAGCCTCGCGTTCAAAGCTCGACACCACCCGTGGGAGCCGCAACGAACACCCAGGCGGGTAACCGCCGACTCGGCAAAGTCAGACATCCGCCCAGGTGTTCACTCTCGGCACTCCGGCGGGCGGCCATCGCACTCCAGTCGCAGCCTTTGACGCATTGCGATTAAGTTGCGCGCCATGAACCGCGAATACCACCGCTGGTACAGCGAGCGGCTGCACCGCGACATGGAGCTGCTCATCTTCGGCCACTCGGGCGAACCGGTCCTCCTGCTGCCGACGAGCAAGGGCCGCTTCTTCCAAGCCGAGGACTTCGGCCTCATCGGCGCCATCGCCGACCGCGTCCAGTCCGGCCGGTACATCGTGGTGTGCCCGGACTCCGTGGACGAGGAGTCCTGGTTCAACACCGCCATCCACCCGGCCGACCGCATCAAGCGCCACCAGCAGTGGGAGGAGTACCTCCTCCACGAGGTGGTGCCCCTGCTCAAGAGCCGCAGCACCGGCGGGCGCCTCACCCTGGCCGGGTGCAGCTTCGGCGGCTTCCACGCGTACAACGTCGGCCTGCGCCACCCGCACGTCTTCCGGCGCCTGCTGTCCATGGGCGGCAAGTTCGAGACGAACGAGTTCCTCGACGGACACCACGACTCGGACGTCTACTTCCATTCGTGCACGGAGTGGCTGCCGAACCTCACGGACCCCGCGCAGCTCTCCGCCCTCCAGCGTGTGGAGATGGTGCTGGCGGTGGGGGAGCACGACTTCTGCCGCCCCTCCAACGAGCACCTCTCCAACCTGCTGTGGAAGAAGGACATCGGCAACCACCTGGCCGTGTGGCAGGGCGGCACGCACGACTGGCCCGTGTGGCGGCAGATGATTCAGCAGTACCTGCCCTGGTAGCCGCCGCGCGCCGCTACGCTTCGACCGGACGCAGCGTGCCCGCGCTCATCCGGTTGAAGCGCCACACCAGCGCCACCGCCACGCTGATGAGGCCCGCGCACAGCCCCCACCAGATGCCCACCACACCCAGGCCCAGCTTGAAGGCCAGCAGCAGCGTCACCGGCAGACCAATGGCGTAGTGCCCCACCATGTTCGCCAGGAAGGTGAAGCGCGTGTCGCCCGCGCCGCGCAGCACGCCCGCGCCCACACCCTGCGCCCCGTCGAACACCTGGAAGATGGCGCTCACCATCAGCAGCGGAATCAGCAGCGGCAGCACGTCCGCGGGCGCCCCCGCCAGCTTCGCCAGCGTGTGAGGGAACAGCGCGAACACCAGGCCACTCAGCGCCATGAAGCCCGCGCCACCCGCCAGCGCCATGAAGCCGCTGAGCCGCGCCTGCGGCGTGTTGTGCGCGCCCACCGCCCAGCCCACCCGCACGCTGCCCGCGTTACCAATGCCCATGGCCACGGTGAAGGAGACGCTCGCGAAGGAGATGGCAATCTGGTGCGCGCCCACGCTCGCCGGCCCCAGCCCCGCCGCCAGCACGCCCGCCAGCGCGAACACGCCGACCTCCGCGCAGATGTGAAGACCAATGGGGAGGCCCAGCCGGATGGCTCGCGAGAGGTCCGCCCACACCGGCAGACGCCGCGCGGGCGCCCCTTCCACCTTGCGGCTGCGAATGAACAGCACCGCGATGACGAGCTCGATGCCGATGCTCGCCGATGTCGCCATCGCGGAGCCCGCCACACCCAGGGCCGGCACCGACCGCAGCGGGCCGAGCCACGCCGGCAGATTGGCGCCACCGAAGACGAGCAGCAGGTTGCCCAGCAGGTTGAAGATGTTGGCCACCACCGTCGCAATCACCAGCGGCCGCGTGAAGGCGGTGGCCTGGAGATAGGAGCGCATGGTGAGGAACATCAGCATCATCGGCATGCCGGGTGCGCGCCACATCAGGTACTGGCTGGCGCCCGCGGCCTCCGCCTCACTGATGCCCGCCAGCGGCAGCAGCCGCGGCGACAGCGACATCAGCGTGGCCAGCATCACCCCCGCGCAGAACGCCATCCACGCGCCCTGCCACAACAGCGCCCGCGCCCGGGTGAACTGCCGTGCGCCAATGGCCTGGGAAATCATGGGGTCGAACCCCATCATCAAGCCCATGCCGAAGGAGCTGACCGCGAAGTAGAGGCCGTTGCCCAGGCCCACCGCCGCCAGCGCGGACGTCCCCGCGCGGCCCACCACCAGCGTATCCACCAACCCCATGAGCGCCTGCCCGCCCTGGGCGATGGCGATGGGAACCGCCAGCCGAGCCAGCTCACGGAGCTCGGTGCGGGGAGAATTCACGGAGGACGTTGGCAACACGGCGGTGGACATGGGGAGTGCGCCTATAGCGCCTTCCGGCAGGGAATGCGCTGTCCACGTCCGACGCGCCACGCCCCCTCGCCTGACAGGGAGGCCCGGCCACACACCCGGGATGACGTCCCCCCTGGGACACCCGGCGTCCCAGGGGGCAAGCCCACGTCACGGCAGCATGGGCGGATGGAAGGGCGCGGTGACCAGCGGCGTCTGGAGGCTGTCCACGTGGGACACGCGCAGCCCCGCGTCAGAGATGGTGTAGACGTAGTCGTCCGCCATGATGCTTCGGCGCACCGTGGGCTGCCAGTACCAGCTCCAGTTCCGGAAGTTGAACGACTGGTACATGTCCCGCACGGAGACGGTGCCCACCGGCGAGAAGCCCGTGGCCGTGTCCACGCGGAAGACGCGCAGCTCGCTGCGGAAGCCGGACCAGTAGTCGGAGGCGTTGTAGTCCCAGTCCGTGAAGGGCAGGGCCAGCAACCCCTTAGCGGGGAAGTAGGTGAAGGCCTTGTGCTCGTAGAGCGCCTCGCTGTGGCTGCCCATCGAGCCCAGCTGCTGCGTGAAGGTCTCCCGGGGCTGCGCCAGGTCACTCACGTCGAAGAGCGACAGCTTGAGGGCGCGGTCCTGCCAGGTGCCGTCCTCGTTGCGGTGCTCGCCGAAGGTGAGCAGGTGCGTGTCACCCAGCGGGTGGATGTACGTGGAGAAGCCCGGAATCTTCAGCTCGCCCACCTTGCGCGGGTTCGCCGGGTCGCTCAGGTCGAAGGTGAAGAGCGGGTCCACCTGCCGGAAGGTGACGACGTAGCCACGCGTGCCCATGAAGCGCGCGCTGAAGATGCGCTCGCCGCGGGCCAGGTCCTCGCTGCGGCCCAGCTCCTTCAGGTGTCCGCCCTCCTCGTGGAACGTCACCACGCGGTTGACCGTCTCCGGAGGCGTCCACACGGTGTCCCCGCCGTTCCCGGTCCCCGGGTTCTCCGGTGGGAGCTCCACGGTGGTGGCCACCCGCAGCACGCCCTCGCGCTCGTCCATGGCGAACTGGTTGACGATGTATCCCTCCACCGTGCCGCTGCCCACGTAGGTGGCCTGGTCCGGGTCGCGGATGTCGAACTTGTGGAGGTACGTGTGCGGCGTCTGGCCGGGCTCCGGCCACCACCACCAGTGGCGAGACGCCACGTAGAGCGCCTCATGGGACGCGTACACCTCGCCGGGCGTGCCCACCACGCTGGTCCGGCTGGGCGACGCATCCTCCGCGTCCAGGTTCAGCGACAGCACCGACATCAGGCCCAGCCCGGTGGGCCCGTTGGCGCGGTAGAACGACGTGCAGTCATACGCGAGCGGCTTCACCTCGCCGTCCGCCGTCACGCGCCGGCCCTTCGGTAGCCAATCCTCCAGCGACTGCGCGCGGATGCGCTGCTCGTTCTGCTTGATGAGCGCGTCGATGGACGCGACCAGCCGGGAGCGGTCATCGAAGAACCCCGGCGAGTATTCGGGATAGAAGCGCACGTCCGCCGGCCAGCGGAACCCGTCCGAGAACACCAGCCGCACCGCGCTGTCCACGCGCCGGGCGTTGATGTAGCCGCCGGGCAGGTAGACCTGCTCCAGCACCCGAGGCGCCTCCAGGTCCGCCACGTCCACCACCGTCACCTTCACGGTGTTGCTGTACGCAGGGCCACAACCAAAGCTGGCGCAGTCAACAACCGGCATGTCGTCCGTGCCGCGGCCCCCCGCCACCGTCCCGGGCCGGTCCTCGGCCACCGCCGAGGTGATGACCAGCCGGTTGCGCTCGGCGTCGAGCAACATCTCCTGTGGCCAGCCCTCCACCTCCAGCGCGGCCGTCCGCGTGAGCTGCTCCGCGGGCCACGAACGGTGGATGTAGAGCCGGGGGCCCGACAGCACGAAGATGCGCGTGCCGTCGTTCTGCACGAAGTCGGCCTCGTGCACGCCGGCGACCTGGTTGTTCGTGCCCGTGTAGTCGTTGGGCCTGTCGCCGCCTCCGGAGTTGTCCTCCTGCGGCGCGCCCGTCATGGGCGGCGCCTCGCCCCCACGGCCACCGCCGTAGGCGTACTGCTTGTAGACCTCCAGCGACGCGCGCATCTGCTTCGTCGCCGTGTCCTCGATGTGCTGCTCCAGGGCCTCACAGCCAGGGAAGCTCTCCAGCCGGGCCTCCTGCTGCACGGGCTCGTTGTCGACCGGGGACAACGGCTTGTTGCCCTCGTCACACCCCACCGCGACGACAGCCACCACTCCGGCCCAGCTCCAGCGTTTCCACTGCCGCATTCGACCCTCCCGTTGCACTTCGGCCCCACTGACGGCCCCCCGGGCCTCCCCGGTGCCACGCCAGCGGCGGCCGGGACATCTGCCACCGGCGTGCCAGGGCACTGGCCCCTGGGAAACCCCGGCCCCGCCACCCGGTGCGGGCGTCCTCGCCTCTCAGAAACCTGAGGCGCGCGGCGAACCTGGAGCCGGAAAACCGAGGCCCCGGGGCACGAAGCGGACGAACTGCTGGGTGAGCACCGGGTCCATGTGCTCCAGCCGCAGCCCCATGCCCACCGAGGACCGGAAGACGCCCTGCGGCAGGGGCGGGTTGGACCACGCCACCGTCGCCTCGGCGGTGCAGGGCGCGCGCTGGCCCGCGAGCAACACCTTCAGCGTCAGCCGGGTGCCCTCGCGCGCCGGCGTCAGGGTGCGCACGAAGAGCGCGCCCGGCCCCGCGTCATGGCTGAAGCCCGACAGCGTCGCCCCGTGGGGCGTGGTGAACTCCACCACCGTGAAGAAGGGCACGCGCTCCGCGGCACGCAGCGGGGCGTGGCCCGGAAGCAGTCGCCCCAGGACGCAGCCGAGCAGCTCGTCCGCGCCCATGTGACGCTTCTCCAGGAGCGGCGCGCCCCCCAGCGCCTGCGCCCGGGCGAGCACCTCCTGCGACTCCTCCGCGCGCGACAGCAGCACCAGCGGCTTGCGCGGGTGCGCGTCGTGGAGCTTCGTGGCCAGGGCCAGCGCCTCGCGCGGCGTGCGCGACACGTCCACCACGAAGCCATCCAACTGCGCGCCGTGCTCCGCCGCCAGGTTCGCCGCGTCCCCCATGTCCCGCGCGTAGAGGACGTGGAGGCCCTCCTGCTCCAACGAGCCGCCCAGGAAGGTGTGCAGGAAACGCCCGCCCTCCACCAGCAGCACCCGGCGCCCACGCGGCAGGCCCTCGCGGACACGCTCCCGGGCCTGGCGCACCGCGGCCAGCTTCGCCTCCAGGGCGCCCAGCGCCACCGGCTTGGGCAGGAAGTCGTCGGCGCCCGCGCGCCAGCAGTGCATCACCTCGTGGGGCTCGCCGCCGGAGGTGAACATGATGACGGGCACGTTGCGCCCCGCGGCGTGTGCCTTCACCAGCCGGCACACCTCGTCGCCCTGCATGCGCTCCATGCGCAGGTCCAACAGGATGAGCGCCGGGGTGCGCCGGGCCAGCTCGGCCATGCACGCCTCGCCGCCCTCCAGCGCCACCGCCTCGCAGCCCAGCCGTGTCAGGTGCAGGCGCACCACCTCCCGGGCGGTACGGGAGTCATCCACCACGAACACGGTGTCACGCGCGTTGGGAGGAGGGCTCATACGTTCACGGATAGGTGGAAAGGGGTGCCAAGGCCACCGGCGCCCGGGGCCACCGTTCGGGGATGGACGCTCAGGCGCGAGGCTCCTGGCGACCGGACAACAGCCGCGTGAGCTGCTTGGCAATGGTGGCGCACTGCGCCGCGTTGCCGCTGTCGAGGGCAGAGCGGCCACCATCCAACAGACGCTGCACCGTGCCCAGGGTGGCCTGCGCCTCCGGGCTGGGGTTCTCCTGCGCGCTGCGCTGGAGCAGCCGCGCCAGCTTCTCCCCGCGCTCCAGCAGCTTGCGGAACAGCTCCTCCGCGCGCTTCGCGTCCACCACGCCCTGCGAGCGCGCGTAGTGGGCCTGCTCCGCGCCCAGCTTCTCCGCCTCGCCCTGCGGCAGCCCCGCACGGGCCTCCAGCCGCACGGCCTCCATGTTGCCGGAGGTCAGGTCCGTGGCCTTGACGGACAGGATGGCCTCGCTGGACAGCTCGAAGACGACCTCCAGCGGCACCTCTCCGCGCGCGGCGACGTGGAGGCGCTTCAGCACCACCTCGCCCAGCTTGTAGTTCTCGTCCTGGAACTCGCTCTCGCCCTGGTACACGGGGATGCGCGCTTCCTGCTGGCCGGAGCTGCCCGGATAGAAGATGTCCCGCGCCACCACCGGCACGCCGGTGTTCTTCGGGATGAGCCGCTTCACGCGCCCACCCATGACGCCCACGCCCAGGCTCTGGGCGGCGACGTCCAGCAGCAGCGCCTGACCGGACTGACGGACGAGCTCGTCGGCCTGCACCGCGGCGCCCAGCGCGACGGCCTCCTCCGGGTGCACGTCCGTGGAGGGCGCGCGGCCGAAGAAGTCCGCCACCAACCGCCGCACCAGCGGCACGCGCGTCATGCCGCCCACCAGCAGCACCACGTCCACCGCGCGGGGGTCCATCTTCGCCTCGCGCATCACCGACTCGCAGACATCGAGGCAGCGGCGCGACAGCGGCTCGGACAGCGTTTCGAAGAAGGAGCGCGTCAGCACCGTCTCCAGCTCCGCCATCCGCTTGCCGGGCGCCGAATGGTCGCCCAACCCGGCGACGTAGATGGACGCCTCTTCCTTCTCGGTGAGCTCGCGCTTGGCGGACTCGGCGGCCACCTTCAGCCGGCGCAGGCTCTGCGCGTCCTGCGACACCACGTGCCGCAGCTCATCGTCCACCTGCGCCAGGAGCCACTGGACGATGCGCTGGTCGAAGTCCTCGCCACCCAGCCGCGGATCGCCGCCGGTGGCGCGCACCTCGAAGACACCGGACTTCACCTCGAGGATGGACACATCGAAGGTGCCACCGCCCAGGTCGAACACCAGCGCGTTGCCTTCGAAGCCGCGTGACAGGCCATACGCCAGCGCCGCGGCGGTGGGCTCGTTCACCAGCCGCACCACGTCCAGCCCGGCGATGCTGGCCGCCTCGCGCGTGGCCTGCCGCTGGTTGTCGTCGAAGTTGGCCGGAACCGTGATGACACACTTGGTGACGGGGCGGCCGAAGTGCGCCTGCGCGTCCAGGGCCAGCTCGCCCAGAATCATCGCGGACACCTGCGTGACGGGCATCACCCGCCCTGCGAGCCGCACGCGCACGTCGCCAGAGGGCCCGGCCACCAGCGGATACGGCACCAGCGCCTTCGCCTCCTGCACCAGCTCCGGCGTGTAGCGGCGCCCCAGGAAGCGCTTGGTGGCCCACACCACGGCGTCTGGATGCTCCTCGCCCAGTGCTTGTGCCGCGGCGCCCACCACGCGCTCGCCAGCTTTGTTCACGCCCAGCGTGGACGGCGTCAACCGGCCACCCGCGCGCGGGGGAATCATGCGCGGGCGTCCGTCTTCCACGGTCGCCACGGCGCTGTTGGTAGTACCCAGGTCGATGCCGATGACGGGGTCATGCATGGGGGGCCGAGAGGACACCACCCTACGGGTGTTCGCGCCAGCTCGCCAAGCCCCCTTCCCTCGCCGGCGTGCCAATAAGCGCCGCTTTCCCACGCCACGACCCGGGCCAGCAAGCGTGCCCCCGGTGACAGGGCTTCGCGATGCCAGGGACGTTGCCCGGGGGAAATCCCCGTGCTAAGGGCGCGACCGCCATGGTGAACGTGTCGATCGCCCGCCGCTACGCCCGCGCCCTCCTCGATGTCGCTTCGGAGGCGGGCCGCACTGACGCCGTCGCCGAGCAGCTCAGCGCCTTCGCCGACGTCATCGCGAAGAACGCCGAGCTGACGGATGTGCTCGTCAACCCCGCCTACACCCGTGAGCAGCGCCTGCGGGTGGTGGAGTCGGTGATGCAGGCCATCCCCGGCGGCGTGGAGGCCACGCTGGCCAACACCCTCCGCCTGCTGGTGGACCGCAACCGCCTGGGCTACCTGGCGGACATCGCCCGCCTCTTCCGCGACATGGCGGACGCCCGTGCCGGCCGCGTCCGGGGCCACGTCACCAGCGCCGCGCCGCTTCCGGCCGACGCCCTGGCCCAGCTCCAGCAGACCCTGCAGCAGCTGACCCAGCGCAACGTCCTTCTGGAGACGCGCGTGGACCCCAGCCTGCTGGGTGGTGTCTCCGCCCAGGTGGGCAGCATCCTCTACGACGGCAGCATCCGGACCCAGCTCGAAGAGATGCGCCGCGAACTGAAGCAGCGCTGAAACCCGCCCGCTCGCCGGGCAACCAACGTTCCAGGTCGTCTTTATCACCCCGCAGTCCAGGGCTAACCGGTATTTCCAGCGGACCCTGACAGCGGTATACTCTCAGGTGGTGCGGGACAGCCCCGCGCCGCCTGGATGACCTGAACATGTCGCAGTCCCTACTCCACCGGTATTCCGAAGGTCCGTCCACGCTGGCGGCGCCCGAGGAGGCTCGGCCCTTTCTGGGGGCCCTCCTGAGTGCGGCGGGTTGTGGGGTGGCCCTGCTGGACCGGGAGCTGCGTCCCGTGTGGGTGAATGCCACGCTGGCGGCGCTGTCCGGCCTGGAGCCGCGCGCGCACGTGGGCCGTCCTCTCGCGGAGCTGTGGCCGCAGGTGGCGCAGGCACTGTCACCGCTGCTGGCCCGGGCACTCTCCGGAGAGGACGTCACGGATGCCCCCGTGCGGGGCGTGCTGGCCCCCGCCGCGGGTGAGCGACACCTGCGGGTGGGCCTGTCCCCGGCGCTGCAGGGCGGCGCGCTGGCGGGGGTGGCGTTGTGGGTGCGCGACGAGACGGAGCGCTTCCTCGAGGAGCAGCGGCTGCGCGCGCGGGAGTCTCACATGCGCAGCCTGGCGGACGTGGCCTGTGACGGGCACTTCCTGCATGACAACGGCATCGTGATGGACGCCAACCGCGCGATGTCGCAGCTGCTGGGCTACGCGTCACCCTCAGAGATGATCGGCCGGCACCTGGCGGACTACGTCGCCCCGGAGTTCCGCTCGCAGGTGGGGCTGGTGCTCAGCCGCGGGCTGGAGGCTCCCTATGAGGTGGTCGTCCTCCGCCGGGATGGTCAGCGGCTGCCCCTGGAGGTGCTGGGGCGCTACGTGACGTGGGAAGGCCGGCAGGTGCGGTTGGTCGCCGTCTGGGACATCAGCAGCCGCAAGGCCGCGGAGGAGCTCTCCGCGAACACCGAGCAGTTCCGGCACCAGATGCTGGGCGCCGTAGACGCGGAGCTGCGAGCGCCCCTGCAATCGCTGCGGGAGGGCACGCGCTCCCTGCAGCGGCTGGACGGACTGGAGGAGCCGCAGCGCACCCTGGTGAGCCAGGTGGCCCGGTCCGCCCGGCGCATGGAGCGGATGCTCCAGGAGTTGATGGACTTCACCCGCACGCGGCTGGCGGGCGGCCTGGCGCTGCGGCCAGAGCCCGCCGTGCTGGACGCGGTGGTGGCGCGCGTCGTGGAGGAGCGCCGCCGTGAGCATCCCGAGCGAACCCTCCACCTGGAGGCGGAAGGCGACCTGCGCGGCCACTGGGACACCCACCGGCTGGCACAGCTGGCCGACAACCTCCTGAGCAGCGTGCTCCATCAAGGGGCCGAGGATTCGCCAGTCACCCTGCGCGCGGTGGGCGCGGTGGGCGGCGTCACGTTATGTGTGAGGAGCCCCGGACTCACGGTGGCGGCGGAGGAGCGCTCCTCCCTCTTCGAGCCCTTCCGCAGGGAGCGCGGCGCCACGCCAGAGGGCCTGGGTCTGGGGCTCTACATCGCCAGGCAGATCGCCGTGGCCCACGGCGGAAAGCTGGCGGTGGAGTCCTGCTCCGAGGGCGGCATGAGCTTCACCGCCTGGCTGCCCCGCGAGGGGCCGGGGCACTGAAGGCCTCCGTGCCTGGCGCCGCCTCAACGGCGGCTGATGCGCCAGAGTAGCCGGGCGCGATTCTGGCCCACGCCTGGAGCGCCTTTGCGCAGCCGCCTGTCCCACCCCTGAACGGGCGTCCTCTCCCACCCCGTGGCGGGTGGCGCGGACCGCATTGCAGCGGGTGGGTGTGCGTGGTAAGGGGCCCCGACTTCAAGGTTTCGGCGGCCTGCTCCACGTCGGCCGCCCCTGCGCAAGGACGCATACGCTCATGGAAATCCGCGCCGACGAGATCAGCAGAATCATCCGGGAGCAGATCAAGGACTACGGGAAGAAGGTCACCGTCGCGGAGACGGGTACCGTGCTGTCCGTCGGTGACGGTATCGCGCGCATCTACGGCCTCGAGGGCGCGCTCGCCGGTGAGCTCGTGGAGTTCGCCAACGGCGTGCAGGGCCTCGTCCTCAACCTGGAAGAGGACAACGTCGGCGTCGCCATCATGGGTGACTTCCAGGCCATCCGCGAGGGTGACACGGTCAAGCGCACCCAGCAGATTGCCTCCGTGCCGGTGGGCAAGGGGCTGCTCGGCCGCGTGGTGGACCCGCTCGGCAAGCCGCTGGACGGCAAGGGCCCCATCGCCGCCACCGAGACGCGCCGCCTGGAAGTGAAGGCGCCCGGCATCGTGTCCCGCAAGAGCGTGCACGAGCCCCTGCAGACGGGCATCAAGGCGCTGGACGCGCTGGTGCCGGTGGGTCGTGGTCAGCGCGAGCTCATCATCGGTGACCGCCAGACGGGCAAGACGGCCGTCGCCATCGACACCATCATCAACCAGAAGGGCCTGAACGTTTACTGCATCTACGTGGCCATCGGCCAGAAGCAGTCGACGGTGGCCCAGGTGGTGGAGAAGCTGAACCGCTACGGCGCCATGGAGTACACCACGGTGGTGGCGTCCAACGCCTCCGACCCGGCCCCCATGCAGTTCTTCGCGCCGTACGCCGGCGTGGCCATGGGCGAGTACTTCCGCGACAACAAGATGCACGCGCTCATCGTGTACGACGACCTGTCCAAGCAGGCCGTGGCGTACCGCCAGCTGTCGCTGCTGCTCCGCCGCCCGCCGGGTCGCGAGGCCTACCCCGGCGACGTGTTCTACGTGCACAGCCGCCTGCTGGAGCGCGCCGCCAAGCTGTCCGACGAGGAGGGCGCCGGTTCGCTCACCGCGCTCCCCATCATCGAGACGCAGGCCGGTGACGTGTCGGCGTACATCCCGACGAACGTCATCTCCATCACCGACGGGCAGATCTTCCTCGAGACGGACCTCTTCTTCGCCGGCGTCCGCCCGGCCATCAACGTGGGCCTCTCCGTGTCCCGCGTCGGTTCGGCCGCGCAGATCAAGGCCATGAAGCAGGTCGCCGGCACCATGAAGCTGGAGCTCGCGCAGTACCGCGAGCTGGCCGCCTTCGCCCAGTTCGGCTCCGACCTCGACAAGGCCACCCAGGAGACGCTGGCGCGCGGCGCCCGCATGGTGGAGCTGCTCAAGCAGGGCCAGTACGAGCCCATGCCCGTCGAGAAGCAGGTCATGCAGATCTACGCCGCCACCAACCGCGACGACCCCAAGAAGCGCGGCTGGATTCGCGACATCCCGGTGGCCGACGTGGTGCGCTGGATGCGTGAGTTCCTGGAGTTCGCCGACGGCAAGCACCCGAACGTCGCCAAGGACCTGGCGTCGAAGCGCGAGCTGACCGCCGACATCAAGACGGCGCTGAGCAAGGCCATCACCGAGTTCAACGAGGTCTTCCAGCCGACGCCGGGCGCCAAGGTCTAACGCCCTCGCCGGTGGCAGCCCACGAGCCCCGCGCTCCCTTCACCGGGAGGCGGGGCTTCGTGCTTGCGGGCCCGGCCTTCAGCGAAGGCGGGGCAGCACGCCGTGCAGGCTGCGGTCCACGCCGCCGCGCGCGCCCAGCAGCTCCATGGCCTTCAGCTCGTAGGGCAGCACGTTGTCACGGGCCACCAGCTGCACATGCGCGCCCAGCGCGGCGGGCAGCGCCAGGTCCAGCTCGTAGATGTCACCGGCCACCAGCGTCTGCTCCGGCGTGGTGCCCGTGGACTCCCAGACGCGCTTGAGGGCCTCGAAGTACCGGCCCCGGCGCAGGTAGACGGGACGGCGCAGCACGCCGTCCAGCGTCTGCGTCTCCGGCACCGCGGAGAAGCGGGCATCCGCCGCGTCCGGCGGGTCCAGGAGGAACTTGCGCGCGTCCCCGGACACCGTCAGCTTCTCGCGCCCCTTGGGCGCCAGCTGGTCCAGCTTCTTCTCCACCAGGTCGGTGTGCGCGTTGGTCACCACCGTCACCGGCAGGCCCGTGGCCACCAGCGCCTCCAGCACCTCCTTCGCCTCCGGCTTGAAGGCCGTGGCCGAGTGCGCGTAGGCCTCGCGGTAGAGCTTCTGCACCACGTCGGAGCGGCGGGCCTCGTCCTGGCCCTGCCCGAAGCGCTGCATGAGACGGTGGGCCGCGCAGGTGGCCGTCAGGTACGGGTCCGCCGTGGCGGGCGCCACCACCCGGCCGCCCAAATCCCAGCCCAGCGCGTCCGCGCCCGCGCGCAACGCGGCGACCTCCTCCTCCCACGCGGCCTCCAAATCCTCGCCAAGCGCCGCCGCCAGGCCCTGCCGGAAATGCCGGAGGAAGGGGGCGCTCTCCGCCGCCACGTCCGTGAAGGTTCCGTCGAAGTCCAGCACCACGCACGCAATCGCCATCAGACCACCAGCTCCCGAAGATGAAGAAAGGGGCCGGATGAGGCCTCACCCACGGGCCTCGAATCAAGCCCGCCCGCATCAACGGGCAGCCACCGCCCCCATGAGCATCACCCCGCGGATGTTCCCCCTGCACCCCGGGTTGTCATCCCGCCACGGAACGGCCCAACGCACAGCCCAGGCCACACCCGTGGCCTGTCCGCCCAGGTCCGCCAGATTGGCCCGCGCCCACGGCGGCGAGCTGACGGTGGAAGCGCCTCCCGTGGGCCCCGGCGCGCGCTTCATGCTGCGCCTGCCCATGGCCCAGGTGCCGCGGGCTCCCACGTCCTCCCCTTGAAGCCTACCCCGCCCAGGCCGCTAACCTCACGGGCATGGAAGCGATGCAGCGAAACGAGTCGGCGCCCCCGCGCCGGGCGTGGCTGCCATGGGGCCTGCTGGTGAGCGCGGTGCTGCTCGCCACGACAGGGGCCTGGGCGGGTTCGCGCTCCATCTCCGCCCTGGTGGAACGCAACGACGCGCTGACACGCGAGGCGGCCGAGTCCGAGGCCCGCGTGGCCGAGCTCCAGGCCCTGCGCGAGGCCATGTCGCGCCGGCTGCGCACGCTGGAGCAGCAGCACCACGCCGCCTATGCCGCCGCGGTGACGGCCACCGCCGCGTGCACCACGGCGCTCCAGCCGCCGCCCGCGCCGGGCAAGCCCGAACCCCGGCGCCTGGCCAAGGCCAAGAAGCAGGGCCGGCGCTGACGGCGCGTGGCCCCCACGTCCACACCCCCTGAGAGGGTGTGGCCCCCCAGGCAACAGGGCCCACCGCCAACCCCGCGAAACCGCGGGCCAGAGTGTCCGGCCCGCGACGTGCTACCGCCGGAGCCACCGAGTCCCTTTTCGCTCCGAGGTCCACGCTCCATGTCGCCCTTCGCGCTTCGCCCCTCCTCGCGCTCCCTGCGGGCCGCGCTCCTGTTCCTGACCGCGCTGCTGCTTCCCCAAGCCCCGGCCCGGGCGGAGCCCGGCATCCGCATCCTGAACTCGCTCCGCGCCGAGGAGCTGGCCTTCAACGCGCTCACCAGCAACCGGGCCGCACTGGACGCCCTCACCGAGATGCCGCTGCACTCGGAGACGTTCGTCTTCGACGGCCGGCTCAAGCACGCGCTGGAGCACCCCCCTGCCCGGAACGTGATGGCGTACCTCACCGAGTGCGCGCTGCCGCCCGGCGCCGCCGTGGAGTGGACCAGCCGCGCCGGCGACACGTACACCTTCAAGGGCGAGGTGGGGCTGTGCCCCGAGTGGGAGAAGGACAAGCCGAGCCAGGCCTGCCTGGGCTACGTGACGGCCTGTCTCCTGGCGCGCAACAACGCCTTCGGCCGCCGCGTGATGGTGTCCATGCGCGGCGAGGACCCGAGCGAGCCCCGGCGCTTCAACCCCTCGGGCGCCCGCCAGGAGTGGAGCCCCATGTTCCTGCCCTGCGCGTCGGGTGAGGCGGGGCTCCATGCCGAGTGCGGCTGGCTGGGGGAGAACGTGGGCACCTGCAACCCGGGCGACAAGGTGACGGTGGCCGCGGGCGCGCCCCACCCGGCCACGTGCACGGGCCAGCTGGGCCGCATCTTCGGAGACCGGGTGCTGCGCGTGTGCGAGGACCCGCGGGGCTGCGCCTGGGAGGACCGTCTGGCGGACACGCTCGGCAACCCCTGCGGCGGAATCGAGCCCAGCGTCGAGTTCAAGTGCCCCGCGAGCGGCCGATACAGCGTCATGTCCGCGCCCTACAGCCGCGCCGCGATTCCGGGCTCGTGGGTGGCCCCGGTGGCCACCTCCGGCACCTACCCGGCCGGGCCCTTCGGCGCGTACACGTTCCGGGAGGGCGCCTTCTACGGGAACATGTTCGACTCGCGCGGCCTGACGGTGGAGGTCGTCCTCAATCAGGACACCCTCCAGCCCAAGCTCGTCAACCTGCGCTTCAAGGGCGTGGTCCATGACAACGTCCACGCCTGCCACGGCCGGGACTGGGTGGACGGCGACAGCCACCTGCGCTCGCGCATCTGCGCCAACGCCGACATCGGCGGTGAGCGCATCGCCGGCTGCATGGCCCGCGCGGCGGGCCCATGCGAGCCGGGCAGCTACAACCCCCGCCCCGCCCGCTGCAAGGTGAACGACGGCACCGCGGTGTGGGGGGACGGCGACTTCGAGGGTTGCATGGACGAGGCCGGCGTCCAGCACCCCGAGCCCATCACCGTGTACCTGCGCTCGCCCTGCGAAGCGACTTCCCCCAAGGAGCAGACCACCTGCGGGGTGACGTGTGACTACTCCGAGCTCCCTCCCAAGTGCTCGGACACGTGCAAGCTCAAGAAGTCCCCGGGCCAGTGCCTCCAGACGGACGCGTGCCTGAACAACCCCAAGTACTGCCCGGCACCACCGCAACAGTGAGGCGAATTGAATAAAGCAGGCCGCCAGGCGTCCAGGTCTCCGGCGGCCGCATCCCCGGCCCATCGTCAGGAGCTGACCCGTGTTCCCAATCCGGACCCTGCTGTGTGCCCTTCTCGCGCTCGCGCTGGGCCTGGGTCCCACGGCGGCGGAGGCCCGCTTCGGCAAGCGCTCGCGGCCGTCCCAGAGCGACTCGAACCGGGACAGGGATGACAAGGAGCACGGGGCCTCCGCCATCGGCTCGGACGACGACGATGACGACGACGCGCCCCGCCGCTCCTCCCGGCGGCGCTCCTCGAGCAACCGGCGGCACGTGAGTGGCGGCTCGAGCACGGCGACGGTGAGCTGGCTCTCCTACCTCTTCATCACCGGCAACCACCGGATGGGCGTGTCGCCGGAGCTGCGCGGAGAGCGCCACGCGGCGGCGCTGTCCTTCCGCGTGGGCATCCAGGGAGGGCCGCTCAACGAAGGGGGCGGCGGCGCCGACCTGTTCCTCGGGCTGGAAGGCCGGCGCTTCGGCGTGGACCTGCGGCTGACGGGCCTGGGCCTGCCTACGGATGACGGGACGAGCGGTTCGGATTCCATCACCCTGACGCAGTCGCACCTCACCTGGGCGCTCATCTCCCACGAGCGTGCCCGCCTGCGCGCGGAGGCCGGTGTCAGCACGGCCCACGCGCCGGACATCACCTTCGTCGGCCCCAGCTTCGGCGCCTCCCTGGAGGCCTGCATCGCCGGCCCCCTGGACCTGGAGGCGCGCCTGCAGGTGACGCCCTTCCCCTACCGGCAGGTGGACGCGAACGCCGCACTGGCGTTGAAGCTGGGCGCGGTGGTGCTGCGCGGCGGCTACCGCGGCATGGTGCTGGACGACGCCGGCTACGTGGATGGCGTCTCCCACGTCGACACCTTCCACGGCCCCTTCCTGGGCCTGGGCCTCACCTACTGACGTCCGCGGAAGTCCTCACGCCCGCGTCCGCGCGCAGCCCGCGCTCACGCGGGCGTCTTCACCGCGCCGCTGGCCACCGGGCAGTGCCGCCGCGTCGCCTCCAGCAGCATCTCCAGTCTCACGGGCTTGCGCAACACCCCCACCGCGCCAGACGGCAACGGCCCGGCCTCCGCCGTCATCACCACCACCCGCGTCCCGGCGAAGCGCTCATCGGACCGCAGCCGCTCGAGCAGACCTCGCCCGTCCACGCGCGGAATCTCCCAGTCGAGCAGCACCAGACAGGCGGACTCCAGCGCCGCGAGCACGCGAAGCGCCTCCACGGCGTTGATGGCCATGGACACCTCGAAGCCCTCGTCATGCAGCGCTTCCGCCATGGCCCCCCGAACGTCCGGGTCATCCTCCACAATCAGGACCTGCGGCTGCACCACGGGATGAGTCACACCCGGCACCCTAGTCCCTCCTTCGCGCCCAGGCACGAGCGACTTCGCCGCATTCCGCTCACTGTCAAAGCATGAGCATCTGCCGGGCCCGCGCATGCAGATATTACAGCACGCCAAAGGCCGCCGCGGCCCCTCCGGGCCCGCGAGCCAAACAGCCCCCTGCACAGGCGCGCGGCGCGAGCTTCCACCGGGTGGCATTCGCAGCGACGACGAACCAGCGCGGTGTCGGGCGCCACACAGCACACGCTGGTGGACGACTCCTCGCGCCTGGAGGCCCATGGTCCCTGGGGAGGGAAGTCGGTTGAATCCGCCCGCCCCCGAAATCCCCACGAGGAGTGGACCTTGCCCGCATCCAAGGCCGTGCTGTGCGCCGCGCTCGCGGTCTGTGCCCTGCTGGGCACCTTCCCCGCGCAGGCGCGCTTCGGCAAGCGAGACACCGCCTCGTCTTCGTCCTCGTCACGGAGCACGTCCCGCCAGGCCTCTTCATCCCAGGAGTCACGCGGCGCCCGAGCCCATCCCGCGTCCGCCATTGGCCAGCCCCACGAGGGCTCGCATGGCAACCGCCGCACGCACCCGGCCTCCGCCGTTGGCCGCGAGCGCACGCCCCGGGGTGACGACGCGCCCCGGCGGCGCGCCATGCGCGTGCGCCGGCCACCACCGGCCGCCATCGTCGCGGGGGCCGTCATCGGCGCAACCCACCCGGGCTTTGCCGCCGCGCGGCCCGCCCAGCGGGTGGTGCGCGAGCCCGAGGACACGGTGCCGCTGCTGGTGCGCATGGGCGTGCAGGGAGACTTGCTGGGCGACGCCGGGGCCATGGGGCTCTTCATGGCCATGGATGGCCGCCATCTGGGCCTGGACGCGCGCATCACCGGCATGTCGCTGCCCGCGATGGATGGCTCGGATGCCACCGACCGCATCACCCTGCTGAGCGCGCACGCCTCCGCGGCGCTGTGGGCGGGGGAGCGGGGCCGGCTGCGACTGGAGGGCGGCGTCGCCAGCGCGCATGCGCCGGACATCCTCTTCGTGGGCCCCAGCTTCGCCGCGTCCGTGGAGGCCTGCATCGGCTCCTCGCCGGTGGACCTCGAGGCCCGCATCCAGGCGGTGCCCTTCCCGCACCGTCAGGTGGATGCCCAGGCCGGCCTGGCCGTGCACGTGGGTTCGCTCCACCTGCGCGGCGGCTGGCGGGCCCTCTACCTCAACGACGCCGGGCACACGACCGGGGAGAAGCAAATCGAACGGCTCACCGGCCCGTACCTGGGGCTGGGCCTCACGTTCTGACGCCTCGGGTGGTGCTGGCCGGAGCCCCCTCTCTCACGGGCCCCAGCCAGCCGCCCGTCGCGCGCTACTCCTCGGACGCCGCGGCCATGGGCGCCGAACCACCGCCCAGCTCCGCCACGTTGGACGTCGCAGGCGCGGTGCCACGCTTGGCGCCGCGCCGCTTGGGCGGAGGCGCCAGCCGCGGCTGCGTGCCGAACAGGCGCTCGTACGTCTCCGGCGTGTTGATGTTCACCACCACGCCCGGGTCCTTCACCGGCACGCGGCGCACCTTCATCGTCGCCAGCGCGGGCTCCAGCTGCTGGCCCTCCGCGGCGCGCAGCCGCTCCGCCCCACTCCGTGAGAGCACCAGTGGCCAGCCGGGCGCGCCCTCGAACTCCGGGCGCAGCAGCTCATCCGCGTCCCCCGCCATCTTCAGGAGCGACTTGAGCGTGGACGCGCGCAGCGCCGGCATGTCCACCGGATGCAGCAACACCACGTCCGCGCCCGCCTCCAGCGCGGCGTCCAGCCCCGCCTTTATCGACAGGAGGGGCCCTTCCTGCCACCGCTCCGCTTCCACCAGCTCCATCCCCGGATGCTGCTCGCGCACCGCCTCGGAGTCCTTCCCCACCACGCCAAGCACCATGGAACCCGCCTTGCCAAAGGTGGATGCCAGGGACTGGAGGAAGCTCTTGCCTCCCTCGTGCTCGATAAGCGCCTTGGGGTGGCCCATCCGCCGGGCCTCACCCGCAGCGAGGATGATCGCCACTGCCTTCATGCCAGCCTCCTCCGCCCCCATGAATGAACGCCGCAGGCCCGGGGGCCTCCTCTCAAAGGCTGTGGCGTCCGCGTGGGATTGCAGCCCACCCCTGGGTCCCAGCCGTCAGCCAGACGCCAGTCACTCCGGACGGGTGTTCGCTGGATGAGCATCCAGCCAGGCGCTCCGTCCCCTATCCGTCATCCGAAACGCCGTGCCCTGTCGTGGGGCTCCCGCAGGAATTTCGAAGCCGCAGAAGGGCTCCGGGACGGAACCGGGGTCGCCCTGGAGCGCCATGGCGGATGCCTCCCCGCGCTCAACGTGGCCATCCTCGCCGCCAGGTGCACCAGCTCCGGCGCGGACTTCCGCTCCCAGGCCGTGTCCTCCGGACGCGGCGTGCGAAGCGGAGCGCGCCCTTCTGACACCGCTGCAACCTTGCACCGCCAGACACCTGCGCACACTGGGGCGCCTTGAGGCACACCCTGGGCGTCTGGCTACGGTGCCCTCCGTTCAGCCACTCGGGAGGTCGCGACATGACGGAGTCCACGCAACACGGCCAGGCACAGCACGGACGACCCTGGGTGCCCTGGCTGGTGACGGCGTTGGTGGTGCTGATGTCGGGCGGCGTGATGTATCTGGCGCACCGCGGAACGAGCCAGGCCGAGGCATTGGCGGAGCAGTCCCGCCAGTCCGCGGTGGAGGCCGCCACGCGGGCGCGTGACGCGGAGGCCGCGCGGCTGCAGCTGGAGCAGAAGTTGGCGGCGCTGGAAGCCGAGCGCACCCAGCTCGCCACGGAGAAAGAGCAGCTCAGCTCGGAGAAGGAACAGCTCAGCCAGACGGTGCAGGAGCAGGAGGCGGAGCTGGCGAAGCTGAAGGCCACCTACGACGACCTGCAGGACAAGATGAAGGCGGAGATCGCCGATGGCGCCATCCGCCTGTCCCAGGCCGAGGGCCGCATCCAGGTGGACCTGGTGGACAAGGTGCTGTTCGACTCCGGCGACGCGAGCATCAGCGCGCGCGGCCAGGAGGTGCTGACGCGGCTGGGCAGCGTGCTGGCCAAGGTGGAGGACAAGTCCATCCAGGTGTCGGGCCACACGGATGACTCGCCCCCGTCGCAGAAGCTGCAGAGCACCTTCCCGTCCAACTGGGAGCTGTCCGTGGCGCGCGCGGTGAACGTGGTGCGCTTCCTCCAGGACACTGGCGGCGTGCCCGCGCGTCGGCTGGTGGCGGCGGGCTACGGGCAGATGCGGCCGGTGTCCACCAACGCGACCCCGCAGGGCCGCGCGCGCAACCGGCGCATCGAGGTGCTCCTCATGCCGGACCTGCCCTCCAAGCGCACGCCGGCCGCCGCCGTCCAGCGCGCGGTCGCAGGTGGCACCGCGGCCAAGGCCCAGGCGAAGCCCGCGCGCGGGGCGAAGTAGCCGCGCGCCGCAGGCCTCGCCTTTCCGCTACTGCTTCTCCACCGACTCCAGCAGCTTGCGGAAGGCCTTCTCCGAAGCGGCCACCGTCTTCTCCGGGCCCGTCAGCTTGAAGAAGACGGCGCCCTGGGCGCCCTCGACGATGGCGCCCAGCAGCCGGAAGCCGGGCTTGGGCGTCGAGGGGCCCATCATCGGCCCGCCGCCCGTGTACGTGCCCTTCACGTCCACCGTCGTCAACGGCATGCCGTTGACCTTCTCCGCCTTCGTCTTCGACTTCTCCTGGGGAATGGGCTTGCCGTCCGCCGTCTGGAACTGGCCCACCCAGCGCTTCACGTTGGCGTCCACCGCGCCGCCCTGGCCCTGGCCGAAGTAGAAGACGGCCAGCTCCGCGCCCTCCGTGTCGCCCTTCGCCGCGGGAATCTTGTACGTCGCCGCGCGCATCGGCCGAGCCCCCTGCACCGCCCAGTCCGCGGGCGCCGTCCACTTCAGGCCCCCCGCCTCCTCCGCATGCGCCACCACGGCAACGGCCACCACCAGCACACCCAATAGTCGGTTCATGCGCGGCAGCGTAACCGCCCGGGGCCCACTGCGCAGCGTGTCAACGACCGCCCGTCTCACAACCTCGCACGCGCCATCACAAGTGACACGACGCGTCAAGTCCCTTGTCTTCCTGCCAACCCATGGACGTGGTACGCCACGGACGTTTCCAGTCCAGTCATCCCAACCCAGGACTTGGAGGGGGTTGTACCCATGAGAAAGGTGTTGTTCCTCGGGGCCTTTGCCCTGGGCGCCTCGGCCTGTACTCCCGATATCGCCCAGGATCCGCCGCGGAGCCCCGAAGACTCCGTCGTCGCGGAGTTCGATCCGACCGGGTCTCCGCCCGTCGTCCCGTCTCCCAACGACCTGGCCATCGTCAACGGTCTGGTCAACGCGCCCATCAACCCTCAGGCCTCTCCCGCGGAGCAGGAGTTCACGCGCGACTACGTGAACACGCTCAACGGCTTCCCGACCACGGTCACCGCGACCACCCGCATCCGGGGCCTGGAGGCGGGAACGGTCAACGCGAACACGGTGAAGGTCATCGACGTGTACGCGGGTACGCCGCTGGCGAAGCCGGCGACGCCCAGCTACATCGGGTACAACGAGGAAACCAACCTCGTCACCATCATCCCCCCGCTGCCCGGAGGCTGGCCCAAGGGTGGCCGCTACGCCGTGGCCATCATCGGCGGTGAGAACGGCGTGAAGACGACGGATGGCAAGCCGGTCATCCCGTCCGCCACGTGGGCCTTCGCCAGCTCCACCGAGCCGCTGGTCACCTGCGACGACCTGGATGCGCCCAACTGCCAGACGGCCACCGAGCTCATCCCCTCCACGGAGACGGAGCCCGCCGCCCGCCTGGCGGACCAGACGGCCAGCGCCCTGCGGCTGGAGCAGCTGCGCCGCGGCTACGCGCCCATCCTGAAGGAGGTGTCCGAGCAGTTCAGCGTGAAGCGCGAGGACATCGTCCTCCTGTGGACCTTCTCCATCATGGACCACCCGGAGGCCACCTTCGATCCGGGCAACGGCGTCGTCCCCTTCCCCAATGACCTGCTGCGCAACCCCGCAACCGGGCAGCTGGCCCTGCCGGTGCCCCCCGAGGCCGGCCCTGCGCAGAACCTCATCCTGGGTCTCAACACCCTGGACGGCTGGTCCACCACCGCGCCCATCGTGTCGGAGAACGGCGCGAAACGCGGCGCCATCGACACGGGCTCCCTGCTGGACGCGAACACCGTGCGCCTGAAGATCGGCTTCACGCCGGACGACGAGACGGAGCCGAAGACCACGCTGCGCTTCGTCAAGCTGACCAACCCCACCTCGGGCACCAACCCCCAGGTGAAGGTGTGCTTCAACTGCGAGCCCGTCGTGGAGGGCCTGACGCCGACGCCGAACTCGCCGCAGCAGCTCCAGATTGTCCCGGAGGTGCCGCTGGACGAGGCCACCCGGTATGGCGTGGTGATGCTGCGCGGCATGAAGGACACGATGGGCCGCACCGTGGCGCCCACCGCCGCGCAGGCGCTGATGCGCATGGCCAACCCGCTGGTGGACGCCAACGGCAAGAGCCAGGTGGCCGCCGTTCCTGACACGCTCGCCCAGGACCTGGAGCCGGTGCGTGAGGGCATGAAGCCGCTGTTCGACAGCCTGGAGGCCGCGGGCATTCCGCGCAAGGACATCAACCTGGCGTGGGCCTTCACCACCCAGAGCACCCGCTCCATCCTCGAGCGGCTGAACGTGGCCCCCACGCCGGTGCCCGCCGACCCCGTCTACCTGGTGGACCAGACGGCCACCATCAAGGGCACGATGGACGCCCTGACGCTGGAGAACAACGCGGTGGGCCGTGTCTTCATCGGCGCGTACCACTCTCCCTTCCTCCTGGATGACGCACAGGGCACGCTCAACCGCGCCACGGCGCGCATCGACCGCGTCCCGTTCATGCTCTTCACGCCCGCGGGCACGGTGCCCGCGGACGGCTACCCGGTGGTCATCTACGGCCATGGGCTGACGGGCAACCGCACCAACATCATGACGGTGGCCAACAACTTCAACGCGGCGGGCTACGCCGTGGCGGCCATCGACACCGTGTTCCACGGTGAGCGCGCCAGCTGCGCCGGCATCAGCGAGAACGCCCCGGTCATCATCGACGCGAACCGTGATGGCGTCCCCGAGCTCACCATCACCACGCCGGACGCGGCCTGTGACGACGGCGACACCTGCGACGTGACGGCGGGCAGCCTCACCTTCGGCCGCTGCGTGTCGAACAACCAGCCGGCCTGCAACGTGGGGCCGACCGCGTCGCCGCACGGTGACCTGTTCTGCTCCAGCCAGGGCCTGGGCCGCTGCGTGGCCGCGCCGAATAGCCCCACCGGCACCTGCGAGGGCGGCGACTTCGCCCGCCCGGGTACCAATCAGCCGCCGTACGTCTCCGGCGCGGGCTTCCTGAACCTGGTCAACCTGTTCGCCACCCGCGACAACTTCCGCCACCACGTGGTGGACTTTGCCCAGCTGGTGCGCGCGCTGGACACCGACACCCTCAACGGCCGCCTGGTTGCCGCGGGCGCCGGTACGCTGAACACCAGCCAGTTCAGCTACGTGGGCCAGAGCCTGGGCGGCATCCAGGGCGTCCTGTCCGCCTCCGTGTCCCCTGTCGTGGGCCGCACGGCGCTCAACACGGTGGGCGGTGACCTGGTGGACATCCTCCTGACGGCCACGGACCCGGCGTTCGTGCGGTACCGCTCAGGCTTCTTCCAAACCCTGGAAGGCATCGGCCGCGCCCCGGGCACGCCGGAGTTCTATGAGTTCATCACCCTGGCGCGCACCATCCTGGACCCGGCCTCGCCCCGCAACTACGGCAAGTACCTGGAGCACTGGCCCAAGGACGATTCCAAGCCGTCGCTCCCCGAAAACCGCAATGCGTTCATCCAGTACATCGCGGGTGACATGGTCATCCCCAACGCGGTGACCGAAGGCCTCATCAGCGCGGCCAACCGCCCGCTGGTCGGCGTCTCCGAGCCCCCCACGGTGCAGACGTACCTGGCGAAGGACGGGATGGGCCTGCCGACGGACGTGCGTCACGCGTTCTTCGGCATCGTGGACCCGTCGCTGGACCCCAGCTCGGCGGCCAGCCAGTTCCTCCGGTCCGTGCGCAACACCGCGCAGAACCAGGTCATCCAGTTCCTGAACACGGGCGTCGCGTCGCCCACCCCGTAACGGCCTCCAGAGAGAGAACGAACCAACATGAAGAAGACACTCTCCCTCATCACGTTGCTCGCCGCCGGGACGACCCAGGCCGCGGGCTTCCAGGTCAACACCCAGAGCGCACGCTCCTCGGGCATGGCCAACGCGGCGGCGGCGTGGCTGGATGACTCGTCCGCCATCTACTCCAACGCGGCCAACATCCTGGGCGTGGAGAAGCTGGACGTCACCGCGGGCGTCACCGGCATCCTCCCCAGCCTGCAGTTCACCCCCACGGATGGCCTGGTGCAGGGGCAGAAGACGACGCTGTCCCCGCCGCCGCACGTGTTCGCCGTGTACAAAATCACGGACTCGCTGGCGGCCGGCGTGGGCTTCTACACGCCGTTCGGCGCGAGCAGCCGGTGGAAAGACGGGTTCGTGGGCCGCTTCCGCGCCCAGGAGTCCGCGCTGTCCATCTACAACATCAACCCCACGGTGGCGTACCAGCTGCACGACCGCTTCCGCGTGGGCGCGGGCCTGAACATCACCCGCGGCACGCTGGAGCTGAAGCGCGCCCTGGGCTTCGTCACCAGCGAGGGCCAGGTGCACCTGGGCGGCGCGGGCTGGGGCTTTGGCTTCAACGCCGGCGTCCAGGCCGTGGTGGTCCCGAAGCTCGTCACGTTGGGCGTGCAGTACCGCAGCCCCATCAGCATGACGTTCAAGGGCGACGCGGACTTCCAGAACGTGCCGCCGGCCTTCCAGGGCCGCCTGCCGGACACCCGCGTGGAGGGTGACGTCAAGCTGCCGCAGTCGGTGGTGGCGGGCATCGCCGTCACGCCGCTGGACCGCCTGACGATTGCGTTCGACGCCAACTGGGTGGGCTGGTCCAGCTTCCCGGAGCTCGCCATCGAGTTCCCGGACAACCCGGCCATCAACAACCCGCTGCCGAAGAACTGGCGCTCGACGTGGAACTTCCACCTGGGCGGTGAGTACGGCATCACCGACGCGCTGCAGGTGCGCGCCGGCGTGCTGCTGGACCCGGCGCCCAGCCCGGATGACACGCTGACGCCGGACCTGCCGGACGCGGACCGCTTCGGCGTGTCGGCGGGCGTGGGCTACAGCTTCGGCGCCGTGCGCGTCGACGCGGCCTACCAGTTCGTCACCCTGTCCGACAAGAACAGCACCGCGCCGGGCATGACGGGTACCTACAACGGCACGGCCCAGGTGTTCGGCCTGACGCTCGGCTACTCCATGTAGTCTTCCGGCACCGTCCGGACCTCACCGCGCCCGGGTCTCCTCACGGAGGCCCGGGCGTTGTGTTTCCAGCGCCAGCCCTTCGCATCAGACGCGCAGGTCTCCGTCGTGCAACACCCGCCCGGAGGCCAGCGCCTGCGCCGTGCGCTGGAGCCGCTCCGTGCCCATGCGCATCAACTGGCCCTTGAGACCTGGCTGACTGAGCAGGTGCTTCTGGAAGGCGTCGCGCTCCAGCCGCAGGACCACACCCGCCACGTCCGCGCGCACCGTGGCGGACACCGGCTTGTCCAGCAGCAGGGAGATTTCACCGAAGACGTCGCCCTCGCGCAGCGCGGACAGCGCCACGCGCCGTCCATGCGGTTGCTCCAGCCACGGCGTGCAGCGCCCACGCAGCAGCACGTAGAAGGCGTCTCCCGGCTGTCCCTGCGTCATCAGCGCCTCGCCCGCGGCAACGGAGCGCAGCTCGAAGTCGCGCGACACCGCGGCCTTCTGCGCGGGCGATAGCTGATTGAAGAGCGGGTTGCTGCGCAGCAGGTTCTCCACCATCCGCCGCCGGTAGAAGGCGTCCACCACCGCCGTCACGTCCGGGTGCCGCGCCGCCACCGCCTCCATGTGCTGACGCGTGAGTTCCAGCAGCACCGCGCGCTCGGTGGCCACCACGGTGGCGAGCCTGGGCCCCTCGGAGATGAGCGCCAGCTCTCCGAAGAAGTCCCCGGGCGTCACGGTGCCCACGCTCCGCCGTTGGCCGTCCTCCAGCGCGCGCACCACATCCGCGCGGCCCTCTACCAGGGCGAACATGGAGGCGCCCGGCATCCCCTCCTCCACCACCGTGTGCCCCGGAAAGAAGGCGCGCACCTGGAGCACCTCGAGCAGCGCGACGAAGGTCTCCCGGCTCACCTGCGAGAGGATGGGCAGCCCGGTGGCGCCCTCCTCCGCGACATGCGCCCGGGTGGCCTCCACGGGCACCGCCGCGCTCGGCGGCAGGGCGAAGCGCTCCGCCAGCACGCGCGCGGTGCGCACGAGCGCGGCCTGGGACGCGCCCAGTCGAGGCAAGGCCACACACGCGGCCACCGCGCGCAGGGGCTGGCCCGCCTTCGTCCAAGCCAGCGCGGCCTCCTGGTACGCGGCGACAGCGTCCGCGGGACGGCCGAGCCACTCCAGCAGCTCCGCCACCTTCTGACGCACCTCCGCGTCGTCCGGGGCGTCCTTCACCACGCCCTGGTATTCCGCCAGGGCCTCCTCCAACCGGCCCTCGCTGGCGAGCTGGACGGCCCGCTGCCTGTCCGCGCCGTGCACGTGCGCCATGGCCGTCTCCCCTGCTACGCGCTGAGCGCGCGCACGCGCTCCGCGAGCTTTTCCGTGAAGAGGCGGAGGATGCGCAGCGCGGCTGCCTCGTGCGTGTCCAGGTAGTGCTGGAAGTCCACGCGCGTCACCCGCAGGGCCCGCACGTCCGTGCGCGCGCACACCTGCGCGGACGTGTCTCCGTCCAGGATGAGGGAGACTTCGCCGATGAAGGCTCCAGGCCCCAGCGTGTTGAGCAACCGGGCGCCGGGCCCCGGACCGGCGAGCACGTCCACCGTCCCCTCCAACAGCACCAGCAGCCCCGAGCCGGGCGCGCCCTTCTCCAGCACCGTGGCCCCCTGCGCGAACTGCACCGGCCGCGCCAGTTGGTAGAGGTCCTTCATGTCCACCAGGGACAATTCGCCGAAGAGGGGAATGGCCTTGAGGTATTCGTAGCCGTCCGGCGGCGGCGGTGGCGGCGCGCGGGCGGGCTCCACCGACGGACCGCCATTCAGGTTCAGGTGACGCAGCAGGCGCGTGTGCTCCGCCTGGAGCGCGATGTCCCCCCGAAGCTCCGGCTCCTGGAGCGCATCCGCCAGCAGCACCAGCGCCCGCCACGACTCCCCCTGCGCGTCCAGCAGCGCGCTCATCCGCAGCACCGCCTCACGCCGCGCCACCGCGATGTCCGGAGACACGGCACGCAGGGACTCCAGCTCCGCGTGCGGGTTGCCCAGCTCGCGGTACACCGCGGCGGCCTCCATGGGACGGCGCAGCCGGGTGAGACAGCGGGCCATGGCCTCGCGCGCCTGCAGCGACTCGTACAGCGACAGCGCCCGCTCCAGCGCGCCGCCGCGCTCGAAGGCCGCCGCCGCCCGGGCCGGTTCACCCGCGCGCAGCCACGCCTCCGCGGCCGGGAGCAGCGCGCCCGCCTGCTCGTGGAGCTGTGCGACTTCGGCCGCGGCGCCATCCACCTCCAGCACCCGCGCGGCGCCAGCGAAGTCACGCGCCCGCCGCAGCACCGACACCAGGGTGACGCGAGCGGACGCGGACGCGCGCGAGGACTCCTCCAGCACGACGTCCCGCTGCGACGCCGCCAGGGCCTCGTAGATGCGGACGGCCACGTCCACCGTCCCCTGCGCCACCGCCTCCCAGAAGGGCCGCGTGCCCATGCTGGCGGGCAGCTCGTCACCGTGCCCCGGCTCCACCGTGGAACGCGCCATGCCGTGAACTCCCCCAGGCACCCCTGGGCCCACCCCCTGGGCTCTCCACGTGCCGGATTGGCGCCGTGCGTAGCAGACCCCATGAAGGGAGGCGAGCGTCCTCGCGAGGCAGGCGTCTTCCACATGGAAGACGCCGCCCCAAGCCTCGTTCAGTCCACCTTCGTCGGGAACGGGTTGCGCTCGGCGAAGCCGCGCTGGTGCCAGTACGGGTAGGTGGGCGTCACCGCGCTGGCCGCGTCGAGCCGGGCCACCTGGTCCGGGGTGAGGTTCCACCCCACCGCGCCCAGGTTCTGCCTGAGCTGCTCCTCGTTGCGCGCGCCGATGACGATGGTGGACACGGAGGGGCGCTGGAGCAGCCAGTTGATGGCGACCTGGGGCACCGTCTTCCCCGTCTCCGCTGCGACGGCATCGAGCGCGTCCACCACACGGAAGAGGTACTCCTCGGAGAGAGGCGGCGCCCCCTGGGCGTTGAGCGAGGACTGCATGCGGGAGCCCTCGGGCCGGGGCTGTCCCCGGCGAATCTTCCCCGTCAGCCGCGCCCAGCCGAGCGGGCTCCACACGACGGTGCCCACCTTCTGGTCCAGGGCGAGGGGCATCAGCTCCCATTCGAACTCCCGGCTCACCAGCGAATAGTAGGCCTGATGCGCCACGTGCCGCGCGAGGCCGTATTTCTCCGAGGTGGCGAGCGACTTCATCAGGTGCCAGCCGGAGAAGTTCGACGCGCCGATGTAGCGAATCTTCCCGGCGCGCACGAGGTCGTCGAGCGCCCGCAGCACCTCCTCGACGGGCGTGAGCGCGTCGAAGGCGTGCAGTTGGTAGAGGTCGATGTAGTCGGTGCCCAGCCGCTTCAGGCTGGCCTCCACCGCGCGGGTGATGTGGAAGCGCGAGGAGCCCACGTCGTTCGGCCCCTCACCCGAGCGGAAGGTGCCCTTCGTGGAGAGGATGACCTTCTCCCGGCGACCGGAGATGGCCTTGCCGAGAATCTCCTCCGCCAGGCCGCCCGAGTAGTTGTCCGCGCTGTCGAACATGTTCAGCCCGGCCTCCAGGCTGATGTCGACCAGGCGCGTGGCCTCCTCGACCCCGCTGCTGCCCCACACCTTGAAGAAGTCCCCCTGGCCTCCAAAGGTCCCTGTCCCGAGCGTCAACACCGGGACCTTGAAGCCAGAGCCACCGAGCTGCCGATATTCCATTCCCATAGAGGGGCCTCCTGGTAACGGGCGCGCCCCAGGGGCTCAATCGGAATGCGCGACCCGGGGCGCGATTCCCCCCGCTATGTTCCAACGCAGTGAACGTTAACGTGGGGGCCGGCACGTTCTCCCGGAGTCCATTGGAATGAAGTCGCGCATCACGGTTGCCTGGAGCACCGTCGCGTCCCTCCTGGCCGTGCTGCCTGGAGCGGCGGCGCATGCCCACGCCGGCCTCCCGGAGACGTCCAACATCACCCTCCGCCGAGGCCACCCCCAGGACTTCTTCTCCGGGACGACGTTCGGCGCGGTCATCTCCCGTGACAGCGGCAAGACCTGGCGCTGGGTGTGTCCGGATGCCATGGGGTATGGCGGATGGCGCCCGGAGGCCTACCTCTGGCGGGAGACCGGCGACATCCTCGCCGCCACCGGCAGCGCCCTGCTGCACTCCCCGGATGAAGGCTGCTCCTGGCGCACGCATCCCTTCTTCAAGTCGACCTGGGTGACGGGGCTGGCGGCCCACCCCACCGATGACCGTGTCTTCCATGCCGTCACCGGACGGCCCGGCATCGCCAACGGCCTGTACCTCTCCGACGACGGCGGAGAGACGTGGACCGCCTCGCCGCTGCTGCGCACGGGGCTGGAGCTGAACGCGGTCCGCGTGTCCCCGGTGGACCCCCGCCGCCTCTACGTGTCAGGCGTCTCCAACAACCAGATGGTGGTGCTGCGCAGCGACGACGCGGGCGACACCTGGCAGGAGTTCCCCCACGCGCTCCCAGAGCTGCTGCGGCCCTACGCGCTGACCGTGGTGGCGGTGGACCCCGTCGCCGTGGATGTCGTGTGGGTGCGCGTCTCCGCGCAGGGCTACACGCACCTGCTGCGCAGCGATGACGGGGGCCGCACGCTGACGCAGGTGACGGTGCTGGATGACACGTTCATCAACATGGACCTGTCCTCCGACGGCGGCACCGCCTGGGTGGGCACCCTCAACTACTTCTTCATGGGCTCCAGCACCGGCCCGCTGGAGAAGCAGCCCCTGCCCACCGGCAACGCGTGCGTGCTGCGCGACGGCGAGACGCTCTACGGCTGCGGCTCCACCTGGCTGCACGACTGGGCCCTGGCGCGCAGCACGGACCAGGGGCGCACGTGGGAGCACATCTTCGCGCTGTACGAAATCCAGGGCACGCAGCTGTGCCCACGCGGAACCCCTGTGCGGGACCTCTGCCCGGCCCGCTGGCCGCAGCTCGCGGAGCAACTGGGCGCTCCGCTCTACCCGGATGGTGGCGTCGAGGAGCCGCCACCGCCGCCGGATGCGGGGACCCCGGACGCGGGCACGCCCGACGCGGGGCAACAGCCGCCCGAGCAGCGCCCACCCGAGCCGAAGTCCGGTGGCTGCGCCGCCGCAACGGGCCCCACCCTGCCCCTGCTGTTGTTGCTGTCCTCCCTCCTCCCGAGGCGCCGTGGCCCACGGCGTCCACATCGATAGGCTTCTGATGACACTCCCGATTCGAAAGCGGCGGTGGGCCCCCTGCGCGGCCGTGCTGCTGATGCTGGGCACCGCCTGCGACGGCGAGGACGCACCACGGGACGAAGCGTGCGGCGAACCCCTCTACGGCGGCGAGGCCACCGACGAGGCGTGGCGCACCTTCGTCGACGCGCAAGGCCGGCCCACGGACAGCTCCCAGGCGGTGACGCTGGAGTCCCCCGTCCCGGGCCAGACCTATGCGATGGACGCGGCGCCGCCCACGTGGCGTTGGACGTCTCCGCTGGCCTCCCGGCTTCCTTCGCGCGAGACGCCCCGCTCCATGCTGGCGTGGCTGGGCAACCTGCTGCTGCCGTCCGCCCAGGCACATCTGCCGCCCGTCACCGGCGACTTCTACTGGGTGCAGGTCACCGTGCCCGGGCGGCGATGTCCGGTGGAGCTGCTGACGTCGAACATGGAGTGGCAGCTCGACGCGGCGACCTGGGACGTGCTGCGTGCCGCCCCGGGTCAGGACCTCCGCGTCCAGGTGACCAGCGCCTACCTGGTCCAGAACCGGCTGCGTGAAGGTCCGTACCGACTGGAGTCACCACGCACCATCCGCGTGGAGGATTCGCGATGAGCCACCGGACACCGTGGTGGATGCCCGCGCTGGCGCTGCTGATGGCCGGCTGTGATGAGAACTCGGCGCGGGTGGTGGGCGTGGCGCCACCGGACGGGCTGGACTACGCGCACGAGGAGCCCTGGCGGGAAGGAACGTTCATTCCGCCGCCGGGCCCCGGCGGACGCATCCTGGTCACCAACAGCCTGGATGACACCCTCAGCCTGGTGGAGCTGGCCACCGTGGGCACGCCGGACTTCCGTGAGCTGGCGCGCGTGCCAGTGGGGCTCAACCCGGTGGAGCTGGAGGGGCCGCACCACACCGCCGTGTCGCCCGCGGGGGACTTCTATTACGTCGGCATCTCCAACTACGTGCCAGGGGGTGGCTCGGGGCCGCATGGTGCCCACGGCACGGGCGCGGATGACGGCTACTGCCTGAAGCTGGACGCGCGCGACAACCGGATCGTGGGCTCGGTGCGGGTGAATCCCAATCCTGGTGACGTCATCATCAGCGCGGATGGGAGCACGCTGTACCAGACGCACTTCGACACGCTGAAGATTGCCGAGATGGCGCGCCAGGGCCGCCCCGAGTCGGACATGAACGCGAACCTGGCCATCATCGACGCGAGGACCATGACCCGAAAGGCCATGGTGGAGGTGTGCCCCGCGCCGCACGCGGTGCGTCTGTCCGCCGACGAGCGCACGGCCTACATCGCCTGCTGGTCGGACGAGGTGGCCATCGTCGACCTCGCGGAGGCGAACACGCCGGTGACGCGGGTGAAGGTGGTGGCAGCGGGCTCGGGCGGCGCGGTGGCGCCCCGGCACCAGCCCTACGCGCTGACGCAGTCCCCCACCACGGGCGAGGTCTGGGTCAGCTCCACGGCCAGCCGGCAGGTGCACGTGCTCAATCCCCAGACGCGCACCATGATGCACGAGCGCGCCGTGCCGCTGCGCGGGCCGCCGATGTTCGGCGCGTTCACCGCGGACGGGCGCACGCTGTACATGCCCTACCAGTTGGTGGACGCGCTGGCCGTCATCGACCCGGAGACAGGCACCGTGCTGCGCGAGGTGCAGCTGGCGGACGCCGGCTGTCTCAACGTGCATCAAATCGCGCTGACGCCCGACGAGCGCATCGGCCTGGTCGTCTGCGAAGGCGACCACGTGGCGCCGGGCACGTTGCACGCGGTGGACCTGACGGAAGGCACGGTGGTGGGCACGGTGGAGGTGGGCATCTTCCCGGACTCGGTGAGCATCCTGCGAGGGCAGCCATGAAGCGCGCGACATGGAGTGTGGTGGCGCTGCTGGCCCTGGCGCTGACCGGCTGCGACGACAGCGGCGATGGCCGCGTGCCGGCGGCGGAGTACGGCGAGGTGCTGTTCAACGACTCACGGCTGTCGGAGAGCGGCTTCAACAGCTTCTCGTGCGCGACATGCCACGCGACGACGCCCACTGCGCCAGCGGGGCGGATGGACTCCGGCTACACGCTGTATGACTCGGCGTTCCGGGAGAGCTGGTGGGGCGGCTTCGAGACGCGCCTGCTGGACGCGGTGAACTTCTGCTACGTCAACTTCATGCGGGGTGTGACGCCGCTTCCGAAGGACTCGCCGCAGAGCCGGGCGCTGTACGAATACCTGGTGAGCATCAGCCCGAGCCCGTCCGCGCCGGCCCGTCCCCTCACGGTGGTGAAGGACATCGTCGAAGTCACGCGCGGTGACGTGACGCGCGGACAGCAGGTCTACGTGGAGGCCTGCCAGAGCTGCCACGGCGAGCCCCACACCGGCGCGGGCCGGCTGACCGAGCTGGCGTCGATTCTGCCGGAGGTGACGAACGACTACGACGCGCTGTTCCCCGGCGTGCCCAAGTCACTGGTCGTCATCGAGAAGGTGAGGCACGGCCAGTTCTTCGGTGTCGGGGGCAACATGCCGCTCTACAGCCTGGAGTCCCTGTCTGACGAGGACCTGGGTGCATTGCTGGCATTCCTGGCTTTGTGACGGGACCTGCGTGTTCCGGTGGAGCCCACGGGCCACCGGACATAACCTCGCCGCGGACACACACGTGGGAGCGAGAATGGGGTTCTGGGGCAGGCTTTTCGGGAGGAAGACACCAGCGGCCGGCGAGGTTCCTCCCGGCTCCTCCAAGGCCTGGGCGGTGGAGCCGCGCGAAGCGCTGATGCGGCAGGTGGAGGCCCTGCTGCGCGCCGACCCGGCGGTGGAGAAGGTGGAGCGGCGCACGCAGGACTACGGCCTGGACATCACCCGCGCCGGAAGTGACGGCACCTTCTTCCTGGACAACCTCTTCGCGGACACGCGCGAGCTGCCGCCCGAGCAACGCGTCCAGCTCATCCAGCGCTACCTGCGCGCGCTGTGGCAGGAGTCGCCGGATTCGCTCCACTGGGAGCAGGCCCGCGAGCTGCTCCTGCCCGTGCTGCGCGCGTCCACCTTCGGCATGTCGCTGCAGAAGCCGGCGGAGGCGGACCGGGAGATGGTGGGGCGGCGGACACTGCCCTTCCTGCGCGAGCTGCTGGTGATGGACCTGCCGGAGTCCGCCATGTTCGTCCAGCGCCGGCACCTGGAGACCTGGGGCGTCACCGAGGACGAAGCCTTCACGGCGGCCCACGCGAACCTGGCCCGGCTCCCGGACGAAGGCGTGGAGCTCTACGACGAGGAGCACGGCCCGCTATGGACGGTGGAGACGCGCGATACCTATGAGACGTCCCGGCTGCTGCGCCCGGGGTTCCTCGCGTCCTTCGCCAGTCGCGTGGAGGGCCGGCCCATCGCCATCCTCCCGGAGCGCTCCACCCTGCTCATCGGTGGCGACGCGCGTCCGGAGCTGGTGGCACGGCTGACCGAGAGCGCAGAGCGGGAGTACGCGGCCGCGTCCCGATGCCTGACGCCCGCCCTGTACACGGTGGACGACGCGGGACGCGTGGTGCCCTACGTGCACCCCGGTCAGGACGTGCTGGCGAACCGGGTGCGGCTGGCCCACGTCCGACTGGCGCTGGCGGAGTACAGCGCCCAGAAGGAGGAGCTCGACGCGCTCCATGCGGAACAGGAGGTGGACCTGTTCGTCGCCAGCTACAGCGCGACGGCGCGCAAGCGGGACGAGTTCCCCATCTCCTGGTGTGTCTGGTCGCACGACGTGGACACCCTGCTGCCGGAGGCGGACATGGTCGCCGTGCGCCCCGCGGCGGAAGGTGATGAGTTCTTCACCGTGCCGTGGCGGGAGGTGCAGCGCATCGCGGGCCGTTGTCTCACGCCGGTGCCGGAGCTGTGGCCGCCGCGCTACCGCACCACGGAGCAACCATCCCCGGAGATGGTGAAGCAACTTCGCGCCGCGCAGGTCACCTTCGAGGATTACCAGGCACCCTGAGTCGGAGGACCGCACGATGCTCGCTTGCGTGGACGTGGACTACCGCCCCGAACTCACCGTGGCCGCGTGCGTGCTGTTCCGAAATTGGGCGGATGCGAACGAAGCCTCGCACCTGGTGGAGCATGGGCCAGCCGCCGCGCCTTACGAGCCCGGGCAGTTCTACCGCCGCGAGTTGCCACACCTGCTCCGGGTGCTAGCGCGGGTGGAGGTGCCACTGGAGGCCATCATCGTGGATGGCTATGTGTGGCTCGGCGAGGACCGGCCCGGCCTGGGGGCGCACCTGTACGAAGCGCTCAACCGGGAGGTGCCCGTCATCGGCGTGGCGAAGACGGCCTATGTCACCACCGGGCCCTCTGTGCCCGTGCTGAGGGGGAAGAGCCTGCGGCCGTTGTTCGTCGGAGCAGCGGGTATGGACGCGGCCACAGCGGCGGAGCACATCCGGCGAATGCATGGGGCATCTCGCACGCCCACGATGTTGAACCGGGTGGACCGGCTCTGCCGCATGTCCTGAGCGGGGCGGCGAAGCCAAACCCCCGACATTTCCGAACAGCGACTGTCGCCTCTCCGCCCGGGGAGCAACCATCCTCCTGGAATCCTTGCGCCAGGGGGCTTACCTTTGACAGTGGATGTCCTCGCACCCGACCTCACAGCTGGGCTTGTTCGACACGGCGGCGCCCGAGCGCGCGGACGTGGAGGCGGAGCTGCGCGTGGGCACCAGCGTGCAGCGTCGGCTTCCGGCGCGTGAGGAAGCGCGGCCACTGGCAGCGGAGCGGCCTGTAAGCACTGGCGTGCAGCGCCGACATCCCTCGGGTGATGAAGCGTTGCCACTGGCGACGGAGCGGCGCGCGACCACCGGCGTGGAGGACCGGCGTCCCGTGCACGAGCGTGATGAAGCGTTGCCACTGGCGACGGAGCAGCGCGCGAGCGGCGTGCCGGAAAGCCGACTCCCCGCGCGCGAGGAAGCCCTGCCGCTGGCGGCGGACCTGGCACGGCGGTTGTCTTCGATTCTTGGCTTGCCGGTTCACCTACGGCTGACGGATAACCGGGCCACTCTGGTGAGCTTCCGCCGGGGTGAGGAGGGGCTGCGGCTGCGCATCCACCACCTCTTCCTGGGAGCACCGGACGCGGTGGTGCAGGCCATGGCGGCCTATGCGGGCCGGGCGGATGCGCAGGCGGGCGAGGTGCTGGAGTCCTACGCGCACGCGCACAACGAGCGCGTCCGCAGGGAGCGACGGCCGGGAAAGCCGCTACGCACGCGGGGCCGCTGCTTCGACCTGCAGGCCATCTTCACGCGGCTCAACGCGAGCTGGTTCGACGGCCGGGTGCAGGTGGACGTGGGCTGGGCGCGCAAGCCGGCGGGCACGAAGCGTCGCAGCATCCACGTGGGCGGCTATGACGCGCGGCTACGCGAGATTCGAATCCACCCGGCGCTGGACCGGCCGCATGTGCCCGCCTTCGTGGTGGACTACCTCGTCTTCCACGCGATGCTGCACGCGGACCTCGACGACGGAACGGGCAACGAGGGCCGCTGCGCACCCGAGCACACGTCGGCCTTCCGCGAGCGCGAAGCCCTGTTCCCGCTGCGTGACACAGCCCAGCGCTGGCTGGGCGACAATCACGCCTCCCTGCTGCGCGGCCGATAGCGAGGAGGCGGCTGGCACGGGCCGCGCTACTTCTGCACGGAGAGAATGACCCACGTAGCCGTATCCACGGCGTACACGACGGGAACGTCCGAGAGAGATGGCCCTTCCATGTCGCGGCATGCGTCCGGCCGGGCCAAGAAGCTGACGAAGACCACGGCATTCGCCCCAGGAACAGCCGTCACGTCGTAGGTCTGGCGCTGGGAGGCACAAACCTCCGTGGGCGTAGCGCCTCGACGCGGCTTCGCCCCCAACGGAAGAAAGTCCTCCATTGCGAATGCGATGGCAGCGGCAATCGCGCCTGGCAGGACGTGCTGCCCATCGGTGGGAAGCACAACGGGAAATCGGTACCGCGCGGCTTCTTCAGGCGGCATCTTCACGGGCCGAGGCGCGGGCCGAAACAACGCACAGCCTGGAAGCAACGCCAAGCAGAGCGGAACGAATAGCCAACATTCAATCTGCGACCCTATGAACCTCGACCGCATTCCCATACACATATGACGCCCATAGATAGCGCAGGCCTGTCCCCGCGTGACACAGCCCAGCGCTGAATGGGCGACAGGCTGACGTCCCCCCCCCGTGCGCCGGAACAGTAGCGGCGATGGGCCTTGCCGATGCATGCTCGGGGAATGCGTTACTTCAGCGTGGAAGAAGCCAACCGGCTGGTGCCGCTGTTGACGCGCACCTTCGAGCGGGTCCGCCCATGGGTGGAGCGTGCCCAGCAGCTCGCGGACGAGCTGGGCGCCGCGCCCAGGCCCAACGACCCCAGCCTGGCCTCCCTGCGCGACGAGCGTGACACCCTCCTCGAGCGCATCCGCGGCGAGCTCCTCCAGCTCCAGGAGATGGGCCTGGAAATCAAGGGCGCGGACGGCCTCGTGGACTTCCGCGCGAACCGGGGCGGAGAGCAGGTCTACCTGTGCTGGCGCTTCGGAGACCCCGCCGTCTCCCACTGGCACGCCCTGCTCGAAGGTTTCGCGGGACGGCGTCCCATCGAAAGCCCGGACGACTTCGCCCCCACGTACCTCAGCTAGCCGCCCCGCCGCCGAAGCTCTTCTGCAACAGCGACATCTTGTTCCGCGCCGACAACAGCTGCTGACGCAGGGAGTCCGCCTGCCGCGCCACGTCGAGGAACGCCTGCTCCTCCGCGGCCTGTGCCAGCGAATGGGCCTCGTCCGCCACCAGGGACATCCGCTCCTGGAGCGCCTGGAAGGTCCCCGCCAGCGCGGCGTTCTCCTCCGGCGTCTTCGCCGCCTGCCGCTGCTGCGCGAACTGCTGCATCTGCACGTTCAGCTCGCCCGCGTTCTGTCCCAGGGCGCCGTAGCGCACGAGCAGGTCCTTGAAGACCTCGGTGCGCCGCTGGAGCTCCTGCGCACGCAGGTGGATGGCCTCGGCCTGCGCCTGCTGCCGATCTCTCACCTTCGAGATGGCCCCCACCAGCGCCGTCACCCGCCCCCGGAGCTGCTCGTCCAGGTCCGCCAGCCCCTGCAGCATCGCCGACGCGCGCTCCAGGTGCTTCTCGGATTGAAGTGGCGCCTTCTCGAGCTGCTCGGCCTGGGACTCAAAGCGCGCCAACTCCGCGTCGAGTGCCCGGGCGGCAACCACCAGCTCGGAGTCCTGAAGCTTGTCACGCTTGCTCATCGTGGTCGGGACCATGGCATTTCCCAAGAGAAGACGCCGCACCCAAGCAAGCACCGAGCGCCCCCAAGCGTCTTCGGAACGACGTGGTAGCGCGCGAAGGAAGCAGGCGCCCCAGGTCGCCTGCTGGCCCGGCCGCCCGGCAACCCCTGGCCGTGAGGCTCGATGCGCCCACGGTGTGCTCGCCAGCGGCGTCCGTCATCCCCAACTTCCGGACATCTGACGTCACGAGGTGCACACATGCCCATGGGTTTCTCACGCTCCGTGCTCGTTACCGGCGCCACTGGCCAGCAGGGGGGTGCCGTCGCACGGAAGCTCTTGCAGCGCGGCCACCGCGTCACCGCCTTCATCCACCACGCGGACTCCCCCACCGCCCGCGAGCTCGAGTCGCTCGGCGCCGAGCTGGTCGTCGGGGACTACGACGACCTGGACGCCATCGCCCAAGCGGCCCAGGACATGGACACCATGTTCGCCACCGCCACGCCCTTTGGCCCGGGCGGCGTGCAGGCGGAGGTCCGCCACGGGAAGAACCTGGCGGACGCGGCCCGGCTCGCGCGCGTACAGCACTACGTCTACTCGTCGGTGGCCGGAGCGGACCGCCTGACGGGCATCCCCCACTTCGACAGCAAGCACCGCATCGAGATGCACGTGCGCGGCAGCGGCCTGCCCTACACCATCCTCGGCCCCACCTTCTTCATGGAGAACTTCACCAGCGGCATGTTCGAAGAGGGGCTGAAGGCGGGCGTGCTCGCCATGGGCCTGTGGCCCACGCGCGGCCTGCAGATGGTGGCCCTGGAGGACCTCGCGGCCTTCTCCGTCCGCGTCATGGAGGAGCCGGAGCGCTTCGAGGAACAACGCATCGAGGTGGCCTCCGACGAGGTGACGGGCCAGCAGGCCGCCGGGCTGCTGTCCATGGTGAGCGGCCACCGCATCCACTACGAGCAGCTTCCCCTGGACTACATCCGCGAGCGCAGCGAGGACCTGGCCGCCATGTACGAGTGGCTGGACCGCAAGGGCTACCAGGCGGACGTCCTCACGCTGCGGCACCGCTTCCCGGAGGTCCGCTGGCACACCTTCGAGGACTGGGCGCGCGGACAGGACTGGAGCGCCCTGACTTCTCCCGCGTGGCCCCATGCCGCCGCGGAGCCCGTCTCCCCATGAGCCCCCAAGGCCCGGCGCGGCGGGCCGTCCTTCAGTGAAGCGTCGGCGAGACGTCCCGCATGGACGCGCGAGGGAAGCCCTCCAACAACGACGCCTCGTCGGACACCCCCAGCTCGCGCCGCAGCGTCGGGCCGTCCATGGGCAGACCGAAGAGCGCCGCCGTGGGCACCCAGTCCAGGGCCGCGGCCACCAGGGGCCCCAGGCCCACGAGCGCCACCGCCGCGCCTCGCGACGTCCCTGCCGCCAGACCGCCCACCACCATCCCAGCGCCCGTCACGATGCGGAGCCACCGCCCCGGCCGCGACGCCAAGAAACCAACGACCATGTGCACCTCCCAGGGGCGAAGATGGCCACGTCCTGGCGGGCGGCCACCCGGGCCAGAGCCCCGCACGGGTGGAACGCCGGGCAGCCAGGCAGGCACCCACGGGCGCCCTGACCGGGCGCCTGCTCGCCGTGCATCTCACGCGGGCTTCGCCGGTGCGGCGCCCCGCCTGTCCGCTGCCAGCTTGCGGGGTGAAAGCCAGCTTTCGCGCACGGGGCTCCACGGACCGCCCTGGGGGAGGCAACCATGTTCAGTCGTTCGGAAATCCACAAGGGGATGAAGGTGCGCGGCAACGACGGGCACGTTCTCGGACGCATCATCGAGATGAAGGGGGATGAGCTCATCGTGGAGAAGGGCCTCATCCGCCGGCATGACTTCGCGGTGGCCCTGGCGGACGTGCGTGAAGTCGTGGGCGGAGAAGTCGTGCTCAATCACGGGCGGGACAGCCTCTTCTCCGCGCCCCGGGAAGTCCCGCCCACGAAGCACTGACGACTCAGACGCCGCGGCTCGCGTCCGGCGCGCCCTCCGGGGCAGCGGTGGCCTCCGGTGCACCGTCGCCGCGCCATCCGGCACGCGCCTCCGCCTCGCGGGCCGCGCGTCGCCCCGCGGCCACGTCCACCCGGGACAGCACCGCCGCGCCCGACACGAAGAAGAAGAGCAGGGACAGCACCGCCTGCCGGCTGGAGCCCGTCAGCTCCACCGTGGCCGCGAACACCAGCGGGCCCGCCACCGCTGTGACTTTCTCGAAGACGCTGAAGAGGCCGAAGAACTCCGCCGCCCTGTCCCGGGGCACCATCTGCGCGAAGAGCGAACGGCTCAAGGCCTGACTGCCGCCCTGCACCATGCCCACCAGCAACGCGAGCGCGAAGAAGTGCACCGGCGTGCGCATGAAGTAGCCCAGGAACGTCACCCCCACGTACACCGACAGGGCGAACATCAGCGCGCGCTTCACCCCCACCCGCCCCGCGGCCCGGCCGAACAGCACCGCGCACGGCACACCCACCACCTGCGTCAGCAGCAACGCACCAATCAGCGCGCCCCGGCCAATGCCCAGCTCCGTCCCGTACAGCGTGGACAAGCGGATGATGGTGCCGATGCCGTCGCTGTAGAGCAGATAGGCCACCAGCAGCAGGAAGGCCTGACGGTGCTGGCGCAGCCCGCCCAGCGTGCCCGCCAGCTGCGTGAAGATGCCGCGCAGGGACAGCGGAGGACGTTGGATGGACACGTCCGGTTTCGGCTCGGGGATGCGCCGGAAGAGGGGCACCGAGAAGAGGGCCCACCACACCGCCACGGAGGCGAAGGCCACGCGCGAGGCGGCCCCCGCGTCCGCCAGTCCGAACCAATGGGGCCTCATCAGCAGCACCAACTGCGCGGCCAGCAGCAGACCGCCGCCCAGGTAGCCCAGCGCGTAGCCCGCGGTGGACACACGGTCCAGTTCGTCGTCCCGGGCGATGTGCCGCAAGAGCGCGTCCGCGAACACGATGCTGCCCGTCACGCCCACGTTGCCCAGGCCGAAGAGCAGCAGGCCCCATTCCCAATCACCCGGGCCCACCGTGGCCAGCGCCAGCGTGGACACGATGCCCAGGCCCGCGAAGATGCCCAGCATGTGCTTGATGCGTCCGGCCCGGTCGCTCAGCGCGCCCAGGACCGGTGACAACACCGCCACCACGCTCAGCGCCACCGCGGTGGCGGTGGCGAAGCGACTGGTGGCCACCTCGCGCGGAAGTCCCTCCGCCGCCACGGAGGCGTAGTAGAGCGGGAACACCACCGTGACGACGGTGGTGATGAAGGCCGAGTTCGCCCAGTCGTACATCGCCCACGCACGCAGCGCGGGCCGCGTCAGGCCGATGCGCGACAGGAGCCCCAGCACCCTGCGCCTCATGCGTCGAAGTCCACCCCGCTCACGGCGTCGTCGCCCTGGGCCGACTGGTAGACGTGCCAGGCCGCCGCCAGGTCCTGGAAGGGCAGCCCCACCGCCGCGAAGACGGTGACGTCGTCCTCGGACGTGCGCCCGGGCTTCAGGCCAGCCAGCACCTCACCCAGCTCCGCGTGGATGGCCTCCTCACCCAGCCCCACCGCGCCCGCGGCGCCGGTGGACACCGACAGGCCCCGGTGGTCGACGACGAACCGCGACTGACGGAGCAGCTCCGCGGACAGCTCGGCCTTGCCCGGCTCGTCCGCGCCCAGCGCGATGATGTGCGTGCCTGGCCGCACCATGCCGGGGTGCAGGAAGGGGTGACGGCTCCACGTCGCCGTCACGATGATGTCCGCGTCGGAGACGGCCTCCTCCATGGACTCCGCCATCCGCACCGGCAGGTTCAACTCCTGGTACATGCGCGTGGCGAAGGCGAGCGAGCGCTCCGGCGCCGTGTCGAACACCCGCACGTGCGTCAGCGAGCGCACCAGCCGCAACGACTTGAGCTGCAACACCGCCTGCCGGCCCGCGCCGATGAGCGCCACCCGGCCCGCGTCCGGCCGCGCCAGCACGTCCGCCGACAGCGCGCCCACCACGCCCGTACGCACCGCCGTCAGGTGGCCGGCGTCCATCACCGCCATCACCTGGCCGGTAGCAACGTCGTGCAGGTGCATCACGCCTCGAATCGCCGGCGACTGGCCGGGGAACTTCGCGTGCACCTTCACGGAGTAGGCGGGGATGGATGGCAGGCTGCCAGGGAACAGCACCAGGGCGGTGCCCTCGGCATGGAGGGGGGCCCGAGCGCGCTGCGGTGCCACGGTGCGTGCCAGGGCGTCGGTGCGGAAGGCCTCTCGCATGTCCTCCAGCAAGAGAGGAGCCTGCAGGTTGCGGGAGACGTCGGAGCGGGTCAGCAGGAGCGTGCGCATCTTGCAGACACCCTAACCGAGCCCGTGCGGGCCCACAGCTCCCAGCACACGGCCACGGTGGCAAGCGCCCGAAGTTGGACGTCCGAGCGGACAGTGCGCCGCCGTGCCGCCCGGGGTGGCATCCACCGGGCCCGCCTCCAGCGACGGTGGGACGAGGCACGCAGGCGCCATCATCCCCAGAATGGAAGTGAACGGCGGGGTGGGCGGCCCCAGGGCCTCGGGAGGCCGGTGATGCTGGAGACAGAGTCACGCACAGCGGGTGACAAGGAGGCCTCCGGGGCTCGGACGCTCAAGGCGGCGGCGTTCCTGCGCGCTCACCAGGAGGAGGTGCTGGAGGACTGGCAGCGGGCCATGCGAGCGTTTCACGTGGGACACGCGGCGCAGCCTTCGTGGCTGCTGGACCACATGCCCCAGTTGCTCAACATGCTCGCGGACATCATCGACCACGGCCCGGACGAAATCCTCACCACGGTGCCGGACGAGCACGCGATGTCCCGGCTGGACGCCGGCTTCGACCTGGGCCAAGTGGCGTCCGAGTACGCGCTCCTGCGCAAGTGCATCCTCCACAGGATGGAAGCCGAAGCGGCCTGCCCCGCGCCGGGCGAGTTGGAGCGGATGGAGGACGCGCTGGACCGGATTGTCACCCGGACGGTGACGTCCTTCTCCCAGGGGCGGCAGCGCATCCTCCAGGCCCTGGACCGGATGACGCAGGCCGCGCTGGACAGCCCTTCCATGGCCAGCCTCCCCTCGCGGCTGCTCACCGTCCTGGTGGAGTCCGCGCTCTCGGTCGACTCGGCGGCGTTCGTGCTGGTGGAAGGCGACGCGCTGGTGGTGCGCGCCGCGGTGGGCCTGGGCGCGGACGAGGCGCTCGGCGTGTCGCTGGAGCGGGAGGAAGGATTCGTGGGCGAGGTGCTCCGCCAGCGTCAGCCCCTGACGCTGCGCTCAGCGTCCACGGACCCTCGCGTGGTGCTGCCCACGCTGAAGCAGGAAGGGCTGCGCGCCGTGTACGGCGTGCCCCTGCTGGATGGCGACCAACTCCTGGGCATGGCGTACATGTGCTCGCGCACCGCCTTCGTCTTCTCCGAGCCGGACGCCCTCTTGTTCCGGACCATGGCGCAGCGAGCCACCGCGCACCTGGTGCAGGCCCGGCTCCGGGCCCGCGAGCGCCAGGCCCACGCGGACGCCCAGCGCTCGCTGGCGCAGCTGGACGCGCTGCTGGCCTCCACACCTCTGGGCATCGCCCAGCTGGACCGGGAGTTGCGCTTCGTGCGCATCAACCAGGCCATGGCGGACATCGATGGCCACTCGCCGGAAGCCCACCTGGGCCGCCGCTTCCGGGAGATGGCTCCCGTGACGGCCGTGGGCACGTTCGAGCCCCTGTTCCGCCGCACGATTGAGACAGGTGAACCCGTGGACGCCGTCGAGTTCACCATCCCTGGAGATGCCCGGACCTTCCAGGCCAGCTTCCACCCGGTCCGCACGCCCGACCAAGGGGTGCTGGGCTTGAGCTGCACGGTGGTGGATGTCTCCCACCACAAGCGGGCCGAGGCCGTGCTCCAGCGGGCGGTGGACTTCCGGGAACAACTCATGGCGGTGTTGGGACACGACCTGCGCAACCCGCTCAACGCCATCAACGCCTCGGCCTTCCAGCTGACGCGGTCCGAGGACCTGACTCCCCCCGAGCGTCGCGCCGTGGACCGCATCCGCAAGGCCACCGCGCGCATGGGGCGCATGATTACGGACATCCTCGACTTCGCCCGCACCCGCCTGGGCGGGGGGCTTCCGGTGGCCCGCCAGCCCATGGACTTCGCGGAGGTATGCCAGGCGACGCTGGAAGAGCTCCGGGTCAGCGCCCCGGAGCGCTCGCTGGTGTTCGAGGCGAGCGGAGACACCCGAGGGAACTGGGACCCGGACCGCGTGTCACAGGTGCTGGGCAACCTGGTGGCCAACGCCCTCCAGCATGGCCAGGAAGACAGACCGGTGTGTGTCACGGTGCGCGGAGAGGCGGATGAGGTGGTGCTGAAGGTCCACAACACCGGCGAGCCGATTGCGCCCGAGCTGATGCCGCGCCTGTTCGACCCGTTCAAGAACATGCCCGCAACGGCGCCACCGCAGGACGTCGCGAGGAAGAAACGCAGCCTGGGCCTGGGCCTCTACATCGTCAGCCAGATTGTCGGCGCACACGGGGGCCGCGTGGAGGTCCGCTCCAACCGGGACCAGGGCACCACCTTCACCGTCCACTGGCCCCGCACCCTCACGACGCTCGGGGGCGCGTGAAGCAGCGCGGCAGGCGGGACGGCCGGCCACCCGCTGCCCGCACGCCAGCCCCTTCTGGGGGTGAATCGCGAACGCCAGGCCGCTATGCCTGGGGCATGTTCTTCAATCCGACCAAGAAGCTGAGGATTCCGACCCCGGAAGAAGCACTGCCGGGCCGCTCGGACGTGATGCCCGTCCCGGAGAAGCACGAGGTGCTGGGCACGCCCATCAAGGGCCCCGTGCCGGAAGGTTTGGAGGAGGTCTACTTCGGCCTGGGGTGTTTCTGGGGCGCGGAGCGGAAGTTCTACCAGACGCCTGGCGTGTACAGCACGGCGGTGGGATACGCCGGGGGCCTGACGCCCAACCCCACCTACCGCGAGGTGTGCAGCGGTCTCACCGGACACAACGAGGTCGTCCGCGTCGTCTTCGACCCGAAGAAGGTATCCTTCGAGCAGCTCCTGCGCATCTTCTGGGAGAGCCATGACCCGACGCAGGGCATGCGCCAGGGCAACGACGTGGGCACGCAGTACCGCTCCGGCATCTACTTCACCAGCGAAGCCCAGCAGCGCGCCGCCGTGGCGAGCCGTGACGCGTACCAGAAGGCGCTGGCGGCCCGGGGCTTCGATGCCATCACCACCGAGTTGCTCCCCGCCCCGCCCTTCTATTTCGCCGAGGACTACCACCAGCAGTACCTGGAGAAGAACCCAGGCGGCTACTGCGGGCTGGGCGGCACCGGCGTGAGCTGCCCGGTGGGCGTGGGCGTCAACGCCTGAAACCAGACACCGGCGTTGGACGCAAACAAAGACAAACACACCAACCTCGACTGGCTTCCGCGCCAGGCTCGGCTGACGCCCGCCTGAGACCCCGGCTGGACCGGCCCTGACTCGAGGGCCGGCCCGGCCTCCTGCCTCACGCCAGGTTGTGGAACACGCGCTGGACGTCGTCGTCCTGCTCCAGCGCGTCCACGAGCTCCAGCACCTCGGTGGCCTTGTCCTCGGGCAGCTCGATGGGGTTCAGCGCCACGTACTCGGAGTCCGCCGAGACAGGCACCAGGCCCTTGGCCTCGATGGCGGCCTGGAGCTGGCCGAAGTCGGCGAAGGCGGAGCGGATGATGATCTGCTTCTCGCCCTTCTCTCCCACGCCCTCGCCCATCTCCTGGAGGCCATGGTCGATGAGCTCCAGCTCCAGCGAGTCCAGGTCCAACCCCTCCGGGTTCAACCGGAACACGCCCATGCGCTGGAACATGAAGGCCACGCTGCCCGTGGTGCCCAGGTTCCCGCTGTGCTTGTTGAAGTGCATGCGCACGTTGGCCACGGTGCGCACGACGTTGTCCGTCGCCGTCTCCACCAGCAGCGCGATGCCGTGGGGCGCGTAGCCCTCATAGAGCACGATTTCGTAGTCGGTCGCCGACTGGCCGCTCGCGCGCTTGATGGCCGCGTCGACCTTGTCCTTCGGCATGTTCGCGGCGCGGGCGTTCTGGAGCACCCGGCGCAGCGTGGAGTTCGAATCGGGATTGGGCCCACCCGCCTTCACCGCGATGGCGATGTCCTTGCTGATCCGCGTGAACACCTTCGCCATCTTGTTCCAGCGGGCCATCATCGTGGCCTTGCGTGTCTCGAAAATGCGTCCCATGGGAGGGATGTATAGGTCGGCCGCATTCCGCGTGGCTACTCCCTGTAGCCCCCCGGAGCGCGGATGTTGACCAGGACAGGCCGCACGGTCGCCGGCCTGTCCCCCCCAGCGCCCCGCGCGTCACACCTTCGCGGGCTTCTCCAGGACGAGCCCGAAGTGCGTGTAGCAGGTCGGGTGCAGGTCCATGATGTTCTCGAAGTGGAAGACGCGAGACTGAAGTCCCGCCGCATGCGCGGGCGCCAGGACGCGCTCCTTCAGGGTGACGGCGTCGTAGAAGCGGCCGTGCCGCTCTCCCCAGCGGGGGAAGAGGTGGATGATGGGCTCCGCGTCGCGGCGGATGTCGTAACCCCATGCGGGGTCACACATGGTGAAGGCGTACTCGCCCAGGTACAGCGGGACGATGCAGACCTTGCCGCCGGGCCGGAGCACGCGCCCCGCCTCCCGGATGAAGCCCGTGTCCGCGGTCCCCTCGAAGTGCTCGAAGGAGCAGTGCAGCGTCATCGCGTCCACGGAGCCGTCCTCGAGCGGAAGCTCCGCCGCGGAGCCGCCAATCTGGTGGCCGTGGATGCCCGGCGGGAAGACCAGGTCCTGCGCGTAGATGTTCCGCGTCCGCCCCAGCATCCGGACCACGTCCAGGTACGGGCTGCTCGGGGTGGAGGCGATGTCCACGTAGACGGCGTCCTCGCGCGCCACCAACGGTTCAATCTGCTTCCAGGTGAAGTGGTACTGCGGCCGCTTCTCCCAATACGGTTGGAAGCCGCAGAAGTGCCGGATCACGGCGTTCTGCGCCTGGAGTTCGTCCCAGAAGCGCTCCAGCTCCGCCACATCGAAGCGATAGGTTTCGACGGGGATGCCGGCCTGGCGCAGCGGCTCGGGCTGCTTGAGCTGAGGACCCGGGCCATAACGGCCGAAGCCCGTCAGGCTGAGCAGCTTCGACAACGGCTCCGACGCCTTGTAGGCGGCGCGGTGCCGGACACTCTTCTTCACGCGGGTCAGCAGGTTCACGGAGATCCCCCGGGCGGATGCCCGAAACGAGTGGGGATTCTGGGAGAGGGCCCCGGATGCGTCAATGCGGCCTGAAGCCTCCTTCCCTCCGTGCCAGCGAGCCTGCTCGCTAGCGGACCTGCTGCGTCGCGGGCACCGCGCGGGCCACTTCACCCGAGCCCACACCGCCCGCCCGAGCACGTTCCAGGTGCGGGGCCAGCCGTCCAATGGCCATCAGCCCCGCCATGCGGAAGTCGGAGATGAACGACCAGAGCGGGTACTTGAACGACGCCGGCTTGTTCCGCTCGATGACGAAGTGGCTGAACCACGCGAAGCCGTAGGCGGCGACGAGCGCGGCCGGCACCAGCGCGGCGCGGCCCGTCGCGACGGCCGTCACGCCCAGCCCCAGTCCCAGGGAGGTGCCCGTGAAGTGAAGCCAGCGCGTGGACGGCAGCGCGTGCTCCCGCAGGTAGAACGGCCAGAACTCGGCATAGGTCTCGATGCGGTCGGACATGGTGGGAAGTTAGGGCCCCAGGGCGCCCTCCCGTCAACCCGGCTCGACGCAGAGCGTGTAGGCATGGACAGGCAAGGGTACTCCCCGCACGCCCACCAGCCGGGCAGGCCGTCCAGCATCCGTCATGTTTTCCAGTCCGGTGCCGCCCGCCTTGGCCCGGGCCTGCCGGACGCCTCCAGGTCATGAAAGACTCTGGAGCCATGACGGAGTGGATGCCCAAGCCGAACCCCGCAGTCGACCTGCGGACGCTGGCCCTCAGCCCAGAAGAGGGCTTCGTGCTCTCCCGCCTGGACGGCGCCACCCTGGCCCGGAACCTGCCCGCGCTGACGGGCCTGCCCCCCGAGCGGCTGCGGACCATCCTCTCCCGGCTCGTCACCCAGGGCGCGCTGCTGCCCACGCCCGCCGCGAGCCCGGCGGCACCTGTCGCCGCTCCACCTGTGGCCTTCGAGCCCCAGCGACAGACGTCCCCCGCGGCCCCCGAGCCCGAAGCAGACCTCCCCGTGCTCGACCTGACGCCGCTGGATGCCGCGCCCGAAGCAGACCTCCCCGTGCTCGAACTGACACCGCTGGAGGCCGCGCCCGCCCCTGACACCGCACCGGACACCGAGCCGACCTCCGAAGACGAGCCCGAAGCCGCCCTGGGCAACTACCGCCAGCTCTTTGAACTGCGGCTGCACCCGCTCCCCGAGGACCAGCGCATCGCCCATGCCCACGCGGCGGAGGACCCCATCCTCTCCGCGCTGTGCTTCGACCCGGTGCCCGCCGTCATCAAGGCCGTGTTCGAAAACGCGCGCACGGGTCTGCCCCATGCGCGACTCGTGGCGCGCTACCACCGCAACCCCGTCGGCCTGGAGGCCCTGTGCGCCCGGGCGGCCTTCGCGGCGGACACCGGGGTGCGGCGCTGGCTCGTGCGCAACCCGCAGCTCCCCGCCAGCCTCTTCCGGCGACTGTGGAGTGCACGCCGGCTCATGGAGCTGCACAAGGTGGGCAATGACCGCGACGTGCCGGAATCCACACGGCGCGCAGCGCGCGAGGTGCTCCGCCAGCGCTTCGCCAGCGGCCCCGCGGAGGAGAAGGTGGAGCTCATCCTCAACACGGAAGGCCGCGCGCTGGCGGCGCTCATCGGCCTGCCGGTGGATGGGAAGACGGCGTCGCTGCTGTGCGGACGCACCTACCGCTCGCCCATGCTCATCCAGAACATCGCCCGCTGGAGCGCGGCCCCGCCGGCCCTCATCGCGCACTTGCTGAAGCAGGAAGCGGTGCGGCGTCAGCCCCAGCTGCGCATGCTGCTGGCCCGCCACCCCAACGCCCCAGCGGACGCGAAGCGCGGCGGCGCCTGAACCTCACGCGGACTTGCGCTTGCGAGCGGCAGAGGCGGGCTTCACGTCCACCCAGCGCTCCGCCCACCGCCCCAGCTCATCCACGACCTTCCACAGCGCCTGTCCCTTCTCCGTGAGCTGGTACGCCACGCGGATGGGAGGCCCCGCGTCCACGTGACGCGACACCACGCCCTCCGCCTCCAGCTCCTTGAGCCGCTCCGACAGGACGCGCTCGCTGATGCTGCCAATCTCGGCCGTCAGCTCGCCGAAGCGCCGGGGCCCCGCGAGCAGGATGCGCAGGATGAGGCCCGTCCAGCGCTTCCCCATCAGCTCGCTGGCCTTCTCGTACCGCGCACACCGTGTCAGCGGATGCTCCATTGGCGCCTCCTCCCCCGAATATAGCGAGCCGCCCTGCCACCGGCACGGAAGTCCCAAGCTACTTACTTTTTGGAAGCTACTTGCGAATCAAAAGTGAACCCATTACCTGAAGAACCGTGGCGGTGGCTCATGAAGGTCACGCGCCGGATCACTCCAGGAAGGGACTCGCCCATGGCAACGCAGCAGGCCGGCCTCGACGCCAACGCCCTCAACCAGCTCTTTCTCGACGCCCGCACCCACAACGCGTGGCTCGACAAGCCGGTGGCGGACGACGTCCTCCAGCAGCTCTACGCGCTCACCCGGATGGCGCCCACGGCGGCCAACTCGCAGCCGGTGCGCATCGTCTTCGTGAAGAGCCGCGAGGCGAAGGAGCGGCTCAAGCCCACCCTGTCCCCTGGCAACGTGGACAAGACGATGAACGCGCCGGTGACGGCCATCATCGCGTACGACACCGCGTTCTACGAAAAGTTTCCCCAGCTCTTCCCCGCGCGCGACATGAAGGCGGGCTTCCTCGCCATGCCCGCGGAGGCCCGCGAGAAGACGGCCTACATGAACAGCTCGCTGCAGGGGGGCTACTTCATCCTCGCCGCGCGGGCGCTGGGCCTGGACTGCGGCCCCATGGCGGGCTTCGACAACGCGAAGGTGGACGCGGCGTTCTTCCCGGAGGGGAAGTGGAAGTCCAACTTCCTCATCAACCTCGGCTACGGCGACGCGGAGAAGCTCTTCCCGCGCAACCCGCGCCTGGACTTCAGCGAGGCGTGCCGCATCGAGTAGCGGCCCGCCATCCCGCGCACCTCAGGCCCGCCGCGCCGTGAGGATGGGCTGATGGAAGCCCGTCTCCTCCGGCGTGTGCCAGCGCGTATCCATCAGCCCCGCGCGCGTGAGCGCCCGCTCCAGGTCCACGCGCTGAAGCGCGCGGTACACGCCCGTGTGCTCGGTGGTGTGCCAGCCCTTGCCCTCGGGGCGGAGGATGAACTGGTGCACCGTGTACGTCCGTCCGTCCGCGGCCCAGTCCCAGATTTGAAAGAGGATGCGGCGGCCCTCGGGTGCATCCAAGAGCCGCTCCGAGGTGAAGCGGGGCTGGCTCTGCACCAGCGCGTCGGCGTCGCGCACGCTCAACACCACCAGCCCACCGGGAGCCAGCTTCGACGCCATGGCGCGCGCCGCCGCGTCCAGGTCCTCGTCCGTCAGCAGGTGCGTCACCGCGTTGTCCAGCGCCAGCACCACCGGGAAGGTGCCCTCCACCTGCGCGTCCAGCGTGCGCATGTCCGCCACGCCCGTGGTGAGGTGCACGTTCATCGCGCGAGCCTCGCGCTCGGCACGTGCCACGGCGGCCGGGCTCAAATCGGTGGCGTGGACGGTGTAGCCACGGCCCGCCAGTCCCAGCGCCTGGGTGCCAATGCCACACGCGCAGTCCAGCACCCGCCGGGGCGGCGGCGCCTCGCAGCGGCGCAGCAGCGCGTCCAGCATGGCGCCCTGCCGCTCCACCACCTGCGGCCAGTTGGCGAAGAGCAGGTGGTACTCCTCCGCCATGCCCTCGTAGAACCCCAGCGCCAGGTCGCTCGTGGACGGCGCGATGCCCAGAAACCGCTGTTCACTCACGAGCTGAAGGAGCGCCCTTCGAGCGCCTCGATGGCCGCGCGGAGCTCCGCCGGCACGGGGACCTTCTCGTGGGTGGCGTAGCGCAGGGTGACGATGACGCAGCTCCCCCGGGTGTAGAGGACGCCGTCGTCCTCTCCGGCCACCGCGTGCTCCAGGGTTATGGACGACGTTCCGATGCGGGTGGCGCGGCAACCGGCCACCAGGCGCGTGGGGAAGAGGACGGGACGCAGGTACTCCGCGTTGGTGGCCTTCAGGATGGGCCCCACGCCGTCGCGGTTCGTCCGCTCGTCCCCCGCGCCAGACGGCCCCGTCAGACCGATGCGCGCGAAGTAGTGGATGCGGGCGGTCTCGAACCAGGTGAACGTGCGCGTGTTGTTGGCGTGGCCGAAGGCGTCCATCTCCCCCCAGTGGAGAGGGAAGGAGACGACCACCGGGAAATCCTTGAGCGGCGAGTCCGGCATGTCCCCAGGGTGCCCCACCCGGCGGTCCCAGGGAACCGTGAACCGCGCCCGCCTGGCCTCCAGGCGAGGGCCATCGCCGTGGTAATCCAGGACAGCCATGCGTTCACGATTCCACACGTCCTCGCCCGCGGCCCCCGGGCTCGGCTTCACCGTCCTTTCCGGCCTCTTCCTGGAGCAGCCCGCACATGGCCGCTGAGCGCGAGCCGCTGGAGCCGCTGAAGCCGCCACGTGAGGACATCCCTACCGAGGACCTGCGTCCCTACGCTTTGTCTCCGCGCGAGGGCCTGCCGGTGTCGGACCAGAGCATGGCGGCGCATCCCCGGAAGCGGGCGGACATGGTGCGCTGGCTTCATCCCACACAACTGCTGCGCACGGGCTTGGACGCGGTGGTGGCGGCCGTCTTCGGCGCGCGCGCGGACCAGCGGCTCATCGAAGCGGTGGTGCGGCCGCAGGTGCCCTATTTCGACTACTCGCAGGAGCCGATGCCGGAGGGCGGCTTCTGGCTGGACTATGTGTCGGACACCGGCGATGGCTGGAACTCCACCTACGCGGTGGCGCGGCTGCTGGCGCTGCCGGAGCTGACGCTGTCCGTGCAGGGCCAGCCCCACGCGGAGTCCCATGCCACACAGCGAGGACGGCTGCTCGTCCATGGCGGTGACGGCGTGTACCCCGGCGCCAGCCGAGAGGTGTACGACGAGCGGCTCGTCCAGCCCTATGAGGCGGCCATGCGGCGCTCGCATGCGCCCAGCCCGGACCTGTTCGTGATTCCGGGCAACCATGACTGGTACGACGGGCTCGGCGCCTTCCTGCGGCTGTTCTGCGCGAACCGGTGGATTGCTGGCCGGCGCACGCGGCAGAGCCGCAGCTACTTCGCGCTGAAGCTGCCCCAGCGCTGGTGGCTCATCGGCACGGACGTGCAGCTCAACAGCGACATCGACGTGCCACAGGTGGAGTACTTCCGCGAAGTGGCCAGCCACATGGGCCCCGACGACCGCATCATCCTCTGCAACGCGGAGCCCGCGTGGATTCTGGCCGCCACCGAGCGGCGCAAGGGCAGCTACCTGGAGAACAACCTGGAGTACCTCCAGGAGAAGGTGTTCGGCCGGCGCATCAACGTCTTCCTCGCCGGGGACCTGCACCACTACCGGCGGCACGAGGACGCCGGCGGGCGGCAGAAAATCACCGCGGGCGGTGGCGGGGCCTTCCTCCACCCCACGCACGCGCCCTCCGCCCCTGTCCTGCGGGACGGCTACACGCTGCAGAAGAGCTTCCCGGACGAATGGACGTCTCGGAAGCTGGCGCGGCAGAACCTGCTCCTCATCCGCCACAGTCCGCTGTTCGGGTTGATGACCGGCATGCTGTACCTGCTGCTGGCGCTGGCGGCCTACGCGGAGGTGGGCTCGTTCGGAATATCGCAGCTTTCGGACGTCATCCTGGCGGTGGCCAACAGCATGGTGGCCCGGCCGTGGACGCTGGTGCTGGGCATGGCCACCATCGGCGGGCTCATCGGGCTGGCGGACTCGGCCTTCGGCAAGTGGCGCACGCTGGCGGGCACGCTCCACGGGCTTGGACACATCGCCGCGGCCTTCTTCGTGGCCTGGGGCGCCACCTACTTCACGGTGAGCGGCCTGGGCGTGTGCCCCGAGCTCGCCGCGGACGGCATCCACTGCGAGGCGGGCTGGTGGCACCTGGCGGGCAAGTTCCTGCTGTCCTCGGGCTTCACCTTCCTGGGCGGCTTCCTGGTGGGGCCCTTCGTCATGGGCTTGTACCTGTGGCTGAGCGTGAATCGCTTCGGCGCGCACTCCAACGAGGCCTTCATCTCGCTGGCGCTTCCGGACTGGAAGAACTTCCTCCGCATGCGCATCGGTGAAGACGGACGGCTCACCGTCTTTCCCGTGGGCATCGAGCGCGTGCCCCGCAAGTGGAAGGAGACCCACGCCGGTCCCTACGCGCCCGCGTTCGACCCGGATGACCCGAAGGCCACCGCGCCCGTACTCATCGAGCCTCCCATCCGCGTGTGATAACCGTCCGACCAACGACGTGCCGTGAGGGATTGTCGGGGTGGCGGTCGTGGCGATGACGCCGGATTGAGGTGGGAGCGCCACGTCCGCCAAGCCAATCAACGACGCGGGCTGAAGCGGTGGTGCGCCGCTCCAGCCCGCGCTCCGTCATCCGCGCACGCGGAGGACGACTCGCCCAGAATCAGTGGCTGGGCACGTAGCCGCTGATGGTCTCCAAACCGGGAATCCAGAGGTTCTGGGACGCCGCGCTGAAGACAAAGGGCGCCGTGCCTGGGCTGCCGTAGCGAATCTCAGCCTCACCGGTCGGGGTGTAGTAGCGGAAGAGGTCCGTGCGACCGTCGCCGTTGAAGTCACCAGGCGCGAACTTCAGATTCGCAACCCACGTCTCCAAGGTCGAAGCACTGAAATGCAGCGGCCCCATGCCGGCAACACCGAAGCGGGTCTCCACCTCGCCAGTGGACGTGTTGTACCGGAAGATGTCCGTGTACCCATCCCCGTTGAAGTCACCAGGCACCATGGCCAGATTGGCAATCCACGTGTTCTGCGACGCCGCACTGAAGAGCAGAGCCCCTGAGCCAGTGGTGCCGTAGCGAATCTCCACCTCGCCCGTAGGCATGTAGTAGCGGAAGTGGAGTTGCCCCCGTCAAATCGGACATGGTCAGAGGGGTGAAGCGGCGAGTCGAAACTCTCTCGGGGAGCGCATCTTCAGCGCCTTGTGAGGGTGCACGGTGTTGTAGTCGTGAAACCAGGCGGGGAGCTGCTGGAGGACTGCCTCGGCGCTGTCCAGTCGGGCCAGGTACACGTAGTCGCGCTTGAAGCTCTTCACGAAGGACTCCGCCATGCCATTGCTCTCGGGGGAGTAGGCCGGCGTGGTGCGGATGAGCAGGCCCAGGCTGCTCCCAAATTCGCGCGTCTCATGGGCTGTGTAGGCCGGGCCGTTGTCGGTCAGCCACTCAAT
>NZ_FNAJ01000025.1:1386-65526 GCF_900101905.1 Myxococcus virescens | reverse complement strand
GTGTGGGGTTTCCGCGCATCACCGCGGGCGCTGGGCCTGGCGCCGCATGCGCAGCCGGCGCACGCCCCCCACCGCCAGCAGGGCCGCCGTGGTGGCCAGCACCAGCAGGTGCTCGGCTCGCGCCGCCCCTTTCGCCACCGCCAACTGGTTCCACAGCTGCGACGCGCATCCTCGAGTCACGCGTCGTGTTGCAGTGAACGTCCTCCGTCCGCTGCGAGTCGCTGCCTTCCGTTGAGGCTGCCTTTGCTGATTTGAAGCTCCATGTGGCTGGCATCGACGCGCTCGGCTTGGTTGAGTGTGGGCTCCCTGCTGTGTTGAGAGGAGCCTCTCGAATGAAGCTGCTTCGTCCTTGCCTTGGCGCGCTGCTCGCGGCCGGCCTCTTCCTCGTACCCACGAACTCAGAGGCCGCTGTCCGTGTCGGGCTTGGGGCTGATTACTGGATTGATGACAGCGCGGTCTTCAACTTCACGCTGGGCGTTGAGACGCCGCTCGCGGGGCCGCTGTCTGTTGGGGCTCGGTTCGGTGCAATGCTCATCACCGAGGGCAATGACATCGGTGTTCCGTTGGACCTGGTCCTGCGCGCGAACCTCGGCAGGTCCGGCGTCTACATCGAAGGCATGGTCGGCCCCTGGCTCGTGTTTGGCCGTGGCGACACCTTCCGAGCGCATGCCGCGTTTGGCTTTGGCCTTCAGGGCAAGGCCGCGAGCATTGGTCTCGAGGTGGGCTACCTGGAGCCCAATCCGACCATTGGTCTGCGGCTCGGCTACAAGTTCTGAGCCTCAGTAATGCGGTGGACGCTCGTCATGACGGGCGTCCACCAAGCCAGGCTCGGCTTCCAGCTTCTGCTTGAGCCGGTCCACCTCTGCGCGCAGCTGGTCGATGACCTTCTGTTGTTCGTACAGCACACCGCTGAGCTCCTGCAGCAGTTCCTGCTGGTGCATGTAGCGGATTTCCAGCTCGGCGATTCGCTTCTCGTCCATGGGCACCCACCCATATCCCGGCGAGGCGGCCTGCGTCCCTACCAGGTTGAACCTTGCTCCCTCCGCATGAACGTCGACGAACACATTCAGCGTGCTCGTGAGCTGCTCGCCCGGAACCAGCCCGAGATGGCCGAGTCCGCTCTCAGCGACGCCATTGATGCCGCTGTCGCCGCCGAGGACATCGTCCTGCTGACGCGGGCTCGCTTCGCTTTGGGGGAGTTGCTCTTCCATCAAGAGCGTGATGCGGAGGCGGTTCCCTACCTGCAGGCCGTCGTGCGCACCGAGCGCGTCGACGGCGCCGTGGACGTCGAGGTGAAGGCCTCCGCCCGCATGCTCCGACAGATCCGCGGCATCGAGCCTCGGGAGTAGGTCTCCGGCCCCTTCGCGTCAGGGGATGCTGCAGGACTTTCGAATCAGCTCCGGCTGGCCGGAAAAGCGCCGCTCAAGGTCCATTCGCGTGAGTCGGGCATCATCGATGCGCCGCTCCTTGACCTGAATCGCGCAGAGGGCGGCCAGCGCCCTGGGGTCTGCCCGGTCCAGCCGGTCCGCTTGGCGCAAAGCCTCTTCCGCGGTGTCCACCTTGCCAAGCCGATGCCAGGCGAGCCCGAGCTCGAAGAAGCCCAGGCTGAGCTTCGGGTCTTCGGCCACCGCCGCGCGGAAGAGCTTCACCGCTTCGGCGTCGTGCCCTTCCCGGCTGTGCACCCGGCCTTGTTCCACCAGGAGCCTGGCATGCGGCAGGCGCCCTTCAAGCTTTCGGAGGACGGCCAGCGCCTCTTCGCCCCGCTTCGCCGCGCTCAGCAGGTGGACGTACCGCAGTCCGACCAGCGGGTCGCCGGGCGCCTTGCCATGCGCCCGCTCCATTGCCTCGGCCGCGCCCACGACGTCTCCGTCCTTCTCTTGGAGCTCCGCTCGGAGCAGGTCTGGCCGCGCGTCACGTGGGGCGAGCGTCTCTGCGCGTGACAGGGCCGTGCTCACACACCGGCTCATCCGTTCGACGTCACAGATTCTCGCCAGCAGAAGCTGGGTTTCGACCTCCTGGGGATTCCGGCGCTCCGCCTCCAAGGCCAGCGCATGGGCGTCATCTGGCGCACCATCCAGCAGCAGCGTCGCGGCCTCTCGCAGCTCCGCCGGCGTGGCCTTGGCGTCGTCCTTCAGCGGCCGCAGGAAAGGGACACGCTGCGACACGCTCGACATGGCCCGTGCGATGGACAGCTGCTGCTCGGGCATGTTCCTGGAGATGAAAAGCGGAATGAGGTGGATGAGCGTCACCACGGTGCACACGATGAGCAGGCTCCGGGTCCCCCGGTTCAGCCTGCGGCGACGCGCTCCCTCTGCTTCCTGCACTTCCGATTCTCCTGGAGGCGCGCTCCGGCCTCACCATGCATCCCGCTACTACACTGCCCGCAGTATTGGACGTAGCCCCGAGGGCAGCTCCAGGCCACAGCTCCAACACAGCTCGAAGTTGCCGGGGTTCTCTTCGCGGCACCGTGGACACTCCACCGACCGCTCGGCGTGCTCTTGATTCTCCTGGAGCTCCGCCAGGAGGCCTTTCGCGTGCTCGAGGTCTTGCGGCTCCACCCACAGCTCTATCCAGGTCTCCGCGCTCGGAATCTCGCCGCTCAACGGGGCAAGGGCCTCTCCGCGAACCTCTACCGCAACGCCCATGGCTTCCAGCGCACCCGCCAGAAGCCGTGCTTCTCCCACCGTGCGATGCACGGACAACTGCACGCGCCTCATGCTCCTGTCTTCACAGAAGCCGAGCTCGGCAGCAACCCCGGCTGCGGGCTCGCTCCCGCCCGCCCGATGGGCGGCTTGCCCGGGCGGGCGGCACGAGGCGGCGGGCCTTGAGGCACTACTGCTCTTCTTCGCGCAACTGGTGCGGCAGCACCGCGTGTGCGCGACGCGGAGCCCGGGCATGCAGCTCGGTCGTCAGCAGGCGGTCCAACTCCTCGAGCAGGGCGTCATAGAGAGGGCCAGCGCCCTGGGCTGGAAGTCGCTCGGCCGCGATGCGCACGCGCGGGGATTCTTCGTCCTCGAACGCGAGCGTCACCGCGAGTCCGTCTGGCCCACCTGCCTGCGGAACCATGACGACGGGGGCCGGGGCGCGGCTGGCTTGTTCGAAGAGCGGGCCCAGGCGCTGGATTTCCGCTCCCGTGAGGTCGCGCTCGCTGACCACCTCACCCTGCTCCAGCACCTTCAGGTGCTTCATTCCTTCCAGCCGGAGCGCCTGTGCGCCCGTGTTCGTTCGCCCACTGCGCTCGTACGTGACCGTCCTCACGCCGCGTCACCTCCTGGGGCACGAGGTAGGCACCCTTGCTCGCCGCCGCATCCGGCAAAGCCGTGGCTCGCGCATTCCGTGTCCGGCTCCGAGCGATGTCGTGTGCTTCCCGACACCGGACGAACACCTCCGCACGAGTGTCTCCACCTGGGCCGCTTCCTAGTTTCAGGCCTCCCCGGCACTTTCGCTTGGGGACTCCCGAGGTAGGTCCATGAGCAAGGACAGCGGCAAGAACCAGAACGACCAGCGCGCCAACTCCAAGAATCCCAACAACCCCGCGCACAAGGCGTCGCAGGACAACCGCTCCAACCAAATGAACCCCAATAGCCCTCGGCAGTCGGGCAACAACCCGAACGGCGGGAGCAACAACAGCGGGAACAACTCGACGGGGGGGAACCCCGCGGCGAACTCGTCTGGCTCCTCGCACAACAAGAGCTGAGCTTTGAAGGCTCCAGGCCCAGGGAGGGTCGGCCCCGGGCCTGGGGGCTCATGCTGGCGCGGTGGCCGGCCGTTCGTGCCACCGCGCCAGCATCCCTCTGCGTGGTCAGCGCGCCCGGGGCTCGCACTCACCTTCGCCGCGGTAGTGCCCCAGGTTGCGCGTCAGCGCCGTGACGAAGTCGCGCAGCGTCTGCACGTTGCCCACGCCACCCGTGCCGTACTGCCCCGACGGCAGCTCCGTCAGGTCCACCGCCGCCAGTTCCTCGAGCGTCACCTCTCCGTCGGGACCCGCGATGCCCATGCTGTCCGCGGCGGCCAGCGCGTCGAAGCGCATCTTCGCGTCCGGCGACTGCAGGTCATCGAAGAAGAGGTGGTCACCGTGGATGGTGAGCTGCACCGTCTCCTCGCCGTCCTTGGGCACCGTTACGCCCGCGCCCAGGCCCGGGCTCTCGCAGTGCTCGTAGACGGTGTTGGTGGTGAAGCCCCAGGCGAAGCGCTTGGTCTGCGCGCCCTTGGTCGCCGTGCCCTCCAGGTAGACGGAGTATCCGCCGTCCTTCATCCGCGTGACGTCCGCGGCGTCCGCGTTGCCTGCAACCGCGTTGGCGTTGGGCGCGATGGCGAAGCTGACGTGGTCCCACTCCTGGGCCGGCACGTCGCGGAACGTCTCCACCACCACCGGGCCGGGCTTGTGCACGTCGAAGACCCGCGCCTGCGTCATCTCGATGGCGGTCTCGTCGTGGTTGCCGACCTTCACCTCGCCGAGCACCACGAGGAACTTGCTGAAGCGCACCGTCCAGCCGTCCACGATGCCGTCCTCGTCACCCACGGCCGCGGGAATCTCCTTCTCGATGTAGTCCTCGCCATAGGTGGTGAACGTCACCGTGCCCGCGCCGTCGCTGCACGCCATCAGTCCCAGACAGGAAAGCCCCAGCATCCACTTCTTCATTGCGCAGCTCCTTCCACCCACGTCACGACGTAGGCAGTGGTGTCTTCCACGCCGCGCACCAGCGCGTTCTGCGCCTGGCTGTCGGCGGGGAAGGTGTAGACGCCATCCGCGTCCAAATCGGTCGCGGTGGCGAAGTCAATGCGGCCCAGCCACGTCCCCAGCTTCACGGCGATGCGCACACGGCCCGCCTCCATCCCCAGCGACTTCTCGAAGCGCACGCCCTGGATGGGCTTGGGCAGGCTCGTCATCGCGTCGAAGCGCCGCTCGACGCCCTCCGCGTTGCGCGCCGTGCCGCGGACGCGCATCGCCTGGCCGCTCAGCACCCCCTGGGCGTCGGTGGCCTGCGTGGGGGCCGTCAGCGTCAGCTCCAGGGAGCCGTACTCGCCCGTCACTGCGCTCGCGTCGCCCAGCGTGGCGCCGGTGAGCAGGTCCACGGTGTGAGTGGTCAGCATCTCGGCCAGCGCGTCGCCCGGTGAGTAGTGTCCGGGGTGCGCATGGGCCGTGCCGCCGAAGAGCGTGTACCAGTCGAAGCGGCGGGCCGTCAGCGCGCGTCCTTCAAAGAAGCGCACCGGGCCCACGGAGAGGTGCGCGGACTCCACCGTCACCGTCCAGCCTCGCTCGTTGGCGCCCGTCATGGGCGTGGACGTCACCTCCACGGGAAAGGTGCGCCGCTCCGCTTCGCTGCCACAGCCGCTCAGAGCCGTGGCCGCAGTGGCCAGGGCCAGCGCGCCGGTGAGGATGTGTCTGCGATTCATAGGTGGACCTCCAGGGAGAGCGAGGCCATCCGAGGCGACCCCGCGGTGAAATGTCTTGCCGGGACGAGGCTCGCCGCGGCGGCTGGGTCGAAGCGCGAGCCGTAGACGAACTCGCCATCCCTCCAGCGCGCGTCGAGCAGGTTCGAGACCTCCAGCCTCAGCCCCAGCTCGCCCCGGCGGATGGCGACGTGCGCATCCGCGAGGAACACGGTGGCGCTGCGCTCGCTGAAGGGCAGCGGGCGTGGACCGATGAAGGTGAGCCCCGTGCCCAGCGACAGCGTGCTCCCGCCGAACCCCGCCCAGGTCAGCGGGCCGTCCCAGCCCACGTCGGCGCGCGCGACGAAGGGCGCGAAGTAGGGCAGCAGCGTGTCCGAGGCTCGCACGTAGGCGTGGGCGAACGTGGCGCTGACCGAGGTGACGAGCCCTGGCAGTGGACGGGCCTGGAGCGCGGCGGAGACGCCCGAGCGCAGCGTCTGGCCCGTGTACACCGTCGTGCCCACGGTGTGGTCGAAGAAGAAGTCGTTGTCCACCTGCGAGCCAAAGAGGCTGAGCTGCAGCGCCCAGTGCTCGCCGTCCTTGCGCGAGCCCAGTTCCGCGCCTCGGATGGAGACGAAGGGGGCGCGCTCGCCCTCCGAGAGGCTGCGTGCCTGCGGCGAGCGGAAGCCGTCACCGTAGCTGGCGAACAGGCGCCAGGCGTCCGCGTCATCTCCCAGCGCGTACTCCACGCCCGCCTTCGCGCCCAGGTGGACGCCGAAGGCACTGCGCGAATAGCCCTGTCCGTCGTAGTAGCGCGGGTCCCGGAAGGCGAGCGCGTCGAAGACCTCCACACCCAACGCGTCCGCGCGTCCCCCCAACCGGAAGCTCCAGCGGCCCAGTGGCAGGCGGGCCTCGGCCCAGCCCCAGACGTCTGTCTGGGTGAAGGCCGCGTCAATCTCGTCCGAGAAGAAGGTGCCGTCGGATTCGCGGTAGCGCCGCTGCGTCTGCTCCACGCTGTCTCGCCGTGCGCCCAGTCCCAGCTCCAGCGCGACCGGGCGACCGAAGGCCGTTACGGACCTCCGATGCTCGGCGCGGGCGCCCAGCGTGGTGGCGTTGTTCGTCTGCTCCAGGCCGTCACCGCGCTCGTCGACACGGAAGCCCGTGAAGTTGTTGCGCAGCCGCAGGTCCGAGAGGATTCCGAAGACCTCCAGCTTCGTGCGCCCGTTCCCCGTGCGCGGCAGGTCCACGCCGAGCAGCAATTGGTGTCGCGACACCGAGCCGCCCTGCCGGCCCAGGGCGGCGGAGAAGAAGTCGCTGCGGCCCGAAAGCAGGTCGTCTTCGCGCACCACGCCCGGGGAGTCGAAGCGCGTGACGTAGCTGCCTGCGAGTGCGCGGACCGTCAGCCCATCTCCGAGGGGCGCATGGGCCTGCGCGAGGAGCGAGGCGCGGCCGTAGCCTCGCTGAGCGCCGAAGCCTCTGCCTTCACCCAACTCCACCGCGGCGAAGGTTCCCGCGTCGTCTCCCGGCCGCACCGTGGCCACGAGCCGACGCTGGCCGTACTGGCCGAGTGTCCCCAGGAGGTGGACGCCGGGCTCGGCGACGCCCAGGTCCATGCGGACGGTTCCCGCGACGGCGAAGTCGCCCTGCGCGGCACGGTAGGAACCCTCCGTCACTTCGAGCGCCTGCACGACCTCTGGGATGACGAAGTTGATGTCCGCGTAGCCCAGCGCGTGGATGTGGCTCACCTCGTTCACTGGCAGGCCGCCGACGTCGAGTTCCACGTCCTGGCCGTGCAGCGCGTCGAAGCCTCGGAGGAAGAGCTGTTGGGCCTTGCCCTCTCCACTGTGCTGCGAGGCCACGAGGCCGGGAACGGCTCGCAGGAGGTCCACTGCGTTTCTGCGTGGCGCAGCGTCCAAGATGTCCCGGCCCAGTGTCACCTCGGACGCGCTTTGCGCGGGACGCGCGCCGCGCACCACCGTGGACTTTGACGGCGGCTCCTGGGCCTCGAGGTCGGATGCGCTGGTGAGGGATTCCTCCTGCTCCGAGGGGAGAGGATGGGAGCTTGCCTCTGACGAGGGGACGTCGGCGGTTTGGGTGATGGGGGGCGGGGTGGATGCTTCCTTGGGAAGCTGTCCGGGCTCGTTGGCTGGGGACGTGTCCGCTTCCGCCGGAGCGTTCACGGACGTGATGGCGCTGGCCGAGGGTGGGGCTTGGCGCTCCGTGTTCACGAATGGCGGCACGTCGTCATGCGTGCCCGTCCCCGTGCCTGTCGCGGCACGCTCGGACGCGGGAGATGGCTCTCGTGCCGCATCTGGCGGACGGTTCGAGGGCGCCAGGGCGAGGACACACGACGACATTGCGGCAACGAGGAGCACGGGCACGTACGGACACACAGCGGCGCAGGCCCCATGCTGCGGCGTCTTGCTCACGCTCGGACTTCGCGCGGCGCACGACGCCCCAGGGAGTGACCCCACCGGGACGGGTTCAGAAGTGAGTCAGCAAGCAGGACACACGGACCCATGCGTGCTCCGCACGCGAGGCTCCTTGCGTTGGCTGCGCGAGGGTGATGACGGCTACGGGCCCTGGGGCATCGCCGTTGGGCGCACCGCGGAGCCGGGGACCCTCGTAGGGCCTTGCTGGAGCTCCGCCAACCACGACACTTCACGCACGCGCGGCAGCTTCATCACCGCCCAGGCCAGCGCGACCGCCTGCAGGTGCTCCACGGAGCCCGTCAGGTGCTCGTGCCCGCGCTTCCGCTCACCGTCTTCTCCCGCGCCTTCGTCGCCACGGTGTGCGTGCTCATTCCCCGCACCGTGCGCGTGGGCGCGCCCGTGCGGGTGTGAATGGGCATGCGGGTGATGATGACCACCATCGCCGTGCTCCACCACCGCGTGCAGCACCGGCGCCACCACGAGCCCGTACACCAGGACCATCAGTCCCAGGCTGGCCAGGTCGCGTCGGTCGTGGGGGTTCAACAAGGCCGTGGAGCCCGGGGGTGAGGGGAGGGGTCGGTCGCCTCCTATCTGTCTTCATCCGGACGCGCAAGGCGCCGTCCCCTCTCGGATGGGTGCCTCGCGGACACATGTCGCCTCGCTCCGTGTAGCGCGCTTGACGCAGCGCATTGGTTTCCGCTGCTCTCGCCGGCCAACGCCGCTACACTTGTGCCGTGCGTTCTGAATCCGTCGCGCTCAGCCGTGTTGTCTCCGAAGCAGACGTGCCCCCGCCTCCGTCCCGCGCAGCACGTCTGCGGGCCCTGGCCACGGAGACTTTCGACGTCCTCATCATCGGGGGCGGTGTCACCGGCGCGGGCTCGGCGCGGGATGCCGCGCTCCGGGGGCTCAAGGTGGCGCTCGTCGAGCGTGACGACTTCGCCAGTGGCACTTCCAGCCGCTCGTCCCGGCTCATCCACGGCGGCCTTCGCTACCTGGAGCACGGCCACCTGGGCCTCGTCTTCGAATCCAGCATCGAGCGCCAACGCCTCCTGCGGCTCGCCCCGCACCTGGTGCGTCCGCTCGCCTTCATCTGGCCCGTGTACGCGGGCGCCCGCGTGCCTCGCTGGAAGCTCAACGCGGGCCTCATGCTCTACGACGCCCTCTCCCTCTTCCGGAACGTGAAGGGCTACCGGCGGCTCAACGCCCGGCAGGTCCACGCGGCCGAGCCCGGCCTGCGCACCGACCACCTCAAGGGCGGTGCCCGCTACTACGACGCGGCTACGGACGACGCGCGCCTCACCCTGGCCAATGCCGTGGGCGCGTCCGAGGCGGGAGCCGTCGTCCTCAACCACGCGTCCGTGAAGGCGCTCGTCCTCGAACAGGGACACGCGCACGGCGCGACGGTGGTGGACCACCTCACCGGCGAGGAGGTCACCGTGCGCGCACGGGTTCTCGTCAACGCCACGGGCCCGTGGAGTGATGAAATCCGCCGGCTGGATGCGCCGAATGGGACGAGCCCGGCCGTGCGCGGCAGCAAGGGTGTCCACCTCGCCGTACCGCGCGAGCGCATCAACCATCGCGACGCCTTCACGCTGCTGTCCCCCAAGGACGGCCGGGTGATGTTCGTGCTGCCCGCCGACAACTTCACCATCATCGGCACCACGGAGACCTCCACGCGTGCGCACCCCGCGGAGGTCCGCGCCAGCGAGTCCGATGTGGCCTACCTGCTGGAGTCCGCCAACGCCTTCTTCCCCGAGGCGCGCCTCACTCGCGCGGACGTGGTGAGCGCGTGGGCCGGCATCCGTCCGCTGGTGGCCAGCGGCTACCACGGCTCGCAGGACGACGCGGGCAGTGCCAGCCGCGAGCACGCCATCGACGTGAGCCCCTCCGGCGTGCTCGCCATCAGCGGTGGCAAGCTCACCACCTATCGCGTCATGGCGCGCGACGTGGTGGACGCCGTGGAGCGCCGCCTGGGCCAGCCGCGTCGCCGCTCGCCCACGGATGTGTTGCCCCTGCCGGGTGGAGACATCCGCGCGCTGGACGCCGAGTTCGCCGCGGCGCGCGCCGAGGTGGGAGACGACGCCACAGCCGTCCACCTGGTGCGCGCCTATGGCAGCCGCTGGCGCCGCGTGTGGGCCCTGACGCGAGAGGACGCCGCGTTGTCCCGGCCGCTCGCCGAGGGGCTTCCCTACCGGGCCGCCGAGGCCGCCTGGGGTGTCACCCACGAACTGGTGCACACCCTGTCGGACCTGCTCATCCGCCGCCTCAAGGTGGCGTTCGAGACGCGCGACCAGGGGCAGGCGGCCGCGCGTGTGGCGGCCGAGGTCATGGCGCCCCGGTTGGGCTGGGACGCCGCGGAGACACAGCGGCAGTTGGGCGTCTATGCCGCCGATGCGCTCCGCCTCTTCGGCGTGGATCCGGCCGAGGCGTGAGAGGGCGAACGCTCTCCTGTCGGCTGCTCGCCGGGCACGTCCTGCCACGGACAGGGGCGCGAGCGGCCGATTCGCGGGCGTGGTTAACTTGCGCTCCGGGAACGGAATCAGGTGTCCTCCCGTTCATGCGCGTCCCTGGAAATCCATCAGCCGCGCCGTGACGTACGACGCCTGCTGGACGGGCAATCGAGGAGCGTGAAATGAAGCGTTGCGTCTGGCTGGGTCTGGTCGGGGGGCTGATGGCATGTGGCTCGGAGCAGGAGCCCAAGGCGTGCCCCGGTACCGAGGGGGCATCCCAGCTGCCGGCGGTGGTGTCCGCGGCGCGAAGCGAGGCGGCCCTGACGGACGATGGCGGGGAGGACGTCATCATCGCCTTCCGGCAGCGCGTCTTCGCCTCCGCGCAGGCCAACACGGATGCTTTCGCCAACGAGGTGACGCGCGCTGGAGGCCAGGTGAAGCAGCGCGTTCCGTCGCTGAACATGCTGTCCGCCCGGGTGTCTCCCGAGGTGCGCGCGGCGCTCGCCCGGAATCCGGACGTGGTGTCGGTGTCGCCCAACCGTCCGGTGTACGCGCTCGGCATGTCGCGGCCACCGCTGCCCGCGCAGGCGTGGCTGGGCGCGGAGCCGCGGCCGCCTCCCAACACCGTGGGCTCCGTGGGGGAGTACACCGACGGCCTGAAGATGGTGCGGGCCAACAAGGTCTGGGATTTCAACGACGACGGTGTCCTCGATGAGGGCCGGCCTTCGGGCACGGGCATCAAGGTGTGCGTCATCGACAGCGGTTGGGACAACCGCCACCCGGAGCTGCAGGCCGCCTTCATCGGAGGCAAGGACTTCATCAGCGGGTCCGCCAACTCGCTGGCCCTGGACGCGCAGGTGGACTCGAAGGGCAACGTGCTGCTGTGGGGCGGCGGACACGGCACGCACACCGCGGCCACCATCGCCGCGCAGCTGGGCGGGGGCGGCCGGGTGCGGTTGGGCGAGGACCCCAACGGCACGGTGGGCGTGGCCCCCACCGCGTCGCTGCTGATCGCTCGGGTGCTGAACGAGCGTGGCACGGGCGACACCCTGAATGTCATCGCCGCGCTCCAGTGGTGCCAGGAGCAGGGGGCGAACATCGTGTCGCTGTCGCTGGGCGCCGTGTCGAAGAACGATGCCGAGGAGCTGGCCTTCAACCAGGCCAGGGCGAATGGCGTGCTGGCCATCGCGGCGACGGGCAACTCCGGCGCGGGCGAGGTGTCCTTCCCGGCCGGGTATGACTCCGTGGTGGGCGTGGGCGCGGTGACCTTCTCGGGGGAGTGGGCCAGCTTCTCCCAGTACGGCCAGGGCATCAACCTGGTGGCCCCCGGCGTGGGCGTGTTGAGCGCCACCATCATCGGCGGGGCGCCGTATGGCGAGGTGGCCGCGAGCGGCCAGCAGTTCGCGTCCAACCCCCTGGAGTTCTCGGCCGTGGGCGCCTATTCGGGGCGGATGGTGGACTGTGGCCTGGGCGGCAGCATCTCCGACTGTGGAGAGGCCGCCACCTGTGATGGCTTCGTCGCCTATGTCGACCGCGGCGGCGGCATCCTCTTCGAGGAGAAGGTGCGCAACGCCATCCGCGCCGGAGCGAAGGCCGTCATCATCGGCAACCACAACCCCGACGAGGGCACGGGCAACTTCACGCTCAACGGGCCGTCCAAGCTGTGGGTGCCCACCGTCTCCGTGTCCTTGGAGTCGGCCAACGTGCTCCGCGAGCTCATGGGGCAGGAGGTGACGTTGGACGTCGCCGGTCTGGACTACACGCTGCAGACGGGCACCTCCATGTCGACGCCGCACGTGGCCGGGGTGGCGGCCCTGGTGTGGAGCCTGAATCCCCAGCAGCTCGATGCGGAGAAGGTCCGCAGAGCCCTGCTCGAGACGGCCCGGGATTTGGGGCCGGCTGAGTGGGATCCGAACTACGGCAACGGCCTGGTGGATGCGGTGGAGGCCGTCCAGCACGCAGAGCGCCAGCTGACCCCGGTGCCGTAGGTCACCGCGGCCGGCGTCAGCGCAGGGTTATCAAGGGGGAGGCCACCAGGCACGCCCCCACGCGGGCTTCCAGCGCCGCCACGGCTTCCCGTGAAGGGTCGTCACACCAGTCGACGGCCCAGGTGGCGGTGGTGAGCGCGTCGTTCCGGGGCCAGGGCTCGTCGGCGCTTGGGAGGCGCGTTACCTGGAGCGTGGTGATGCCCACGAAGGCCACCGACGCCAGGGCCGCGGTCAGCATCTTCCCCCAGTGCATCCAGCTGACCTTCGGGGCGGCGGGCACCACGGGCTTTCGCAGCCGGGACTCCAACGCGGCGAAGTCCAGGGCGGGCCGCGCCGGTATGCGCCGCGCTCGCTGCGCCATCCACCCACGCTCCGCGCGCAGCCAGCTCAGCGCGTGCTGACAGGCGGGGCAGGCCTGGGTGTGAGCGCGGACCCGCGCGGCGTCCTCGGGGGAGAGTTCGTCGGCCAGCAGCGCGTCCAGTTCGGTTTCGCGACAAGCGCTCATGAGTGGCCTCCAACGTGTGCGGCCAGGTGCTCGCGCAGTTGGAGCCGTGCGCGGTGGATTTCGTTCTTCACCTTCTGGAGGGACCAGCCCATCACCGCTGAAATCTCCTCGTAGGGCAGGCCGTGGTCGATGCGCAGCAGCAACGCCGCGCGCCGGTCCTCGCGCAGCGTCCCCAGCGCGCCCGCCAGCAATCCTTCCAGTTCCCGGTCCAGGAGCAGGTCCTCTGGCGTGGGCGTGGGCAGCACCGCCTCCACCTGGCTGCCATGGACTTCATCGTCCATGTCCACGTGGACGCCCCGGTGCCGCAGCGACTCCAGGTACACGTGCCGGGCGATGCCCAGCAGCCACGCCCCCAGCCGGTCCTCGTCGCGAAGCGCGCCCAGCCGCGCATGGGCGCGGACGAAGGTCTCCTGCGTGGCTTCGTCCGCCGCGGCCTCGTCGCGCAGCAAGTCCTTCAAGAAGCGCCACACCCCCGCGGCGTGCCGTTCAAACAGCCAGCGGAAGGCCGCGGGGTCACCCGTGCGCGCCCGGCGCAGCAGCGTCCGCTCCCGGTCCGTGTCGGACGGGGGCGCACCTGCCAGCACCATTTTCATCGCGGAAAGGAGGGCCACGGCACCAAGGTGTCACGGGCGGCCCGGGAGTTTCACGCGCGCGTGCGTTTTTCCCGCGCCCGACTGCCTGGTGGCAGGACTGACACCCCGAACCGCAATCCCACGCACGCCGGGTGGTGGTCTTGTTGAATGACAGTCGTTGTTGGTAAGAGAACTTTCATGTCCTTGAACTCTGGCCGTGTGGATGCACCCACGGCGCACGCTCCGCGCCTGCAGGGTCACCTGCCCGTGCTGGACGGTGTGCGGGGCCTCGCCGTCCTGCTGGTGGTGTTCTTCCACACGACCCACCTGAGCGACCAGAGCGTGGCGGGACGCGTGACGTGGTGGCTGGCCGGCGCCGGATGGACGGGCGTGGACCTGTTCTTCGTCCTCTCCGGCTTCCTCATCACCGGCATCCTCTGGGAGGCGAAGGGACAGCCGTACTTCTTCCGCAACTTCTACATGCGCCGCTTCCTGCGCATCTTCCCGCTCTACTACCTGGCGTTGGCGGTGTCGTTCCTGGTGCTGCCATCACTGGCGGGCCGACTGGGCCTGGACGAGCGCATCACCACCGACGGCGCCGTCTGGTACCTGCTGTACTTCTCCAACTTCTACCAGCTGTGGGTGGACACCACGCACCCCATCCTCGGCGTGGTGTGGTCGCTGGCCATCGAAGAGCAGTTCTACATCGTCTGGCCCTTCCTCATCGCCGCGGTGTCGTACCGGGGCGCCATCCGGTTGTGCCTGGGCACCATCGCCCTGGCCATCCTGGTGCGCGTGGGGCTCACGCTGTACGGGGCCAGCATCGAAAGCACCTACGTGGTGACGTTCTGCCGCGTGGACTCGCTGGCGATGGGCGGCCTGCTCGCGATGGCGCTGCGCCACCCGGAAGGGCTGGGCCTGAAGGCGTTCCCGTGGATGCGCTGGGCGGTCTGGGCCTCGGTGCCGGTGGTGCTCGCGCTGGTGGTGCTGCCGGTGGGCCCCACCTTCGAGCTGGTGAAGCGCACGGGCGGCTACACCGCCATCGCCGTGCTCTACGCCGTGTGCGTGTACAAGGCGGTGGCCGTCTCCAAGGGCCATGTCCTGTACCGCTTCCTCACGACGCGGCTGCTGCTCACCTTTGGCAAGTACAGCTACGCCATCTACCTCATCCACTCGCCGCTGGACGCCATCCTGCGCCGCACGGTGCTGAAGACGCCGCTGAAGACGGTGGCGGGCTCGGACATGCCCATGCAGCTGGTGTTCTACGTGGTGGCCGCGGGGCTCTCGCTGGGGCTCGCGCTGGTGAGCTGGAACCTCTTCGAGAAGCACATGCTGAAGCTCAAGGACTACTTCCCCTACGGCCAGCGCCCCGCTCCGGTGCCGCTGCCGGTATCGCTGCCGGAGGACGCCCGGGCCGAACGGACCGAGGCTTCCGCCCGGGTGGCGTGACGTCCGCTGGGGTGCTCGGCGCCGTCGTCCAGCGCCGGGGCCCCCGGCGCGTCGTCAATCACGGCGCATGGAGAAGGCTTCCGCGACGCGCAGGGCCCACGTCTCCGCCGAGTCGAGCTCCGCGCGGGCGCTGGCATAACGGTCCAGTCCGGCCTCCGAGCCGTCCCGCGCGAAGATGGCGTCGTGCAGCTCCTTCTGTGCGCGACTGAGCCAATGGCTCGCCTTCTGGCGAAGCTGGGCTGCCTTCTGGGGCGTGGGGGCGGCGAGCGCCGGATCCAACAGCTCTTGCTCCTCGGGGTACGGGGACGTCACCTTCACGAAACCGGCCTGCGCAATCGTCGTAGTCATGCTCTGAGAATTCGCACCAAACGGCGAGCAGGCACCTGACCAGTGGGGCAGGACGGTGTGCAATGGCGTGCACTGTCCTGCCCTCCAGGGCCGGTGGGCGGGGCGCGACTTCGAGCCGGGGCAGTCGTTGCCTATCGGCTGTTGTCCCGCGAGGTGGGAGCCGGAGCTCCCGGGCGGCTACTTCCGCAGACTCGCGAGGTCGATGACGAACCGGTACTTCACGTCTCCCTTCAGCAGCCGCTCGTAGGCGTCATTCACCTGCTGGATGGAAATCAGCTCGATGTCGGAGACGATGTTGTGCTTGCCGCAGAAGTCTAGCATTTCCTGCGTTTCCTGGATACCCCCAATCATCGAGCCCGAGAAGCTCCGCCGCGTGGGGATGAGGGAGAAGGGTCGGACGTCGAGCGGCTTCTCCGGGGCGCCGACGAGGACCAGGTGGCCGTCCCGTCGCAGCAGCCGCAGGTACGCGTTGATGTCGTGCTGCGCGGAGACGGTGTCGAGGATGAAGTCGAACCTGCCCGTCTGCGCGGCCATCTCCTCCTTGTTCGAGGAGACCACGACGGCGTCGGCGCCCAGGCGCGCGGCGTCCTGCTTCTTGCGGTCGGTGTGGCTGAAGACGGTGACGTGGGCGCCCATGGCCTTGGCCAGCTTCACGCCCATGTGGCCCAGTCCGCCCAGGCCCACCACGCCCACGCGCTGACCCGGCTGCACCTTCCAGTGCCGCAGCGGCGAGTACGTGGTGATGCCGGCGCACAGCAGCGGCGCGGCGGCGGCCGGGTCCAGGTTCTCCGGAATCTTCAGCGTGAAGGCCTCGTCCACGACGATGGCCTCGCTGTAGCCGCCCTGGTTGAGCGTCTTCCCGTCCTTCGCCTTGGCGTTGTACGTCTGGACGTTGCCCTTCTCGCAGTACTGCTCCAGGCCTTCCTGGCAGCTGGGGCAGGTGCGGCAGGAGTCGACCATGCAGCCGACGCCGGCCATGTCACCGACCTTGACCTTCGTCACCTGGTCCCCGACGCGGACCACGCGGCCGATGATTTCGTGGCCTGGAACCATGGGGTACAGGGAGCCGCCCCATTCGTCGCGCGCCTGGTGCAGGTCGGAGTGGCAGACGCCGCAGTAGAGGATTTCAATCTGCACGTCGCTGGGGCCGGGCTCGCGGCGCTCGAACTGGAACGGGGCGAGGGGGGACTTGGCGTCCTGGGCGGCATAGCCGCGAACGGGAATCATGAGAGGTGCTCTCCTGGCCTTGGGGTGTTGTTGTCGCTGCTCGACGGAACGGAATATGCGTCTGCTCTCGCTCGCGCGTCACAGGTGAAATCGGGACGCGCTGATTAGAAAGTCTTCACAATGGCCTTGGCGCCGCTCAACGCCCTGAATGCCTTCCTGGGTGTGGCGCGCGAGGTGACGGCGGCACCTCGCCGAGCCGAGCAGGCTACGCGGAGGGGATGTTGCGCACGCGGCCTCGCACGAGCGCCGCTTCGTCGGCGTTGCCCGTCTCGTCCAGCAGCGCGGCGGCTCGGTGGTAGAGCAGGGCGGCCTCCAGGTGGCGCAGGGCGGCGGCCTCCGCGTTGGCGGCGGAGACGAGGAAGGGGGCCGCGCGGCGAGGCTCGTGGCCGTCCAGCCAGTGCTGGGCCACGACGACGGGCGCGGCGCCGCGCTGCTCCAGGGCCACGGCGAGCCGGCGGTGGAGCAGCGTGCCCAGCGCGCCGGGGACGCCCTGGCGCACCACCTCGAAGAGCAAGTCATTGGTGAAGCGCTCGCCCCTCAGAATCTGCGCGCCTTCCAGCTCCGCCACGTGCGTGACGAGCGCCAGCGGGTTCATCTCCAGCACCTCGCTGGCCAGCTCCAGCGTGAAGTCCGTCTTGGCCAGTGCCGCCAGCCGGGCCACCAGCAGCGCGGAGGGGGACAGCCGCTCCAGCCGCTGCTGGATGAGCTGCTGGCCCCGGCCGGAGGCGGGGACGTGTTCGGGCCAGCCGCGTTCCAGGCCGCCGGTCTCCAGCAGGTACTTCAGCGTCTCGGTGATGAAGAGCGGGTTGCCGCCGGTGTGCCGCGTCACGTCCTGCACCAGTTTCTCCGCGCCGGGAAGCTCCAGGCTCTGGAGCAGCGCGCCCACCGCCGAGGAGCCCAGTGGCTGCAACTCCACCAGGATGGCCAGCCCCGCGGTCACCAACTGCTGGACGAAGACGGTGGCCTGGGGCGACAGCTCATCCGTCCGGTAGGTGTCGATGAAGCGCGGGAACCGGCCGCCGGGCTCGGGCGCGTGGCGGCGCGACAGCATCAGCACCGCGAACTCCGCGGTGGCGCTGTCCATGAACTGGAGGTCGTCGGCCACCATGGCGTCCACGCTGGCCGCGAGCTGGTAGACGAGCTGGCACTGCGCTTCCAGGAAGCGGCTGCGGTCGGCCTCGTCCGCCATGGGCGGGGGCAGGCCTTCCTGCCCGGCCTGGTCCGGCAGCAGGCGCGCCAGCTCGCGCCGCACCCAGCGTGGCAGGTCCGGGTCGGGGACCCGGGCCAGCATCTGCCGCACCAGCCGCACGTGCGAGGCGTAGGGCACGCTCTGTTCGCCGGGCCGCGCCTCCAGCAGCAGGTAGTTACCCCGCGACGCCGCGAAGTCATGGGCCAGGCGCGTCTTGCCCACGCCCGGCTCGCCAGCGATGAAGATGGTCTGCCCCGCCTCCCAGGCAGCCTCCATCCGCGCCCACTCGCGCTCGCGGCCCACCAGGACCGGTGGCCGGAGCACGGAGAGGGGCAGCCGGCTCGTGGGTGGGGGCACCTGCCTGGGGGCGGGCGGGCCCCGCTCGATTTCGCGCGCCAGGGCCACCGTCTGCGGCAGCGGCGTGGTGTCCAACTCCTCGCGCAGCAGGCGGCGGCACCGCTCGAAGGCGTTGAGCGCGGCCATGCGGTCGCCCGCCACGTAGTGCAGCCGCATCAGCCGGCGCCACGCTTCTTCTGAATACGGGTCCATGGAGAGGAGCTGCTCCGCGAGCGCCAGTGCACCCGTCAGGTCCCCTCGCTTCTCCCGCGACTCCGACTCCGCCACGGCGGCCCGGCGGCGAAGCTTGTCCAACCGCTCACGCGCGCCTTCCAACCATGTTTGGAATTCTGAGCAATCTTCGTATTCCAGGACACCCAGGAGAACGCCTTCCAGCGCGAGGGCTTCCGCGTATCGCCCCTCGAGCACGTGGGCCTGGAGTTCGGCGGCGTCCGAGACAACCCCCTCACACAGCGAGAGGACATCGGTGCCCTGGACCAGCTCCGCGCCGCAGGCGAGCCGCAGCCGGCGCAGCAGCTGGCGCATGTTGTTGCGCGCGGTCGCCTCCCCGGACTCCGCCCACAGGAGTCCGGCCAGACGGTACTTCGGGTGAGGGCCTTCCAATGCCAACCATGCGAGCACCGCCGCGGTCCGCCGCTCCAGCGGGATGCGTGTGTCGCCGACCCGGAGCCGGGCTTCGCCCAAGAGTTCCAGGCGAAAGCGTTGTGTATTTACCAGGCCGTCGGCTGCCATGTCCTCCGGGATTCCTCGCATGGGCGGGGCTCTAAGGTAACACGTCCGCCGAAAACCTCCGTAACGGGTAGGGATTGCCCCAGCAGTGACAATTTTTGCGTGTGGTTTTTCCGTCACACGGCAGCTCGCCGCTCTGAGCGGATGCTGATCCAGGCTTCCGGACCCGTCACACCGTGGTCACACCTGATTCGTTATTAAAAATGCCAGACATTGCCCCGGGAGGCATCCATGGGTTGTGACAGTCAGCAGACGGACACGCAGGTGGACGTCATCATCAGCGGGTGTGGTCCGGTGGGCGCGTTGACGGGCAACCTGCTGGGTCTCATGGGTGTGCGCACCTTGCTGCTGGAGCGGGACGTGGCGCCGCACGGCGAGCCCCGGGCCTTCTCGTGCGACGACGAGGGCCTGCGCATCTACCAGTCCACCGGACTGTTGGATTTGTTGCAAAGCGACATGCGGGAAAGCCGTTTCGCGGAGTACGTGGGCGGCACGGGCAAGCGCTTCGCGGAGATTCACACCGGCGAGACGGACTTCGGCTTCGGCCACACGCCGCTGTGGTTCTTCCACCAGCCGCTGCTGGAGGGCGCGCTGCGCGACGGGCTCAACCGCTTCGAGCACGTGGAGCTGCGCAAGGGCGTGAGCGTGGAGGCCGTGGTGCAGGACTCCGACGGGGTGACGGTGCGCTACCACGACTCGTTCACGGGCGAGCAGCGCTCCGTCCGCGCGAAGTACCTGCTGGCGTGTGACGGCGCGCGCAGCACCGTGCGCAAGGCGCTGGGCATCTCGATGTCGGGGCGGGCCTATGGCGAGCCCTGGCTGGCGGTGTCCGGCACCGTGGTGGAAGGGGAGGTGCCGGAAATCTGCCGCTTCGTGTGCGACCCGAAGCGTCCGGCCTTCGTGGCCACCGGCGCGGTGAACCAGATTCGCTGGGAGTTCATGATGATGCCCGGCGAGACGCGCGAGCACCTGGAGAAGTCGGAGACCATCTCCGAGCTCATCGCGCCGTACGTGGACCCCAAGCGCGTGCGCATCGAGCGTGCCTCGGTCTACACGTTCCACTGCCTCAACGCGGCGCGTTGGCGCCAGGGCAACGTCTTCCTGCTGGGCGACGCGGCGCACACCATGCCGCCCTTCATGGGCCAGGGCCTGGTGTCGGGGATGCGGGATGCATCCAACCTGGCGTGGAAGCTGAAGCGCGTGCTGCACGGGCAGTCCTCCGCGTCGCTGCTGGACACCTATGAGCAGGAGCGCCGGCCGCATGTGGAGGCGGTGCAGAAGCTGTGTGTGCGGGTGGGGCACCTGTTCCTGGCGCGCAACCCCCTGGTGGCCTCCGCGCGTGACGCGCTGCTGCGCACCCTTCAGCGCATCCCCCGGGTGCGCAAGTTCATCGAGGGCTTCGAGTTCAAGGAGGCCCCGGCGCACGCGAGCGGCTACTACTTCGGCGACAAGGGCGAGTACTTCATCCAGCCGCGCGTGAAGCTGCCGTCGGGTGAGGAGGTCCTGCTGGACGACACCCTGGGCAATGAATTCACGGTGCTGTGCCGGGGCAACGCGCCGTCGGCGGAGTTGGAGGCAGCGCGCGCGCTGGCCGAGTCGCTGGGTGGCCGCATGATGACGTTCCATCCTCCGGCGGAGGCGGTGGACGAGGCCTCCGAGGAGGCACCCGCGGTGGTGGACGTCACCGGAAAGCTGGCGGACTGGTTCTCCAAGCACGCCGCGGACGTGGTGGTGCTGCGTCCGGACCGGTTCGTCTACGGCGCGGTGCGGTCGCGGCGCCTGCCGGAGCTGCGGGAGGCGCTCGGTGTGTAGGGACAGGAACTCCATCAGTGAGCAACTAAGTGGTTAGTTGATTTGGAACTAATCTCTTAGTAGTTTGCGCGTCACGGAGGTTCGCTCGTGACTCGCAAGCCTGAGCCCGAAGTGGCTCCACGGCCGTTGACGCCGGTGGAGCTGGAGTTGATGCACATCGTCTGGCGCCTCGGTGAGGTGAGTGTGGCGGACGTGCTCGCCGCGCTGCCGCCGGAGCGCGCGCTGGCGTACACGTCCGTCTCCACGGTGCTGCGCATCCTGGAGCAGAAGGGCGTGGTGCACAGCCGCAAGCAGGGCCGTGGCCACCTGTACTCGGCGGTGTTGCCGCGCGACGCCTATGAGGCGCAGAGCGTGCGCCACCTGGTGGAGACGGTGTTCGACGGCACGCCCTCCGCGCTGGTGGCGCGGCTGGTGGAGGCAGTGCCCCTGTCCGCCTCGGACGTGGACCAGCTCCGCAAGTTGCTCGACGCGAAGGGGCGCAAGCCGTGAGCGCCGCGCTGCGTGAACTCGCGTCGCTCTATCTGACGCAGGCGCTGCTGCTCGCCGTGGCGCCGCCGCTGGCCTGGCTGGCGCTGACGCTGCTGTCGCGGCTGGGCCGTCCCCTGTCGGCGCGGCAGTCCTTGAAGGTGGCGCGTGGCGTGTTGCTGCTCGCGCTGGTGCTGCCGTTGTTGGCCGCGGCCGTGCACGCGCTGGTGCCCACCGGGCCCCGCTTCACCTTCGAGCGTTCCGTGGCGCGCCACGCGGGGCGGCTGCCCGCGCCCTTGTGGGAGCCGCGTCCGGTGGCGGAGCCTGCGCGGGCTCGGGAGTCCGCGCCAGCGCTGCCGCCCGTGCTGCCCGCGGCGGCGCTGGCGCTCTTGGTGGGAGGAGGCGCCTTCATTACACGGGCGCTGGTGCGGCATGCGCGCCTGCTGCGTCAGTTGGAGTCGCTGCCCCGCGTGCGCGGCGTGGGGCGCGTCGCCGTGGTGCTGGGGGGGGCGGGCATGCCGGCCTTCTCCGCGTGGTTTCCTCGCGCCGGGCGTCAGCCTTCCGCGTGGGTGGTGGTGCCGCCCGCGCTGCTGGAGGACGCGGAGTCCTTCCGGCTGACGGTGCTTCACGAGCTTCAGCACCACCGTCAGCGCGACACGCACTGGGCCTTCGCGCGGCTCGTCCTCACGGGCGCCTTCTTCTGGCATCCGGGCGCATATGCCCTGTCCCGGTGGATGGCCTCGCTCCAGGAGCTGGCGTGTGACGAAGCGCTGGTGGCCACTGGTCGGGCCCAGGCGCAGGCCTACGCGCGGTGCCTGCTCCAGGCGGCCTTGTCTGTGCGGCCCGAGTCCCCCCTTCCCGCCGGTGTCACCGGCATGTCCCACCCCACCACCCGGAGAATCCAGATGCTCTTCCAGCCTCGTCCCGCCCGTGCCCAGGGTGTTTCCGTGCTCCTGGCCGCGTTGTGTCTCGTCCTGGTGCCGCTCGCGGCGCTGTCACAAGGCGTGGCGCAGGGCCGCGCGGTGACGCTCGCGGAGGCGCAGGCGCTCGCCCGGTCCAGCCAGCCGGAGGGAGATTTGCCGGTGGTGGTGGACGCGCATGTGTTGGCGCGGCTCAACGCGCTCACCGGTTCGGAGAAAGGGCGCGCGTTCATGAAGCGCGCGCTGGCGAACCTGGTGACGCAGCGGGAGGCGCTCTCCGCGCCGCTGCGTGACAAGGGGCTGCCCGAGGGACTGCTGGCCGTGGCCGTCGTCGAGTCCGCCGCGACGAACATGCCGGAGACGGATGGCCGGCCCTCGCTGGCGCCGGGCTTGCGCGGCGCGGGCGTGTGGATGTTCATCCCGGAGACGGCGCGGCGCTACGGGCTGGAGGTGAGTGAGGCGCGCGACGAGCGGCTGGACGTGGCGCGTGAGTCCCAGGCCGCCGCCGCGCTGCTGTCGGACCTGCACGCGCGCTATGGCGACTGGCGGCTGGCGCTCGCCGCGTACAACCAGGGCAGCGAGAAGGTGGATGCCGCGCTCACCGCGGGGGGCAGCCGTGACGTGACGGCGCTCATCGGCGCCGGGCACCTCAACGACTACGCCGCCACCGTGCAGGCGGGGTTGCTCATCCTGCGCAACCCGCACCTGCTGGACTGAGGTGGGCGCGGCCTAGAAGCGGAACTGCGCCCGCACGCCGCCGGACAGCCAGGCGTGGACCGTCTTGTTGTCGATGCTCTCCGACTCCGACTCGGAGACATCACCAATGATGGGCACGTTCTTCATCTCCATGCTGGAGGTCGACGACTGGTAGACGCCGGCCGCCAGCGACAGGTAGGGCCCGATGGAGAACGTGTCGTTGATGCGATAGTCGGCGCCGGCCTGGAGGGCGGCGAACTCGATGCCGCGGACGCCCGTGCCAATGGTGGCCTCCACGCCGGCCTCGCTCGAGGATACTTTCAGGTTGAGCATCTCGTAGCCGATGCCCAGGCCCATCCAGGGCCTGAGCTTCTCTCCCGCCCGGAAGTGGTAGGACGCGTTGATGCCGAAGCGCATCTGATCGGCGGAGCAACTGACGTCCGATTCGCAGTCCTCGGCGAGCAGCACGGGCGCGTACTGAAAGTAGGCCCCCAGGTAGACATTCGAGTTGAAGAAGTATCCCGCCTCCACCTGCAAGGGGATGGCGCTCTTGAACACCTCGCTCATCTTGGGGGTTTCGCCGAGCTCGGAGCCCGCGGCGTGCCCCAGTGGGACTCCGTAGCCCGCCCGCAGTCCCAGCGCGAAGCCCCGGTCCTCCTGGGCCTGTTCGACATCGTCGGCGCTAGCGAAGGCGGGAGCGGACAGGGTGAGGGAGAGCGCCGTGAGCTTCGAGAGCATGCGAGTGGTCATGTGAGGGTATCCAGCGTGAGGAAGGATCCGCCGTTGCGGTGGATGCGCCTGCTGACGCGAGCGTGTTGGGAAAATTCAAAGGGCAGCAACCGGCCGTGTCGCCGAGTCCTGTCGAGCGCGCGGGGCGTGCGGCCTCACGCGCCGGAGACACTTCCCAGCATCCGCAGCGCCAGCTCGGCGTGGGTCTTCGCCAGGGTCTCCACCGCGATGGGGCCGCCGGGTTCGAACCAGTGGGGGATGCGAGAGCCCATGCCCACAATCGCCGCGGCGGTGATGTGAGGATGGAGCGGGGAGAACTGTCCCTGGGCCATGCCGCGCTGGATGGCGTCCAGCAACATGGCGTTGGCCTTGTCCCGCAGCGCTTGCGCGGGCGCCGCCAGCTCCAGGCTCAGCGCGTAGAACTCCTCGTTCACCACCAACGCGAGCTGCGGATGCTCCGCGTGGACGCGCGTGTGCGCATGAACCAGCGCGCGCACCTGGTCCGCGGGCGTGGGCTTCGCGCCCTGGAACGCGGTCTCCAGCGCCTCGAAATGGGCCTCGTGGCCAATGCGCACCAGCTCCGCGAGGACGTGGTCCTTGGCCGCGAAGTGGGCGTACAGCGCGCTGGGCCGCAGCTCCAGGGCTGACGCCAGGTCCCGAATGGACGTGTCGTGATAGCCGCGGCTCGCGAAGAGCTGCAGGGCCGTCTCCAGGATGCGTCGGCGCGTGCCTTCGGGAGGGGCTGCCGCCGTGGGGGGGAGGCGGGCATCCGTGGCGCGCAGGCGAGAGCGGGGGGAGGTGCTCATGGGGTACTCTTGAAAAACGAACGTTCGTTCATGTAGCTTCGGACCTGCGGTTCGACACGCTTCCTACCTGAATCTGGGGTCCGAACATGCCGTTGCTCCAGTTGGAGGAGCTCTCCCTCTACTTCGAGGAATCGGGTGAGGGCACCCCCGTGCTGCTTCTTCACGGGCTTGGCTCCTCTGGCCGGGACTGGGAGTCCGTGGCACCCAGACTGACGGGCCGCCATCGCGTCATCGTTCCCGATGCGCGGGGGCATGGCCGCAGCGGAAAGCCGCCGGGCGCCTATGGCGTGCCGCGCTTCGCTCGGGACATCGCCGGGCTGTGTGACGCGCTGGGTCTCACCGGCGTCCACGTGGTGGGCCTGTCCATGGGCGGGATGATGGGGTTCCAGCTCGCGGTGGACCGGCCGGAGCTGGTGCGCAGCCTGGTCATCGTCAACAGCGGGCCGGAGCTGGTGGCGCACACGCTGCGCCGCAAGCTCGAGTTCGGCCTGCGGCTGACGCTGCTGAAGCTGCTGGGGCCCTCCGTGCTGGCGAAGGTCCTGGCGCCCAAGCTCTTCCCCAAGCCCGAGCAGGAAGCGCTTCGCCAGCGCGCGCTGGAGATATTCAGCGCCAACGACCCGGACGCGTACCTGCGCGCGACGAAGGGGTTGGTGGGGTGGAGCGTCATGCGGCACCTGGGCGGCATCACCTGCCCGGTGCTGGTGCTCGCGTCCGACAGGGACTACACGCCCGTGTCCACGAAGCGGGCCTATGTGGACCTGCTGCCGAACGCGCGGCTCCAGGTGTTGAGTGATTCCGGCCATGCGTCACCGCATGACCAGCCCGACAAGGTCGCCGACGCAGTGGAGGCCTTCCTGGCCGGAGTCGAGGACGCCGCGGCGGATGCGCGGCAGCCGGGCTGAGCGCGGTTCCCCCACCCCGAAGGAGTCAGCCAATGAAGCGGAACGCTGTCACGTGCTCGCGCACGGGGTTGTTGCTGCTCGCCGTCCTCACGCTCACCGCCGCGGCCCCCGCGCGCGCCGGCACCTGGGTCCACGGCATCGAAGGGACCCGGGGCTTCCAGCTCTGGGTGCCCACGGGTTACCAGGCGGACACGCCGCTGCCCCTGGTGGTGGCGCTGCACGGCTGCTTCCAGAACCCGAGCCAGTTCGCCGGCCTCTCGCGCCTCAACGAGAAGGCGGACGCGGAGAAGTTTCTGGTGCTGTACCCGAACCAGGCGACGTTCGCGAACCCCACGCAGTGCTGGAACTTCATGCTGGTGCTCAACCAGACGCGAGACCACGGTGAGCCCGCGCTCGTGGTGGGCATGGTGGAGCAGGTGAAGCGGCACTACGCGGTGGATGCGCGCCGCATCTACGTGGGCGGCGTGAGCTCCGGCGCGGTGCTCACAGGCACGCTGCTGGCCTGCTACTCGGACGTGTTCGCGGCGGGGATGATTGGCGCGGGCGCCATGTACAAGGCGGCTACCACGATTTCGGGCACGGGCTTCGCGATGCTCTTCGGCAGCATCTACCACCCGGATGACCGGGGCCGGGACGCGTGGGAGTGCTCGGGCCGTCCGCGTCACACGGCGCCGGTGCTCGTCGTGCATGGGACGAAGGACAGCGTCGTCAACATCGTCAACGGCCGGCAGGCGACGCGGCAGTTCCTCCAGACCAGCGACTACGGCGATGACAGCGTGGCCAACGACAGCATCCGTCCGGTGGCCACGCAGGTGACGCGGGCCAGTGTGCCCGGCGGGCGCGCGTATACGGTGGACGACTACGTCTACGGCGGCTCGCTGGTGGCGCGGCACATCGAAATCCAGGGGATGGACCACGCCTGGCCCGGTGGGGATTCGCGCTATCCCTTCGCAGACCCGTCCGGACCGGACGGCACCTCCATCATGTGGGACTTCTTCCGGCAGCACACCCGGAACTGAAGCCTCCGCGCGTCAGTGTTGGTGGCCCATACGCACCTCGACCTCGGGGTGTGCCTGGGCGAACGCGCGCAGCTTCTTGAAGCTCACCGTGGCCCGGTCCGCGTCGTTGTTGAACGAGCCGGGCTCCACGTCGTGCTCCCAGCCCCAGCGGGTGTGGCTGATGTCCCCCGCGAGCAGCACCGGGCCCTTCGTGGAGCGCACCAGGTACGCGGTGGTGCCGGGCGTGTGCCCGGGCAGCCAGAGCGCCCACACGGAGCCGTCCCCGAAGATGTCCACCGCGCCGTCGAACAGGCCGGAGTCCTCCCTCGCGTAGGTCCACTCCGACAGCGGCGGCTTGCCGGCCAGGGCCCGGTCGCTGTTGCCCTGGACGACGAGGTTCACGAAGGCGCGGTCGGAGGCTTCACCCGGTCCGGTGTAGACGGGTGTCCCGGCGGGCACGTCCGCCATGCCGGTGATGTGGTCCAGATGCAGGTGCGTGAGGAACACGCCCGCCAGCGGCTGTTGCTGCTTCGCCAGCCACTCCCCCAGCGGCGCGTGCACCGTCATCTTCTCCATGTTCATGGCGCTGGCGACGAGCCCGCGCATGGCGGCCTTCTCCGGCGCGTCCCGCAGCGCCGTCTCCACGCCGGTGTCGACGATGAAGAGCCCCTTCTCCGGGTGGCGGAGGGCGTGGAAGAAGACCTGGACCGGTTCATCCCCGTCCTCCAGGCCCGCGCGCTTCGCGGTGGGGTGGTCCAGGTTGATGAGGCCGCCGCGCTCCACGGCCCAGTCGCAGGAGACGACCGTCTCCAGCTCCACGGGGCCGGGTTGCGTCAGCATCGGTAGCAGCTCCGACGAAGGGCGCGCCTTGCCGAGCGCGGAGGGCTGCACGCCATGTGAGGTGACGGCGCAGCCCGTGAGGGCGGCGGTGGCGAGCACGGTGGCGAACGAGAGGGCAAGGGAACGGTTCCGCATGGTGGGGCTCCTGCACGTCGAGACAGGCGCAAGGTAGCGATGCAAGAATGGATGGAAAATGGCGATTCAGGCATGAGGTCATGCATTCATGGATATCTCCTGGGATGACGCGCGGCTGTTCCTCGCCATCGCGGAGACGGGCAGCTTCAGCGGGGCGGCGCGGCGGCTCCGCATCGGTCAGCCCACGGTGAGCCGGCGGCTGGCGGCGCTGGAGTACGCGGTGGGCGCCTCTCTGTTCCGCCGAGGCGTGGATGGGGCGGTGCTGACGGCGGCGGGCGAGCGACTGGTGCTACCGGCCAAGAAGATGGCGGAGTGGGCCGGAGAGCTGCACCGCGCGGCGGAGTCGTCGGACACGTCGCCTCGCGGCCTGGTGCGGGTGACGGCGGCGCCGTACCTGTGCTTCGACTTCCTCGCGCCTTTTTCGGGGGCGGTGGCGAAGAAGCACCCGGGGTTGCGGTTGGAGGTGCTCTCCGGGATTCAGTACCTGGACCTGGGGCGCGGCGAGGCAGACCTCGCGCTGCGGGCCCGGTGCCCGCCGAACGCGGACTTGAAGCGCGTGTATGGGGTGCAGATTCGCAACGCGGTCTTCGTGGCGAAGTCGCTCAAGGCGAGGCTGCCCAGGCGGCCCACGCTCCAGCAGATTCCGTGGGTGGCCTGGGCGCCGCCGTTCGATGCGACGCCGCCCAATCCCCAGTTGGAGTCCATCATCCCCGGCTTCTCGCCCGTGTTCACCGCCGACAACTACCTGGTGATGCTGGCCGCGGCCGAGGCGGGTGTCGGGGCCATGGTGCTGGGCGACCTGCGGCACCGCTTCGTGCGGGAGCGGAGCCTCGTGCCGCTCGACCTGGACCTGGGGCCCTATGCCACCAGCGAGCTGCACCTGGTCTGCGCGAAGTCCGCGCTCGACATACCGCGTGTGCGGAAGGTTTCGGAGCTGCTGGTCGAGGAGCTGGAGCAGGCGAAGAAGCGGTGACACGCCGCATCCGCCCCTCGGGTTGCGATGGCCTGCCGCGCGTGTTCACGGTAATCCAGGGGCACCGGGCATCGTCCCCAGGAGGACCTTCACCATGACTGAACGCAACGCCATTGCCGCCGGTTTCCTCACGCACGAAGTCACGAACCAGCCTCCGCCGCTCGAGTACGACGCGTGGACGACGGACACCGTGCTCCGCGAGGTGGTGGCCCGCGAGGGTGGCGGCTGGGCGGAGGCCGACCTGGCGAAGTACGGCCCCGTGGTGGGCGGGGAGATGCAGCAGCTGGCGTTCCTCGCCAACGAGAACAAGCCCAGGTTCCGGCCCTTCGACCGCTATGGCAACCGCCGAGACGAGGTGGAGTTCCATCCCGCGTACCACCGGCTGATGGAGCTGGGCATGGCCCACGGCGTGTCGGGGTTCGCCTGGCGCAACGAGGACAAGCCCGGCGCCCACGTGGCGCGCATGGCCCTCTTCTATCTGCACAACCAGGCGGACCAGGGGACGAGCTGTCCGCTCACGATGACGTATGCGTCGGTGCCCGCGCTGCGCCACCAGCCGGAGGTGGCGATGGAGTGGCTGCCGCGCGTGAGCTCGGCGTCCTACGACAGCCGCTTCATCCCCGCAGCGCAGAAGTCTGGCGCCACCATTGGCATGGGCATGACGGAGAAGCAGGGTGGCTCCGACGTGCGCACCAACACCACCAAGGCGCACCGCTTGGGTGAAGGCCGCGGGCCCGGTCAGCCCTACGCGCTGGTGGGCCACAAGTGGTTCTTCTCCGCGCCCATGAGCGACGCCTTCCTGGTGCTGGCGCACGCGGAGGGGGGCCTGTCGTGCTTCCTGATGCCGCGCTTCACGCCGGACGGCGCGCTCAATGCCATCCGCGTCCAGCGACTGAAGGACAAGCTGGGCGACTGGAGCAACGCCAGCTCGGAGGTGGAGCTGCACGGTGCCTACGCGGTGATGGTGGGCGCGGAGGGCCGCGGTGTCCCCACCATCCTGGAGATGGTCGCGCTGACGCGGCAGGACTGCATGATTGGTTCCAGCGGGCAGATGCGTCAGGCGCTGGTGCAGGCCATCCACCACACGCGCCACCGCGTGGCGTTCGGCAAGCGGCTCATCGACCAGCCGCTGATGCGCAACGTGCTGGCGGACCTGGCGCTGGAGCTGGAGGCCCATGTCGCGCTCACCGGGCGCGTCTCCCGCGCGGTGGACGCCACACCTCGGGACGAGAAGGAGGCCGCGTTCTGCCGCATCGCCACGGCGGTGGGGAAGTACTGGGTGTGCAAGCGCACGCCCTCCTTCGTCAACGAGGCGCAGGAGTGCCTGGGCGGCGCGGGCTACGTGGAGGAGACGAACCTGCCGCGCCTGTATCGGCAGGCCCCGCTCAACTCCATCTGGGAGGGCAGCGGCAACATCCAGTGCCTGGACGTGCTGCGCGCGGCGTCGCGCGAGCCGGCCAGCCGGGAAGCCCTCTTCGCCGAGCTTCTGGCCGCGCAGGGCGGGCACCCCGCCTACGACGAGGCCACCGCGCGGCTGGGCAAGGCGCTGGCGAACACGGACTCGCTGGAGGCGCGCTCGCGCACCATCGTGGAGGGGCTGGCGCTGGCGCTCCAGGCGTCGCTGCTGATTCGCGCGGGCAACACCGCCGTGTCGGATGCCTTCTGCGAGTCCCGCCTGGGCGGAGCGCATGGACAGACGTTTGGCACGCTACCGGCCCACGCTCCCATGCAGATGCTCATCGAGCGCGCCTTCTCCGAGGGCGCGAAGTGATGGAGCCCGTCGCCAAGGGGGCGCCTCGGAAGCCATCCGCCCGTTCGTGATAGGAGGACACCCCATGTCCAATCTCCAGGGAAAGACGCTGTTCATCACCGGTGCCAGCCGTGGCATCGGCAAGGCCATTGCCCTCCGCGCTGCCCGGGATGGCGCCAACATCATCATCGCCGCCAAGACGACGGAGCCGCACCCCAAGCTCCCCGGCACCATCTACACGGCGGCGGAGGAAATCGAGAAGGCGGGTGGCAAGGCGCTGCCCTGTGTCGTGGACATCCGCGACGAGCAGCAGATTGCCGCCGCCGTGGCCAAGGCGGTGGAGACCTTCGGCGGCATCGACATCCTGGTGAACAACGCCAGCGCCATCAGCCTCACGGGCACGCTCGAGACGCCGATGAAGCGCTTCGACCTGATGCACGGCATCAACACGCGCGGCACGTTTGCGTGTTCGCAGGCGTGTATTCCGTACCTGAAGAAGGCCAGCAACCCGCACATCCTCAACAACTCGCCGCCGCTCAACATGGAGGCGCGCTGGTTCGCGCCCCACGTCGCGTACACCATGGCGAAGTTCGGCATGAGCATGTGCGTGCTGGGCATGGCGGAGGAGCTGCGCTCGGACGGCATCGCGGTGAACGCCATCTGGCCGCGCACCGTCATCGCCACCGCGGCGGTGCAGAACCTGCTGGGCGGGGATGAGACCATCCGCGGCTGCCGGACGCCGGAAATCATGGCGGACGCGGCCTACGCCATCCTCACCAAGCCGAGCCGCGAGTTCACCGGCAACTTCTGCATCGACGAGGAGGTCCTTCGCGGCGTGGGCGTGACGGACTTCGACAAGTACCAGAGGGTGCCCGGGGCGGAGCTGCTCCCCGACTACTTCATCTGAGCGCGCAGAGGTGCGCCCCGGCCCTCGGGGCGCCTCGCCTCATGGTGCGCCTCGACAGGGCTGAGCGCTTGCGTCGCCGCCACCGGCCCCGCGCGAGCATCCCAGGGCCGCTGACGCCTGGCCGTTCGCTCATTCCGGCACGCGCCGTTCCCATTCGCGCACCGGGGCAGGTGCGATAGGTAGAGGAGCCACATGGACATGCGGCACCTCCGAATCCTCCTGCTGTCGGCGCTGGGGCTCCTCGCCTCGGCCTGTCCGAGCCCCTCCCGCGCTCCCGTCACCAGGCCCGAGGACGCGCTCGTCGGCCTGTCTCGCAAGATGGAGCCCCGGGACGACGGTGACGTCGCGTCCCTGCGGACCGCCGTCGCCGAGAGCCTCGTGTGGCTGCGGAGCCGCCCGGCCGACCACCGCTTCATCTACGGCGCGCGGCAGGTCTCCATCGCCGAGCTGCGGACCGCCCTGGAGCGCCTGCACGCGCGGCTACGCGAGGACCTCACGCCGGAGGCGCTGTGGGCCCTGGTCCTGGAGGACTTCGAGCCGCTGGAGGCCGCCGGAGGCGAGGACGGCCAGGTGCTCTTCACCGGCTACTACGAGCCGACCATCGAGGCGAGCCTGACGCGCACGGACGTGTACAACGTGCCCATCCACGGGCCTCCGTCCGACTTGATTGAGGTCCCACTGGAGCCCTTCGCGGAGCGCTTCAAGTCGGAGCGCGTCTTCGGCCGGCTCGACGGGCGGAAGGTGGTGCCGTACTGGTCGCGCGGGGACATCCGTGGGGGGCGGCTCAGCGGACGGAAGCTGGAGCTGGCATGGGCCAAGGACCCGGTGGCGCTCTTCTTCCTGGAGGTGCAGGGCAGCGGTTCGTTGCTCCTGCCGGATGGGAGCCGGCGCCGCATCGGCTACGCCGCGTCGAATGGGAAGCCGTACCGCAGCATCGGCTCGCTGCTCATCCAGGAGGGCGCCATCCCCAAGGAGGAGATGTCGATGCAGGCGCTGCGCGCGTGGCTGGCCGCGAATCCCCAGCAGTGCCACCGGGTGCTCGACCACAACGAGTCCTACGTGTTCTTCCGCTTCCTCAACACCGCGTCGGTGGGCTCGCTCGGGCGTCCGGTGACGGCGGGGCGCTCCATCGCGACGGACGCGCGGCTGTTCCCCAAGGGCGGCCTGGCCTTCATCCACACCGAGCGCCCGGTGCGCATGGCGGATGGCTCCGTGCAGTGGAAGCCGCTGTCGCGCTTCGTGCTCAACCAGGACACGGGCGGGGCCATCCGGGGCGCGGGCCGGGTGGACGTCTTCTGGGGCGCGGGCCCGCAGGCGGAGCTGGCGGCGGGGATGATGAAGCAGAAGGGGCGGCTGCTCTTCCTCGTCCCCCGGCCCGGCCGCGCCGCGCCCCTGGTGGCGCCGGTGCCTGTCACGCCTCCGAAGTAGCGGCCTTCAAGGTGAGGTGCACCGGCGTGGCGTTGGCGAGGTTGTCGCTCACCGGGCAGCGCGCCTCCACCTCGCGCTTGAGGAGGGCGAGTTGATCCGCGTTCGCGGGTGTGTGGACCTGGAGGGTGACCTCCAGGGCCTGGTAGCCCGCGCGGGCGCCGCCGCCCTTGCCGGCGAACGTCGACGGGTCCAGTGCGCCGCGCACGGTGATGTCCGTGCGCGTCACCGGGATGCCCAGCTCCCGGGCGATGTAGAAGGTCATGTAGTTCAGGCAGCCCGCGTGTGCGGCCAGGATGAAGTCGAGCGGACTGGGGGCGCCATTGCGGCCACCCAACTCCACGGGCTCGTCCATGAATATCTTGAAGGCGCCTGCGTCGGTGATGCTGCGCGCCATGCTCTCTCCGACGGTACGGACCTCTCCGGTATACAGCGGGCTTTCCATCGCGGGGTTCTCCTTGTGAGAGGAAATACGACTCCCCATGTGAATCCTGGTGGGTTCCGCGCGCGACTGCCCTGGGGGACGAGGGAGCGGGGCCTGGCACGAGAGCAGGGAGGGGAGCAGGGGTTTCCACCCTCCACCGAGAGACGCAGGTGGCACGCATGCGCCCAAACCGGGCAGTATGGCGCCCGTCTCCCTTGTCACGGGTGGCCTGTGCACACCCTGCCCGGCGCGGATGCCGGTGTGGCACCGTGGGGAGAAGACACGAGGCACCTGGGATGAGCAGCGACGTGGCGGAAACGAAAGACGGAGTGGTTCTTCTCGACTATGCGCAGCTCGTGGCGGGCGCGGACCTGAGCGCCGCCATCGAGCGCGCCTACGGGCATGACGGCATTGGCCTGCTCGTCGTTCGGGGCATCCCCGGGCTGTCCGAGCTGCGCGACAACCTGCTGCCCCTGGGCTTCCGCTTCGCCGCGCTGCCCACCGAGGTGAAGGACCGCTACGTCCACGCGCGCAGCAGCTACTCGTTCGGCTGGAGCCACGGGAAGGAGCTGCTGCGCCCCGGCCAGTTCGACGAGTTCAAGGGCTCGTACTACAACAACCCGCAGTACGACGTGCCGCACACCGACGCGGCGCTCATCGAGAAGCACCCGGAGAACTACCACCCCAACGTGTGGCCGGACGCGGACTTCCCGGAGCTGCGGCCCGCCTTCATGGCGCTGGGCCAGCGGATGGTGGACGTGGGCGTGCTGGTCGCCGAGCAGTGCGACAAGTACGTGCAGGCCAGGCTGGGCAGCCGCCTGGCACCGGGCGCGGCGCTGGCGAAGACGATTCGTGATTCGCGCGCGTGCAAGGCGCGGCTGCTCTACTACTTCGCCATCAACGAGGACGCGACGCCGCGCACGCGCGACTCGTGGTGCGGCTGGCACAGCGACCACGGCTCGCTCACGGCGCTCTGCCCGGCCATGTACTTCGAGGCCGAGCCGGGCGCGACGGAGCCGGCGCGCAAGGACATCCCGGTGCCGGACCCGGAGGCGGGCCTGTACGTGCGCACGCGGACCGGCGAGGAGCGCAAGGTCGTCATCCCGAAGGACAGCCTGGCCTTCCAGATTGGCGAAAGCTCCCAGATTGTCACCGGCGGGCTGCTGCGGTCCACGCCGCACGCGGTGCAGGCGCTGGCCCATCCGGCCAGCCGCAACATCTCCCGCGCCACCTTCGCGGTGTTCATGCAGCCGGACAATGACATGCACCTGCGTCCGCCGGAGGGCGTGGACCCCGCCGAGCAGAAGGTGGGCGCCTTCCAGCCTGGAATGACTTTCGGCGATTTCGCCAAGGCGACGTTCGCGAAGTTCTACAACCCCTACGCGTAGCGTGCTCCGCCCACACGGACATCCTGCGCCGTTGACCTGAATGGAGAGGAGACACCCCATGCGAGCTCTTGGATTGGCGGTCGTGCTTTCAATGGCCGGGGTGCCGGTGGCGGCGGAGGCGGCCTCGCTCCGCTGTGGCCAGGCGCTGGTGGCGGATGGAGCGCTCAAGACCGAGGTGCTCGCCAAGTGTGGGGAGCCGGCGGCGAAGAACTTCCGCACGGTGACGGACTCTGCGGGCTCGGTGACGCCGGACAGGAACACGGGGGGCGTCACGACGGAGCGGCGGTCCGTCACCCGGGAGTACGAGGAGTGGACCTACAACTTCGGGCCGCGCCGCTTCATGCAGGTGGTGACGTTCGAGAACGGCCGCCTCATCGACGTGCAGAGCGCGGGCTACGGCAGCGAGTAGCCGGGCCGGGATGTGCCACCCGGACGGAGAGTGGTAGCCTCCCGGTTCCACTGCTGGAACTGGGGGCCGTTCAATGATGCACGGGTTTCGCTGGGGCATGGGGCTGAGTGCCATGGCGGCGGTGCTCGGAGGACTGGGCATGTGGCGCGCGGAGCGGGCGGCGCAGCCGGTGCTCGTGGAGGTGCCCTTTCCCGCGTTCGCGCAGCTCCCCTCCCTGCCGCCGCTCCCCCCGCCGCCGCCGACGATGGATGGCGCGGCGGACTCGATTCAGGTCCGGGCCGTCTCCCAGGGCAGCGGTGCGCCGCTGGCGGGCGCTCGGGTATCGCTCCTCCGAGGGTTGTTCGCGTCCGGCCTGGGAGAGCAGTTGCCCGACGAGACAGCGCTGACGGACGCGTCGGGCGTGGCGACCTTCATGGCGCCTGGCGCGGGCGTGATGACCGTCTGCGCACGAGGGGCCGGTCACGCCGAGCGCTGTGAGCGGGACGTGGGCGTGGTCGCCGGGGGCTTGCTCGTCGTGGAGCTGAAGTTGCCGCCAGGGGCCTTCGTGGAGGGGCAGGTCCTCCTGCATGACGGGACGCCGGCGGAGGGTGTCCGGCTGGTCGCGTCGGGTGACCCGATGTTGCTGGAGATGACGCCCGTCTGGGCCACGACGGATGCACGGGGGCGCTACACGCTGGATGGCGTGACGCCGGGCTATCCCGTCAGCATGACGCCTTTCGCTCCCGAGGGAGAGGGGCTCAGCCGGTCCGTGGGCGCGGAGCTGACCGCCGGCGAGGTGCGGCGGTTCGACTTCCAGCTCGGGGCGTTCGTTCCCGTCACCGTCAAGCCGGTGATGGGGCGCCGGCGTGGGGCGGAGTCGGTGGAGTCCGTCCACGTGAATGTCCGGCTCCAGCCCCAGCAGGACGGCACCTTCACGGGCGTCACCGAGTCGGGGCGCCACTCCCTCTCCGTGTGGGGCCACCGGAACGGGCGGGCGGTGTCGGCACGGAAGGACGTGACGCTGGCGCCCGGTGCTCCGGCGGTCATCGCGCTCCCTTTCTCCGCGCTCGAGGAGGGCGGGAGGGTGTGGCAGCTGTACACCAGCGACCCTGGCGAGTACGAGGTCTCCGGTCGCGTCTTCCTCCCGGACGGCACGCCGGTGAAGGGGGCCTGGATTGGGTCGCAGAAGCCCGGTCCACGGGGGCGGAGGTGTGGCAACTCGGCCGAGGACCACGCGCAGGTCCGCTTCGATGGCCCCGAATTCGTGGTGACGCCCCGGGTGGGCGCGGGGCGAATCTTCGCGTGGCTGCCGGATGGCCGCGCGGGCAGCGCCGTCGTCCGAGGTGGGAAGGGGGAGCGCGTGTCCGTCGACATCCACCTGGAGGAGACGGGCGCTGTCGCCGGGATGATGGATTTCGGGGACGACCACCCCCGGGGCTACCGCGAGGAAGTCACCGTCAACCATGAGTGGGTCGGTGCGTCGCACTACACGCTGTTGGATGGCCGCATCTTCGTGCCGGGGTTGAAGCCGGGGAGACACGTGCTGCGCACCTCTCTTGGGACGGTGGAGTTCAACGTCAACGCCCGCGAGGTGACGAACGTGGGCGTGCTGAGACGGCCGCCGGAGCCGGAGGCCGCGGTCTCTGATTCAGAGGTCGCGGCCTCGGAGCCGTGAGTCGCTGCGCGACTACCGCGCCGCCTTCCGCAGCTCGTCGTCGATGATGGCGCGGAAGTGCTCCACCGGCCGGGCGCCCGTCACCGGACGGCCGTTGATGAAGAACGTGGGCGTGCCCGTGGCGCCCACGCGCATGGCCTGGGCGACGTCCGCGGACACGTGCGCGTCATGCTTGCGCGAGTCCAGCGCCGCGTTGAAGCGGCCCACGTCCAGGCCCACCTGCCGCGCGTATTCCTCCAGCGACGCCCGGTCCAGCTTGCGCTGGTTGGCGAAGAGGACGTCGTGGAACTCCCAGAACCTGCCCTGCGCGTGCGCCTCCATGGCCGCCTCCGCCGCCACCTGTGCGTTCGCGTGCTGCGCCAGGGGCTGGTGCTTGAAGGCCACCCGCAGCTTGCCGGGGTACGCGGCCTCCAGCGCCTTCATCGTCGGCACCACGCGGGCGCAGAACGGGCACTCGAAGTCCGAGAACGCCACCACCGTCACCGGCGCGTTGGCCGGGCCCCGGGTCGGCGCGGTGCCCACGTCCACCTGCTGGATGGCCGGCTCCTCGGGCATCATCTGCTCCGTGGGCGGGCTGTCCTTTCCGGCGGAGATGGTGCGCGCGTAGACCTCCGTCGGCCGCACGCCCGTCCGCACCAGGGCCTCCGCCTTGCTCAGCTCCTCGTCCACCACGCCCGTGAAGACCTCCAGCGGCTGGGCCCCGCTGATGAAGCGGCCATTCACGTAGAAGGCCGGCGTGCCGGTGGCGCCCAGCCGCATCGCCAGTGCTTCGTCCTGGCGGATGCGCTCCGCCAGCCGCGGGTCCGCGCGGTCCTGGTTCCAGCGCGAGATGTTCAAGCCCACCTTCATGGCGTAGCGCTCCAGGTCGGCCTCGCTCAGCGCTCGCGGGTTGGCGAAGAGCGCCTCATGCATCTCCCAGAACTTGCCCTGCTCACCCGCCGCCAGCGCCGCCAGCGCCGCCGGCCGCGCGCGAGGGTGGTTGGCCAGCGGGTGGTGCTTCATCACCACGCGCAGCTTGCGGCCATAGCGCTCCTGGAGTTGCTTCACCGTGCCGTTCGCACGTGAGCAGAACGGGCACTCGTAGTCGGAGAACTCCACCAACGTGACGAGCGCGTCCTCCGCTCCCGCCGTCGGTGAGTCATTGACCGGCACCTTGTAGACGGTGGGCGAAATCGGCGCACGCGGACGCGCGCCGGGGGCGGGGGCCTTCGCCGCGAGGTTGGCCGCATGGGCCGTTCCCGTGGCCAGCTCCGTGGGACGCGCAACGCGCCCCCCCACGAAACCCAACGCCAGACCGACACTCAGGCTCACCCAGACAGACGACTTGGACATGGTGTTCTCCAGGAAAAGACACACCCGTGGCGCCGCGGTCCGCCGCGTGACACCACCGGACCAGGCTTGCTCAGGCCCGGCGCCCCAGGAGTGACGCGAGGCAATTGGGAGTTTCAGCGTGGCCTCGAAGAATTTCCGCGCCGCGGGCGCTCCCCATGGGGGCAGGCGGTGGCCCGCCGGGTGGGTGGCTCTCCCCGCGCATCCCGGCCGGGCCGGTGGTTGTCCGTCACCCGGCAGGCCCCACCTTTGAAACGGAAAGGAGGTCAGGGCCTCATGCTGCGCAAAGCAAGCTTGTGGGTGTTGGGTATCGTGGGGCTGTCCATGTTGCTCTGTGGCGGCGTGGCGACGGCGCAAGGCGCGCAGCAGATGCCCGCGCGGACGGAGCAGGCGCCAACAGGACAGGCCCTGACTTCGACGGATGCCGCGGCGCTCCAGCGTGAAGTGGACCAGCTGCGCGCGGAGCTGTTGCAGCTTCGCCAGGAGGTGACGCAGCTCCGGGGGCAAGTCACGGGCACGGGCGGCGCGGGCATTCCCCCAGGCGCGAGGGTGGTGAGCCCTCGGCGGGAAACGGCTGACCAGCAGGACACGGGCACGGGCGGCACGGGGGGCGCGGGCGTCGTCGATGACGTGCCACCCGAGGGCTCGGACGTGCCGTCGCCTCCGGGGACGGCCGTGGTGGATGCCGTCTATACCGGCGTGGTGCGCTCCGTGGGCGACACGGAGGTGGCCATCGCCCTCGGGGAAGGTCCGCCGCTGACGCTGCGCGTGGACCCTCGGACGCGGGTGTTTCGGGACGGGCGCAATATCGCCTTGCGGAAGCTCGAGCCCGGCGACCACGTCCGAGCAGTGGTGAACCTGCTGGATGAAGAGCGGACGATGGAGATTTCCGTGCTCCCTTCCACTCCGGCTGGGAAGTGAGGTGCCAGGCCCATCCACGCTTCGTCAGTCGCACGCCCGATGCTCGTCCCCGAGGGGGAGGTTCCCATCATGTCTGCTTACGACCGTTACCGTGCACTCCTGAACAAGCTGCGGCTCGTCCGCGTCCGGCACCCTGAAGGCGACTCACCCGAGGAGGACGGTCTGCTCGACGACATGGATGAAGTCTGGATGGAGATGAGCGAGGGCGAACGCTCCGCCATCGCCACCGAAAAGGCCCGGGTGCTGGGGCTCCCCGAAGCCCAACCCGCGGACTCGGCGGCGCAGCCCTGACGCCGCGGCCCTACTTGCGCACGGGCGGCAGGGACGAGCCCGAGGAGGTCGCGCCGCCGGACTCCGGCTTCATCCGCCGCGGTCCGGCGTCCCGCTCCCGGGCCTTCAGCACCGCGTGGGAGTAGTCCACCACGGACGCGAAGGACAGGACGCCGATGAGCGCGACCAGGGGCACCACCGCGGGGGGAAACAGCAGCACGCACAGCAGCGTCACCAACTGCAAGGACGTGACGGCCTTGCCCAGCATCCGCGCCTTCAGTTCCACCGAGCGCAGCCTGGGCGCCAGTCGGGCGACGAAGAAGCCCACGGTGGTGCCGACGTCGCGCAGCACCAGCAGCAGCACCGCCACCCCGCTGATGAGCCCGTCGAGGTAGCAGACGAGGATGGCCGTCACCATGAAGGCGCGGTCGGCCACCGGGTCGATGAGCGCGCCCAGCCGCGTGGCGAGCCCCTTGTGCCGGGCAATCCACCCATCCAGGAAGTCCGTGAAGGCGGCCAACACCACGAGCCCCGCGCGAACCCAGGCATCCGGGACGAGGATGAAGGCCACCGCCAGGGGCAGCCGGGTCAGCGACAAGGTGTTGAGCAGCGCGAGGCTCGCCTGTCGGCGCATAAGACTCAAGGTAGTGCTCGGTCCCAGCCGCGCACGTTCCGGGGGCGGCGAGCGTTCAGCGGTAGACCCACCCCCGGGAACGCGGGGCAGTCAGGGAGCGATCGGACTCGAGCGAGCGTGAGGGAACTCCAGGCCCGTGAGAGACCTCCAACCCGCGGCGCCACCTGTCGTGCCGCCCTGACTCCTGGAGATGGCTGCTTCGTGTCCGCGTTCGACTGCTCGCCGTGCTCGTCCTCCCCGTCCTGGTCCGCCACCGAGGGCCGCTTTCGTCCGTGGGCCTGGACGCTCTTGTGGGCCTTGTGCCTGCTCCCTGTCTCCGGATGGGCCGTGGAGGAGGGGCAGCCTCGGCCCGCGACGCGAGAGGAGCTGGCGCGCTACGCATGGCTGCCGGCCCAGGCGGTGGTGCGCCCCTTGGAGGCCGCAGTGGCGCCGCCGGAGGGCTACACGCGGGTGTCGGTGGTGAAGGGCTCCTTCGGGGCCTGGCTGCGAGGCCTGCCGCTGCGGCCGGACGGCACGCCGGTGCTCAGCCACCAGGGCGGGCGGATTCTGGCGCCAGAGGACGTGCGGCTGGCGGCGGTGGCGGAGCTGGACGTGGGCACCGCCAACCTCCAGCAGTGCGCGGACTCCGTCATCCGCCTCCATGCGGAGTGGCTCTGGGCCAGCGGCAAGCGGGAGCGCCTGGCCTACCGCTTCACCAGCGGGCACCTGGCGGAGTGGCTCCGGTACGCGGAAGGGGACCGGGCGCGGGTATCGGGCTCGAAGGTGTCGTGGGTGCGCGGCGCGGCGCCGGATGCCTCACGCGCCAGCTTCCGCGCGTGGCTGGACCTGGTCTTCACCTACGCGGGCACGCACTCACTGGAATCCCTCAAGGGGCGGCCCTCGCGCGAGGCCGTGCGGCCCGGGGACTTCTTCGTGCTGGGTGGAAGTCCCGGGCACGCGGTGCTGGTGCTGGACGTGGCGGCCAACGCGGCGGGGAAGCGGGTGGCGCTGCTGGGGCAGGGTTTCATGCCCGCGCAGGACTTCCACGTGCTCTCCGCGGGAGGCGACACCGGACCCTGGTTTCCGCTGGAGGGCGAGGACGTGGTGACGCCCTTCTGGAAGCCCTTCCCCTGGTCCTCGCTGCGGCGCTTCTGACCGCGGGCCCAGACCTCGCCGGCCATCCTGGGTGGAGCCCCCCGGCTACACCTGGACGGCACGGGGCGAGGCCTGGCTCGCGGCGACCACTACGAGTGGAGCGGCTGGCTCAGGCGCGACGGCTGGGCCGCGGCGGCCGCGGCGGCGGAGGCCTCCGGCTCACGCGTGAGGTACTGGATGAGGCTGTTCTCCTTGCCCAGGTACGTGTCGAACTGGTTCACGCCGTTCTCCAGCAGGCCGGCCTTGTCGAGCTGCGCGTGCATGGCGGGCAGGTTGTAGAAGGGCACGGAGGGGAAGGCGTGGTGGGTGAGGTGCAGGTTCACGTTGAGCGGCGCGATGAAGAAGTTCTCCAGCGCGGTGCCCAGGATGTCGCGCGTCTCGCGCGTCTCGTCACCGGACGTCGTCTCCTCGATGGGATGCTCACCCAGGGCGCGCATCCGGAAGAAGGCCATCATCACCGTCGTCGTCGGCAGCACCCACAAGAGCAGCCAGTGCAGCCACGCGCCCGTCGTCACCAGCACCGTGACGAGCGTGGCCACGTACAGCCAGTAGCGCAGGTGCTCGCCCGCGGAGATGCGGGGCTGTGCGCGGCCCACCAGGCGACCCCAGTACGTCCAGGGCAGCACCACCTTCAGGTGGTTGGGGGCGTACAGGCCCAGCGCGTCCGCCAGGAAGACGGCCGTGGCGCGCATCGGCGTGCGGGGGAAGTGCCAGGAGGCGTCCACCAGCTGGCCCGCGAGGTACGGGTCCTTCGGCGTATTCACGTAGCGGTGGTGCAGCATGTGCTCGTGCCGGTAGCCCGCCGTCGTCATGTTCAGCGGGAAGGCGCAGAGCAGATCGCTGACCACGTCCGACACCTTGCGGTTGGACAGGAAGTGGTAGTGCGCCGCCTCGTGCATCAGCGCCAGCAGCGCGTGCTGCCGGGTGGCGATGAGCACCGCCGCCAGCGGCCAGGCCCACCAGCGGTCCACGAGTAGAACGAAGGCAAATGCCGCCGCGATGACCAGCCACTGAGCGGCCATGGCCCACAGCGCACGACCATTGTTCACCTTCGACAGCTCCCGGGTGATGGCCGCCAGCGCCTTGCGGTCCACTCGGTGCGCGTACTGAATGTCGGCCTCATCCACCACTTGAGCGTACATGTCGGGGGGCTCCTTCTGCTTTACTCGGAAGCAGGGTGTTCCTGGACTCTTTCGCGCGGAAATGGGTGGTGAGGCAAGAAAATTCTTTCTGTAATGCACGCCTTCCAGAGTGAGCGCGCCTGTTCGGGTCATCCTGTACCCCATGGGGGTCTGATTTGTCCCGCCCATTCACTCAAAGTGGGGTGGGTTTCTACCCTTCTTTGTGGGAAATCGTCCGCTTGGCGCTGGAAATCGTGGGTCTCCCGACATGACAAGGGCCTGGAGACCGGTGTCGGTCGCCAGGCCCTCGTTCACTCCCGGGTGGGTGGGCTCAGGTGGGGGTCCACTCCACTTTCAGGTGCTTCATCTGCCGCAGCACCAGGCTCTGCCAGGTGCCGAAGTCCTGGCCGGGGACGAGCTTCGGGTCCGGCAGCCGGTCCAGGAGGATGTTGGTCGTGATTTCGAACTGGAGCCGGGCCAGGGGCGCGCCCAGGCAGAAGTGGGTGCCGCGGCCGTAGGTGAGGTGCTGCGGCACCTTCTCCCGGTCCACGTCCAGCTTGCTGGAATGGGGGCAGAGGGATTCGTCCCGGCTGCCGGCGGCGAAGAGGAGCAGCAGGCGCGAGCCCTGGGGAATCTTCACCCCGCCCAGCTCCACGTCCTCCTTCGCGGTGCGAATCATGGCGTGGGAGACGGAGTCGTAGCGGCTGGACTCCTCGAGGAACTTCGGCACCAGGTCGCGGTTGTCGCGCAGCCGCTGCCACAGGCCATGCTGCAGGGCCAGCTTCCAGGCGTTGGCCATCAGCGCGGTGGTGGACTCATGGCCGGCGGACAGCATGGACGCGCCCACGGCCATGACCAGCTCGTGCATCGTCAGGGCCTCGCCGTCGCTCTCCACGGCCACCAGGTAGCTGGTGAGGTCCTCCTGCGGGTTCTTCTTCCGGTCCTCGATGAGGCGGATGCAGTACTGCTGGAACTCGATGACGCCCTTCGCCATCTCCACCTGGAGCTCGGGGGCCACGTACTCGAAGACGAGCTGCTGCCAGTCGGAGCTCCAGCGCTTGATCTTCCAGACGTCCTCTTGCGGTACGCCCATGACGCCGAGGATGACGTGGACGGGGAGCGGCCAGGCGAGCTGCTTCACCAGGTCCGCCTGGCCGTCCTGGGCGAAGCGGTCCACCAGGGTGGTGGCCATCTCCCGGATGAAGGGGCCCATGCCAGCGATGCGCTGCGCGGTGAAGCCCCGGTTCATCAGGCGGCGCAGGCGGGTGTGCTCGGGGGGGTCCATGCCCAGCAGCACGTGCGCGGTGGGGAAGCCCTGGTCCAGGATGGCCTTGGCCTCGTCCGTGAGGTGGGTGCCGCTCGCCAGCATGTCCCGGTTGGAGTACTGCGCCGGGCTCTTCAGCACCTGGGAGATGTCCTCGTAGCGGCTGACCAGCCACATGTTCAGCATGGGGCTGAAGCTGACGGGCTCGTCCTTGCGCAGCTTCTCGAAGAAGGCGTGCGGGTCCTCCGCGTGGGGGCCTGTGAACGGGTTGTACTGGGCACCCAGGTGGGGACAACGGCCCGCGGACGCGTGGGCTGGGACTCCGGTCTCTTCCTGCTTTTGCACGGACACAGGCATGGCGTGGCTCGCCAGACGAGCGCGGCCCCCCCGGCACGCGGTTCGTCTGCAACGGGTGAATGGCAATGGAGGGGCCAGGCCCCTACAGGCGGTGGGTCAGGGGTGTGGGGAGCCAGCGAGGAACGACCGGGCAGGGTGGGGCTCCCCTAATCCGCCTATACAACGAATTCTGGCTTTATTGCCAGCAAGGGCACACTTTTTCATCTTCACTGGTTTCCAGTGCTGACGTTTGATTCCAGTAAAAATGCGGCAAGGGCCCGGCAGTGTGCAGAAGTTCACTCAGTGCGCGTCATTTGGGCGGACTGAGGGCGCACCTGGAGCGTGCCCACCGGATGGCGGTGGTCAGGACTCCAGGGCATGAGGGGGGAAATCGGGCGGAGGCTCAGCCCAGCTTCTTCTTGTTCTTCTGGCGGTGCTGCGCCACCCAGGCGCGAGCCTCTTCGTGGTCCTTCACGAAGGTCGTCTCGAAGCGCGCCTTGCCGGTGAAGAGCATGCCCAGCGCGATGACCTTGCCGAAGGTCTGCTGCACCACGTCCGCGCCGACGTACACGGTGCCCTTGAACCAGTCCGCCTTGCCGTTCTCCGACAGGTAGCGCCGGGGCTCCGCGCCCAGCTGGGAGCGGCCGATGTCGGCGATCAGGTAGTAGGGCCCGTATTGCTGGGCAATCTCCCCGTACACGTCGACCGCGCGCTTGATTTCATCCAGGTCGATGGGGCCGACGAAGGTCGCCTGCACGACGTCGGGCGCCTCGTAGCGCACCGAGTGGGAACCGAATGTCCATTCCAGTTGCTGCATGTCACTCCCTCCAGAAACCCTGGTGAGCATAACGCCCACCAGGGAATAGCGCGAGATGCATGCCTGTCAATTTGGGCGTGGATTTCCTGACCTGCTAGCCTGCTTTGCTCTTGAGCCGGAGCCGGTGCTGGGCCACCCAGGCGCGTGCTTCGTCCTGCGTCTTCACGAACACCGTCTCGAAGGTCGACTTGCCGGTGAAGAGCAGCGCCAGGGCAATGGCCTTGACGAAGGTCTGCATGACGATGTCGGCGCCGACGTAGAGGATGGCGTGGTACCAGTCGGAGCTGGCCTTCTCCGACATGTACCTGCGGCCGGCTGCTTCGAGCTGCGAGCGGCCGATGTCCGCGATGAGGTAGTACTGGCCATGGTCGGTGGCCGTCTGCTGGTAGAGCGTCACCACCTCCTTCACCTCTTCCAGGGTGATGAGGCCGTTGAACTCCGCGACCAGGGTGTCCGGCTCCTCGAAGTGGGCCCGGTGGGCTCCGCACTGCCAATCCCGAGGCTGCTGTTTCATCGCTTCCCCCTCCCAGTTGTTCCTGCCTGGATGAGAATACCGCTGAGACAGCGTCCAAGCGAATCGTGGCTCTCCCTTGGTTCATGATGACTCATCGGGCGTGATTGTTTTTGCGGGACGCGCATGGATGCCTGGAAGGTTTGTTTTCATTCAGTGTGCAAGACTTCCGGGATGTTGACGCGCGGACCGACCCTGGATTCCCGGGCTTGACGGGGGTGGGGGTGGCTGGAGTCATGCCTGCGCATGAGACGCGTCTCCTCCATCGTGCTCGCGCTGGGCCTCGTCGTGGGCCTGGGCGTCTGGGGCTGCCGGCGGCAGGACGCGGCGGGCGAGGCGGGGGGCCGCACGCGGCTGGTCTTCAAGTATCAGCCGCTGTGGGGGCCGCCGGAGCCGTTCCGCGAGCTGCTGGCGCGCTTCGAGCGGGAGCACCCGGGGGTGGAGCTCGTCACGGAGGCGCTGCCCAACGCGTCCGACCTGGCGCACCAGTTCTTCCTCACGGCGCTGGAGGGCGGGGCGCGGGACTTCGACGTGCTGGTGGTGGACGTCGTCTGGGTGCCCGAGTTCGCGCGCGCTGGGTGGATTGCCGACCTGTCCGCGGAGTTCCCGCCCGAGCAGCTGCGCGAGGACTTCTTCCCCGGCCCCGTGGAGGCCGTGGTGGTGGAGGGGCGCACGTACGCGGTGCCCTGGTACCTGGACGTGGGGCTGCTCTACTACCGCACGGACCTGGTGCCGCGCGCGCCGCGCACCTACGTGGAGCTGGAGCGCTTCGCGCGCGAGGCGATGGCGAAGACGCCCGGCCTCCAGGGCTATGTGTGGCAGGGGCGGCAGTACGAAGGCCTGTCCTGCAATGTGTACGAGGCGCTGTGGGGGCACGGCGGCCGGGCGCTGTCGGAGGATGGGCGGGTGCTGCTGGATGACGCGCCCGCGCGCGAGGCGCTCGCGTATCTGCGAGGGCTGGTGGAGCGCGGGGTGTCGCCCGCGACGGTGACGGGCTTCTCGGAGGAGGAGTCGCGGCGGGTGTTCCAGGAGGGGCGCGCGGTGTTCATGCGCAACTGGCCGTATGCGTGGAGCGAGGCGCAGAAGCCGGACTCGCCCATTCGCGGCAAGGTGGGCATCGCTCCGTTGCCGACGGTGAGCGGTGAGCCGGGGGCGGGGGCGCTGGGCGGGTGGCAGCTGGCTGTGAATGCCCATGTGTCGCCGGAGCGGCGGAAGCTGGCGGCGCGGCTGATTGCGCACCTCACGTCCCCGGAGGCCAACCGGGTGCTGGCGCTGAACTACGCGCGCAACCCGCCGCGGCCCGCCGTGTACCAGGATGCGCGGCTGCGCGAGGAGGCGCCCTTCATCGCCGGGTTGCTGCCCATGGTGGAGCGCGCGAAGCCTCGGCCGGTGACGCCGTACTACAACCTGATTTCGGATGTGCTCCAGAGCGAGTTTTCCGCCGCCGTGGCCGGGCTGCGCACGCCAGAGGCCGCGCTGAAGCGCGCGCAGCGGCAGGTGGACCATCTGACAGGGGAGGGGCCGTGAGCGCGCACCGTTTCAGCGAAGGTGGGCCGCGGCGCGCTGGCGCGATGGCGGCGGGTGGTGGCGCCCTGGATGCGTGCGGCGCGTTGGTGGTGGCGGCCCCTCCGGGGGAGGCGCGGCGATGAATCCAAGGGGCTCGCTGGCGCGGGAGCGGAGGCAGGCGTACCTGCTGGTGGCGCCGGCGGTGTTGGTGCTGGGGGGCGTGGCGCTGTACCCCATCCTGGCCGCGGTGTGGCTGAGCCTGCACCGCTTCATCCTCGTCTTTGGCGAGCGGCGCTTCACGGGGCTGGAGAACTACGCGTACCTGCTGGGGGACTCGCGCTTCTGGGCGGCGCTGGGGAACACGGCGTACTTCACGGCGGTGGCGGTGACGGTGGAGCTGTTGCTCGCGGTGCCGCTAGCGTTGCTGCTTCAGAAGGCGTTCCCTGGAAGGGGGCTGCTGCGCGCGTCGGTGCTGGTGCCGTGGGCGATTCCCACCGTGGTGAGCGCTCGGCTGTGGGCGTGGATGTTCAACCCCGAGTACGGCGTCATCAACCGGCTGCTCCCCGGTCAGGACATCAACTGGTTGGGGGCACCGGGGTATGCGTTGCACGCGGCCATCCTGGTGGACGTGTGGAAGACGACGCCCTTCGTGGCGCTGTTGGTGCTCGCGGGCCTGCAGGGCATCTCCGAGGACCTGTACAAAGCAGCGCGGGTGGACGGGGCCTCGCCGTGGCGGACCTTTGTGTCGATAACGCTGCCGTTGCTCAAGCCGGCGCTGCTGCTGGCGTTGCTGTTCCGTTCGTTGGATGCGTTCCGGGTGTTCGACGCCATCTACGTGCTGACGGAGGGCGGGCCGGCGAACACGACGGAGACGCTGAGCATCTACGCGTACAAGACGCTGATGCGTTCAGGGGACTTCGGGTACGGGAGCACGCTGTCGGTGGCGACCTTCCTGTGCGTGGTGTTGCTGGCGGCGGTGTGGCTGCGGCTCTTGGGGCGTGAGGAGGCGGCGCGATGAAGCGGCCAGGGCTGGGCACCGCGCTGGCGGTGGTGGCGTTCCTGACCTTCTTCCTGGGGCCCTTCTGCTGGCAGGTGCTGACGAGCCTGTGGCCGGATGGCGAGCTGACCCGGCCGTGGCCCTCGCACCTGACGCTGGAGAACTACGCGAGCGTCCTGTGGGGCCGGCCCTTCCTGCGCGTGGTGTTGAACTCGCTGGTGGTGGCGGCGCTGACCACGGGCTTCTGTCTCACGGTGGGGGCGGCGGCGGCGTTCGCCCTGGCGAAGCTGGAGTTTCGTGGCAAGGGGTTGCTGCTGAGCGCGGCGCTGGCGGTGAGCATGTTCCCGCCGATTGCCACGGTGAGCCCGCTGTATCTGATTCTGCGCACGGTGGGGCTGCGAGACAGCCTGGTGGGACTGGCCTTGCCGTATGCGACGTTCGCGTTGCCGCTGACGCTGTGGGTGCTGACGTCGTTCTTCCGCGCGCTGCCCGACGAGCTCTACCGCGCGGCGCGCGTGGATGGCTGCACGCCGTTCCAGGCCTTCCGGCAGGTGTTGCTGCCTTTGGCCGCGCCGGGGCTCGCGACGACGGCGATTCTCGTCTTCATCTTCGCGTGGAATGAGTTCCTGTATGCGCTGACGTTCCTCTCCACGCCGGAGAAGCGCACCGTGCCCGTGGCCATCAGCCTGTTCGCCAGCGAGTACCGCGAGCCCTGGGGGGAGATTGCTGCGGCCTCCGTGGTGGCCACGCTGCCCCTGGTGGCGCTGACGGTGTTGTTCCAGCGGCGGATTGTGTCCGGGCTTACGGCGGGCGCGGTGAAGGAGTAGCGGGGCTCAGTGTCCGTGGGGCGTCAGGATGGCACGCAGCTCGGTGGCCGCGGTGTCTGGGGTGGCGAGGGCCTTGTTGACGAGGGCTTTCAGGGCCGTGGCGCCGAGATGGGAGAGGCGTTCCTCGGCATCGGGCGGCTGGGGAATCCCGCGTACGTTGGCGAAGGTCAACAGCGTCTCGACGCGCTCGTGCACCTCGACTCGTTTTCTCTCCAGTGCGCGTTGCTCTTCCCAGAAAGGTGAATCAATCATGATGTTCCTCAAGTGCTGACTGAGCCTGTCCTGCCCGAACCGGCGGGACGCCAGCGTGCCGAGTACCACGAGCAAGTCTAAGCGTTCCTCCGTCGAAAGGCTTGGTGCCTGACGGATGCGGAGCTCGGCCCACGCGATTCGCTCGGGCCCCGCGCGCGATTCCAGGACAGACAGGGGGAGCAGGGCGGCAGCCGTTTGCAGGGCGGGCTGGAGGTAGTCCACTTCCCAAAGGCGGACCACCTGGAAGTCGAAGGTGAGGACGCGGATTCCGGGGCACTCGAAACCATACGGAGGCGGCGAACCCTCCGCTTCAGGCGTGAGGTAGATGGCGACCGGAAGCACGGGCAGTTTTTCCCGGCGGTGGATGCGGACTGTGTAGTCGAGCAGTCGCGCCGCGAAGTGTGGGTCCGCCTGAGCCTGGATTTCAACGTCCACCGCGAAGCGCGCTCCATGGGCTTCCACGACCATGACCGTGTCCGCGCGCCGCTCGGACTGTGGAAGGCTGGAATCCGCCATCCTGATAAGGGCCGGGTGTTGGTCGCCGAAGAGGAGCAGCAGCAGTTGCTCGGGATGGCCTTGCACCAGCCTGCGCAGGATGAGGTCGAAGACGGTGGTCATGAAGTGTGGCGACCCTAGAGGTAGGGGCTGACATGGGCTCCTTCGTCAGTGCAGGCGGGGCGCGGAAGCCCCTGGTTTGGTTTCCGAATTGAGCGTGAATCCAGAGGTGTCAAGGGCTGGACTGGAAATGCCCATGCGGCGCAGGCTCTCGTTGTCTTGACTCAGTCCACTCCAACCCAGATTGGGCCCTATCGCTTGCGGCACCTGCTCGGCAGTGGTGGCATGGGGCAGGTCTTCGCGGCTGACCATGAGCGCATGGGCGGTCAGGTGGCCTTGAAGGTGCTGTCCTCTTCCGCGGCGAAGGAGCCACAGCGCGTCGCGCGTTTTCTTCAAGAGGCACGAGCGCTGGCTCTGCTCAAGCACGCGGGGGTCGTTCGCATCCTCGATTGCGACCAGGTCGACGACACAGCCTATCTGGCCATGGAGTATCTGGAGGGCCAGTCGCTCCGGCAATGGATGCAAACCCAGGCGCGCATTCCCTTGTCATCCGCCCTGGCCATCTGCGCGCAGATCGCCGCCACCATGGTGGACGTTCATGCCCAGGGCATCGTCCACCGGGACTTGAAGCCAGAAAATATCTTCCTGTGTCCGGACCCCTCGCTGGCCGCTGACCATCGTGTGAAGCTCCTTGACTTCGGCATCGCCAAGGTCCCGGAAGGACAGGCGGACCTGCTGGCCACGCAGGTCCACACGCACGAGGCCACGCTCATCGGGACGTTTCGTTACATGGCCCCGGAGCAACTCCTGAGCGCCGCGAAGGTAGATGGGGCCGCGGATGTCTATGCACTGGGAGTGGTCCTTTTCGAGCTGCTCGCGGGCCGTCCTCCCTTTGACGCGAAGGAGCCGGTGCTGGTCATTTCCGCGCATCAGCGTGAGCCGCCGCCGCCCTTGAAGCAGTTCGCGCCGGCCGTGCCCTCCGCGCTTGCTTCGTTCATCTCGGACATGCTGGAGAAACAACCCGTGGCGCGCCCCGACATGACGCGTTGCCGCGCCGTGTTCGAGCGCGCTTGGGCGCTGGACGCGGACGAGTGCCCGGTCCCTGGCCTCGCGCCCTTCACGGAGGCGCATGCGGAGCTCTTCTTCGGCCGGCAGGTGGAGGCGCGCGGGCTGCTGGAACGCCTGGAGGAGGCGCGTCTGGGCACCCGGCGCTGGGTGCAACTGGAGGGGCCGAGCGGGGTCGGCAAGTCCTCGCTCATCCAGGCCGCGCTGCTGCCGGGGGTGAAGGCGTTGTCCTCCGAGGAGGGGCCGCGGTGGCTCATCGCCACCATGCGGCCTTCTGACACGCCGCTGCGTCACCTCGCGGAGGCGCTCGTCGCCGCGTATGCGGCCGTTGGTGTCACCGAACGTCGCGACGACCTCGAGGCCTCCCTTCGGAGCGGGCCGGTCGCGCTCCACGATTTCGTCACGAAGCACACACCCAGCGGGTTCCGTCTCCTCCTGGTCTTGGAGCCGATGGAGGAGTTGTTCACGTTGGGCAGCGCCGAACTGGCGGCGGTGGATGCCTTGCTCTCGGCCGCGCTGGCTGCGCCCGAGACGCCGCTGCGGCTCTTCACGAGCCTGCGCAGCGACTTCATCCACCGGCTCGAGCAGATGCCTTCGCTCCCGCACCACCTCCACGCCGCGGCGCGCTTTCCGTTGCTGCCCATGGGGGACGAGGCCCTCTCGCAGGTCGTCCAGGGGATGGCGGGCCGCGCGAGGCTGCGGCTCAGCGAGGGGCTCGCCGAGCGGATGGTGCAGGATGTCCGGAGCGAGGGCGGGCGACTCCCGCTGCTGGGACATACCTTGCAACGCATGTGGATGCTCAGCGGTGGCGCGCCGCTGACGCACGAGCACTACGAGCGGCTGGGGGGCGTCGGTGGGGCGTTGGCCCTCGACGCGGAGGCGCTGCTGGAGCGGCTGGGGGAGGCGGGCAAGCAGCGCGCGAAGTGGCTCCTCCTGGAGCTGGTGCAGGTGGGGCGTGGCACGCCGGATACCCGGCGGCCCCGTTCCCGGAAGGACGTCCTCGCGGCGGCGGGCGACGACGCCTTGGCTGAGCAGGTGCTGCACCGGTTGTCCGGAATCCCCTTGGGACAGTCCCCAGCGGAGCCGTCCGGGCTCCGGCTCGTCGTGCTCTCCGGAGAGCGCGACCCGTCCCTCCAGCGCGTGGAGTTGGTGCATGAGACCTTGTTGCACCGGGTGCCGTCGCTCGTGTCCTGGCTGGAGCGGGAGCGCGTCCTGTTGGAGCGGCAGTCGGACCTGGAGGGCGTCGCGAATGCGTGGGAGCAGGCGCACAGGCCGCTGGAGGGGCTCCCCACCGGGACGTTGCTGGAGCACTACCGGCGCGGGTTTGACTCGCGGGGCCGTTGGGACGCCCCCGCCCTCAGTCCTCGCGCGAAGGACTTCCTCCGGGCGGCGGAGCGGCTCTCACGCCGCCGCATCCGTGCCCGGTGGCTCCTCATGGGGCTGGCGGCGCTCGCGAGCCTGGCCATCCTCTTCTACGCGGTCAGGGCCGAGCAGGAGCGGCGACACGCGCAGGAGAACCTCCAGCACCTCGTCAAGGTGGCCGACCGCATCTCCGCGGATGCGGATTGGGACCTGAGCCGGCTCGCGCACACGCTGAACATCCGTCGGGCCATGCTCACGAAGTTGGACGAGTCCTTGACGGCGTTGTCGATGGACGAGCGGGCCCAGCGTCCAGTCCGGCTTGCGAGCGTCCGCGTCGCGCACCGGATGGGGGACGCCGCCTACTACTCCGGCTCTCTCGCCGCTGCGGAGCGGCGGTTCTCCGAGGCTCGCCGCATGATGGTGGAGGGGCTCGCCGATGACGACCTGCAATGGCAGCTCGCGCTCAATGACTCCAAGCTGGGCAAGGTCGCCATGGCGCGTGGGCAGTGGGCGCGGGCGGATGCGCACCTGCTGGCCTCGTTGCGACACATGGAGGCTCAGCCCCAGGTCGGGGATGAGGCCATCGATATCCGGCGCAGCCTCGCGGTGAGCCTGTCCGAGCTCGCGGAGCTCCGCTGGGCGGAGGGGCGCGTCCGCGAGGCCGCGGCGCTCCTGGACCGCGCCATTTCGCTGCACGCCCAGAACAGCGACCCCTATAACGAGGCGTTGCTCTCGGTGGTCCTGTCGCAGCGCGGTGAGCTGGCCGTCAAGGAAGGCGCGCTGGGGGAGGCCGAGGCGGTGGTGGCTCGCGCGTCACGGCTTTCGCGGAACGCGCGCGCGGCCCGGGGCGGTGAGGCGTTCTTCCTCTGGCCGGTGGGGAGGGCCCTGGTCGCGGAGGGGCACCTCCTCGCGGCGGCGGGGCGCCTCCGGGAGGCCGAGGCTCGCTACGTGGAGGCGCAGCGGCTGGGACAGGCGTTGCTGGATGGAGAGCCCCCCAACAAGCGCTATGCCCTCATGGCCGCCAGCGCGCTTCAGGGGCGCGAGGACGTGTCCGCCGCCCTGGGCCTGGACGCCCCGCGTGCGGAATCCCGTGAGGGGCGGTGTACCCTGGTGAGGCGATTCCTGGCGCAGGACCCGGAGGACGTGCGCTTCCAGGCCCTCACCTGTGAAGGTACGAATCCGTAGCGAGGGGGACGTGATGATTCCGCTTTCCACTGATGATGAGGCGTCGTTCGAGGACCTGCTCCAGCGGGCGCGGGCCGGTGAGCACGCGGCGATGGATGCGTTGTTTCGCCAGAGCTGGAAGGCGTTGGAACGACATGCATCCAAGAGTCCCGCCCTGGGGCTCCAGGGGGCCACGCGCCCGTCAGACATCTTCCAGCAATCCGCGCTGCGCGCCTTCGAGAAGCTGGCGTCCTTCCGTGGCCAGACGGAGGGGGAGTGGGTCACCTGGCTCAAGCAGGTTGTCTTCACGCAGTCCATGGACGTCATCCGCGCGGAGGCGAGGGAGACGAAGTACGTCCCTGGGGGGATGATACCCGCTGGAGAGGAGTCCGAGGCCGTCCCCTCCCAGGAGCGGACGCCGAGCCAGGTCACCGCCCATCACGAGGACTGGCGCAGGCTGCTGACGAAGTTCGCGCTCCTGACGCCGGACCAGCGTGAGGCCTTCTCGCTCTTCTGGTTGGAGGAACTCACCGTGGAAGAGGCCGCGCGGCGGATGGAGAAGTCACATGCCGCCGTGTCGTCGCTGTTGCAACGGGGCATGAGCACGCTGCGGCAGCAGATGCGGGGCGAGGCGAGTCCCATCCAGGACGACACCGGCGTGAGCGCCGCGTTGGCGGTGTACTTCGGCCGGAGGGAGGCGGGACTGGACATGGAGGCCTTCATCGCGGAGTTCCCGTCATGCGCTAGCGAGCTGCGGGAGGCCTTGGACTGGGTGGCGCGGCTTCGTGCGCTCAAGCCCCCTCCCCGTACTTGATGGGGCGTGTCTGGCATGTTGCCGCAAGGAACCCTGGCGGGGGCATATCGCATCGGGCGCCGGGTCGCGGTGGGGGCGACGAGCGACGTCTACGAGGGCCGCGACGCCAGCGGAGGGTCTGTCGCCATCAAGGTGCTCGCGGCCCGGTGGGGCGTTCACGCGGAGATGGTGGCGCGCTTCCTTCAGGAGGCGCAGTCGCTGCTGGCCTTGCGGCACGCGCACCTGGTGCGAGGGCTGGCGTTCGGCCTCATCGAGGAGCGGCATCCCTACCTGGTCCTGGAGTGGCTGCCGCGCGATTTGGAGCAGGGGCTCGCGGCGGTGGGGGGGCGCTTCGCGGCAGCTGATTGCGCGCGCGTCGTCCACCAGCTCGCGGAGGTGCTGTCCCTGCTCCACGCGAGCGGCTGGGTCCACCGGGACTTGAAGCCCGCGAACGTGCTGCTCGCGTGTGACACCCCGGGAGCGATGGACGTCCGGCTGTCGGACCTCGGGCTCGCCAAGCGGATGGCTGAGCCAGCGGAGACAGACTCCCGCTTGCCGCTGTCGACCGCGGAAGAAGCCTTGTTGGGGAGTCGGCACTACATGGCGCCGGAGCAGTGGGCGAGCGCCAAGTGGGTGGGGCCCGGGGTGGATGTCTATGCCCTGGGCGTCCTCTGGTTCCAGATGCTCGCCGGGCGGCTGCCGTTCCCCGGCGAGGCCGAGCGCGAGCTGATGTACCAGCATGTGGTGGATCGCCCGCCGATGCAGTGGCTCGAAGGTGTGGCGCCCGGGGCCACCGTTGCGATGGTGGCGCGGATGCTCGACAAGGTGGCGGGACGGCGTCCCCCGCTCTCCGACGTGCTCGCGCTGACCTCCAGCCTGGGCTGAGCCGCGCTGCCTTCAGGAAAGCACGCCGGCCGCGATGCCTTTTCCGCGCCGGGAGCGTCCTCAGGGGAAGACAGCGCGGGAGGCGCCATCATGTGGAGTGTCGGCGAGGCACTGGAGCGGTTCATCAGCTCACTGGAGCTGACCGAGGGACAACGGGACGAGGTCAGCAGGCAGCAAACCCTGGTTCGCGAGGCACTGAGCCGGAGACTCGGGGGGTGTGAGACGTCATTCCTGTCGGGCTCCTACAGCCGGAGCACCGCCATCCGGCCGCTGCATGACATTGACATCTTCACGGTGGTGGGGCGGGCATCGTCCACGCCTCCGGAGCCGCCGGACGCGGCGCTCAAGCGGGTGCGTCAGGCGCTTCACGAGACATGGCCAAACAAGGAGCTGCCCATCCTCCAGCAGCACTCGGTGCATCTGGAGTTCACGACGTCCGGCATCGAGTTCGATGTCGTCCCCGCCTACCAGCACCCCACGCAGGAGCTATTCCTCATCCCCGAGGGAAACACGGGGCGGTGGATTCGCACCAACCCGCGGATTCACATGGACCTGAGCACCGCGGCAAACGAGCGGGCGGGCAAGAAGCTCAAGCCGCTCATCAAGGCCGTGAAGCACTGGAACCGCCAGCATGGCTCCAGCCCCCTGCGCTCGTTTCATCTGGAGGTGATGGGCTACGAGGCGTTCTCCCGGGCACCCGTCGGCTACCTGGAGGGGCTCGAAGCGCTCTTCGCCTTCATGGCGGGCCGCGTGGACCGGTCAACCGGTGACCCCGCTGGGCTGGGGGGAGACGTGGACGCGCGGATGACCAGCGGGCAGCGGACGGCCGCGCGCAACGCGCTCCAGGGCGCGGCCAGGACCGTGCAGCTCGCGCTGAGCGAGCGCGACGCGCGTCCGGAGCAGGCGCATCAGCGGCTCCGCGCGCTCTTCGGGGAGATGTACTGGTATCGCTGAGTCCTGGGCGCGGCGGGGCCCCGAAAAATGAACGGCGCCGCGATGGGGCCCGGGCCTTTTTCGCGTCCTCTCGGGTGGAGCCTTTTCCAGGAGCGGACATGCGGAGCGAGGACATCCCCATCAACCCGAGGACGCGCGCGCTCATCGTGCGTTACGAGCAGGACCGGGCTGTCGCTGATGACGCGGCCCGGAACACGCTGATTCAGCACGGCCTGGAGGGTGACCGCGATGTGGCCTCCGTGGTGCTGCATCCGCATGACCGGGTGCGGTCGGCGCGGAATCTTCCCGCGAATGAGTGGACAGATGCATTCAGTGAGCATGCGCGCTTCGTGGAGGCGCTGCGAAAGCGGGAGATGGAGTTGGGGCTCGACCCGCTGCCGGTTCACCTCTTCGGCTGCGCGCCGCTGACGCTCATGCTGGACCTGGGTGCGTTGCTGCCGCGTCGGCCGCTCCGCGTCTATCAGCAGGCGCAGGATGGCTCCTGGTCGCTGGGGTACGACCGCGCGGCTGAGCCCAATAGCGAACCGTTCTTTCAGGTGGAGGGGCTCCCCGCGCGCCGTCAGGGAGGCAAGGGCCCCGTGGTGCTCATCGTCGAGGTGACACGCGCGATTCGGGACAATGTCTTGTCGAAGATTTCGGCGTGGCTGCCCGAGTCCTCCATCCTGGCGACGGTGTGCCTTCGTCCCCTGGAAGGGCCTTCCGCGTCGGCGTTGCAGGGGCCGGGGCAGGCCGCGCGGGCCGCGGCGCAGTTTCGCGAGGTGTTGAACTCCCTCCATCAAAACTTGGAGGGGGCGGAGTCCGTGTTCCTGGCGATGGACGCCCCCGGGAGCCTGGCCACGGCGCTGGGCTCAGCCGTCAACCCGACCACGCAGCACCCGCTGGTGCTCCTGCAGCTCAGTGCAGACCACCGGCGCTATGACGAGGTTCATGTCATTTGCGCGCGGCGAGCCGTTCCTCGGCGAGCTCCCTCCGCTGATGACCTGCTCAAGGCCACGCGAACTCTCCTGGAAGTGCGGCGGGTTCATGGTGAGTTGGTCTCTTGGCTTCGGGCGCCGGCGCAGGGGGCTTTGGTCCAGCACTTGGGGAGCCGGAGCTATCTGCGGAGCGAAATCGATGACGAGCCTGCAGTCACCGACACGCCGCTATTCCGGCACCACGGAGGGAAGTGGAAGTTCGGCTGGGACTTGCTGCTGGGGCTGGGGGCGCTTCAGGAGCGCCTCGACACCCGCGAGGACTGGAACGAGTGCCTGCGCTTGTTTCTCATCCATGAGGCCTTCCACGTCCGCCAGGGCGGGCTGACGTCCTACAACTACCGGGGCATTGGCTGGGTTGGGTTGGTCCTCGAGGCCGCGGATTACGACGCGGACGCGGTGGGGCTGGAGGTGGCGCTGGCGTGGCGCAAGGCGATGCACGGCGGCGCCGTGGCGGGCGTGGGGGAGCTGAAGACGCTCGAGGCCATCATCTGGAACTCACTGGAGATGCTGCGCGTCTTTGAGCCCGAGCGGCCGGTGAGAGACCTCGCGGAGCGCAGGTTGCGGCGCTACCTCATCTGGTTGTTCCATGTCTGTCGGCTCTCCGTGCTCGCGGCGTCCGCGCCGGAGCGGGCTGCGCGGGGCGAGTTGGACCGTGTGACGGTGGAGCTCGTGGGGCTGCCATCCTTCCGGGACCCCCACGAGGCCTACGCCCAGCGGCGCGTCGAACTCAGGCTGGGAGACGTGCGCGAGCCGGTGATGTTGGCGCTCTACTTCCGCCACCGGTTGGTGCGCCTGGACAATGACAGGGCCTGGGTCGAGGACTTGCTCACGACGCTTCGCGAATGGGAGCTCCCGCCGCGCAAGGACCTGCGAGAGCGCGTGCGACTGCTGTTCGAGCGGCTCTTCGACAAGTGCCCGGACCTGCTCGTCGACGCGTCAAACGTCACCGCTCGGTAGCCGGAATTGCCTGTGCCCTCTCCTCGCCAAGGGGTCGTCATGCCCTCGCTGGACCTGCCTGAACCTCCTTCAATCGAAGCCAGCCACTTGCGACGGCGCTCCGCCTCGGCGCCGAGGTTGGAGTCCTTCTCACTGGCGCTGAAGACCTTCACGCCCATCCTGGGCGGCGGGCCAGTGGCGCGGAGCCCTGAGCTTCCTTCCGTGGACATCATCCGCGTCCCCACCATGCGCGGACATCTGCGCTTTTGGTGGCGCGCGCTGTATGGCCATGCCTACGTCATGCGGGGCGCCTCGGGCGCGGAGGAGCTGGCGCTTCGGGAGCGCCAGCTCTGGGGCGGTATGGGGCGGGCGTCCAAGGTCAAGGGCCCCACCGGCGCACCTGAAGGAGCCGTGCGCTCCTTGGTTGAACTCCGGGTGACGGAGGTCCAGCCCGCTGGCGCGGACACAGGGAAGATCGACCTCGGTGCCCCGCCCGCCTATGCGCTGTGGCCGGCTCGCAACGGGAAGGAGGAGGCGGATGTTCCTCGCTGGAAGCCGGGCCTCCGCTTCAACCTGGAGGTGACCGCGCCCGAAGGTGACGCCATGGCGCAGGTTCGCAACGCGGTCCGCGCCTGGATTCTGTTCGGGGGGTATGGTTCGCGAGGCCGGCGCGGCTGTGGCTCCGTATGTCTGGAGCCCTCGGCCCCCGACATCGCGCAATGGTTGCCCGCTTCGGCGGACCGGGCTTCGTTGCGGCGCCTCTTCGGAGACGTGCCGCTCTTTGCTCCCGAGCTGGCAGAGCATCCCTGTGACATGCCCTTGCTCAGGGGCGCGCACCTCCTCCGGGGAGACGCGAACACGAGGCAGCGTGACGGCGAAAAGGCCTGGTTGGCCGCGCTGGGTTGGCTGCGTGACTTTCGTCAGGGCACGCAGCCTGTGTTCTCCGGAAGCGCCGACCTGTTGGGCGTGGCGCGGAGCCCTGGCGAGGGGAAGCGCGCGGGCCGCTCCAACTGGCCCGAGGCCGACAAGATTCGCCGTTTCGCGCGGCCGTCCCGGCAATCCAGACGCGCGGGCAATGCCTATCCAGACGTCCACGCTCCGCGCCCACAGCACTCGGCGACGCCGGCCTGGCCGCGCGCTGGCTTCGGGCTGCCCATTGTCTTTCATTTCCAGCAGAAGCGGCGAGAGGGAGGCGACTACCAGCCCAAGGAGCCAGACGACGTCCAGCTCCAGTGGGCGCGGCAAGTGGGGACTCGGTGGGAGCAGATGGACCGGCTCGCATCGCCGCTCATCGTCAAGGCCTTGCCGCTCGCGGATGGCCGCTTCGAGCCCATCGCGCTGTGGCTGGAGCGTGGGACACCCAGCGGAGGCCATGTCGTCATGACGCAGTTCAAGGAGTCCGACCCGCGCACCCGCGTGCCCTTCGCGCGCGCGTTTCGCGCCCAGGACGACCAGCCCCTCTTCAAGTCACTCCAGCGCGCGGACAACCTGCGCGACGCCTTCTTCCTGTGGCTGAAGGAAACCCGCAAGGCGCAGGAAGCGTGAGCCCATGAAACACGTCCTCGTTCTCAAGGTGGGCCCGGTGCAGGGCTACATCGCGCAGGCCCGCCGCACGCGGGACCTCTGGTACGGCAGCCAGGTCTTGTCGAACCTGGCCCGGGCCATGGCGGTCTCCCTGCTGGAGTCCAGAGCCACGCTCGTCTTCCCTCACCCGGACCAGGCTCGGGACGCGCGCGCCGGGGTGGCCAACAAGGTCGTCGCCCTGGTGGAGGACGCGCCGGAGCAGGTGGCCCGGCGCGCCCGGGAGGCGGCGAAGTCCCGGCTGCGGGCCGAGTGGGTGCGCGTCTTCAACAAGTGTCAGTCCATGCTCATCCCGGGCGCGGAGGCGCTGGCCGCGGAGCAACTCGACACCTTCCTGGAGGTCCACGCCGCTTGGGCTCTCGTGGAGGACGCGCCCACGGGCTACGCCGACGCGCTGGCGGAGGCCGAGCGTGCCCTGGAGTCCCGGCGGGGCCTGCGCGAGTTCGCGCCGTGGAAGCAGCGGCCACCGGAGGGAACGCACAAGTCGAGCCTCGACGGCGCTCGTCCGTCACTGCTGCGCCGCGAGCGTCAGACGGGCCACCTCTGGCGACACTTCCGCATTGGCCTGCGCGAAGAGCTGGATGCGCTCGGGGTGCTCAAGCGCGCGGGAGGCCAGCCAGGACAGTTCGTGCCCGTGCCTTCCATCGGGTTGGCGGCCTGGCTCCAAGTGGCGGGGACGCGGCACCCGGAGCTGCTCGCTCGGCTCAGCGCCGCGTGCGAGGCGCGGGGCTTCCAGTCCGTGAGCGTGAGGCAGCGCCCCTGGGTGGAGTCCTTCCCCTTCGACGGCCAGTTGCTGCTCCCCGAGCGCTGGCAGCCGTACTTCGAGGAGTACGCCATCCCCGAACCCCGCCAGGCCGCCGCCAGCTTCGGCAGTGAGTTCGTGGCGCCGCTGCGGGACGCCATGGGCGCGGACGCGGGGCCCTTCCCCTACGTGGCGTGCCTGGTGGCGGACGGGGACCGGATGGGGCTCGCGCTGGAGTCGCTCGCCAAGCGGTCCGACGGGCACCTGGCGCACCAGCGCGTCTCCCAGGCGCTCGCGGACTTCACTCGGAAGGCGCGGGCCATCGTCGAGGTGGAGCACCGGGGTGTGCTCGTCTACGCGGGTGGGGACGACGTGCTCGCCTTCGTCACGCCCATGGACGCGCCCGCGTGCGCCCGGGCGCTGGCGGTTGCCTTCCGTGCGTCATTGGAAGGAGCGCTCGCGGGCACGGGCGCCGAGGTGCCCACGCTCTCGGTGGGGTTGGGCATCGGCCATGTCCTGGAGAGCCTGGGCGAGCTGCTGGCCCTGGGGCGCCGCGCGGAGACCGCCGCGAAGAGGGCGGGCCGCGACGCACTGGCCATCCTCGTGGCGAAGCACGCCGGTCGTGAGCGGCTGTGGACGGCGCCTTGGGGCACCGACCCCGTGGCGCGCTTGGAGTCGGACATGGCGTTGCTCACGCGGGACACCCTGCCGCTCCCGTTGGGCAAGGTCCACGAGGTGGCGGCCCTCGCGCGCCGCTTCCCCGCTGGCGTCGCCTCGACACCCGAGCTGGCCGAGGTGTTGCGGGACGAGGCCGGGCGCATCCTCGCCCGGGCTGAGGCGGGGCGCGCGCCCAAGCCGCTCACCCCGGCGGACGTGGGGCTCGAGCTGTCCTCGGCCACGGCGCCGCAGGACGCACTGGAGCAATGGGCGGCACGGCTGCTGGTCGCCGACACCTTCGCTCGCGCGGGCCGCGGGCTTGCTTCAGCACAGGACAAGGAAGGTGCGAGATGAGTGACGCGTGCTTCGCGCTGCTGCCGCGCGACGGGCTGTCGGCCAAGGACGGGCGGGGCTGGTACACCTCGGAGGTGGGGCGTGGGTACTCGCTGCCGTGGCCCCTGCCCACCACCGTGAGAGGCGCTCTGCGCGCCGCCTGGGGCCATGAGCTCATGGCGGACCAGGGCATTACGCTGTCCCCGGAGACGTGGGAGCACGACTCCGCGCGGGTGGAGCTCCGGCGCTTCATCGCGCTGCGCCGTGCGCTGGGTGAGCCGGCCTTCACGCGAGCCCATCGGATGTGGCCCGTCCCCGCCGACGCGGTGCGTGTCCTCGACGAGGCGGGCACGGAGCGGCTGGTGCGCCTGGAGCCCCACCCCGGCGGCGCCGCGACGCTGGGGCCGGACGAGGACGACGCCCGCGAGGCGCTGTGGCACCCTCGCCGGAGCGCGCGCGGCAAGCCCCTGGCGCAGCCCCTGTTCTGGCCGGAGGCCACGATGGTGGCGTGGCTGAGCGGCGCGCCGGACTCGCTTGTGCCGGAGCGGGAGACGCCGCCGCCGCGCACGGACATCCACCTGGCCATCGACGTGGAGACGCAGGCGTCGCAGGACTCGATGCTCCACTCCCGCGAGGTCGTGGAGTGGCTGCGCGTCCAGTCGCGGGACGCGGGGCGCCTCACGCTGGAGGAGTGGGCGCTCGGCGTGTCCTGCGCGTGGCCGGACTCGGCGAAGGGGTTGCCTCACGGCCCGTTGGGGCTGGGTGGACGGCGCCGCCTGTCGGACGTGGAGCGGTTGGACTCAAACCTCTTCGTCGCGCCGGATGGGCTGACCCGGGCGACGCGCGGCCTGCGCCTGGTGCTGGCCACGCCCGCGGAGTTCCAGCGCGGGTGGTTGCCGGACGACTTCGAGCGCGTGGCCGGGGCGCCGCCGCGCTATGTGGGCCGGTTGCCGTGCATCGACGCGCCCGTGGTGCTGCGCGCCGCGCTGGTGCCCCGGCCGCTGGAGGTGTCGGGCTGGGACATGGTGCGGCGCCAGCCCCGCGCCACGCGGCGGTGGGTGCCCGCGGGCGCCGTCTACTTCTTCGAGAAGCTCGGCGGCGAGGACTTCACCGCCGATGAGCTGTGCGAGCTGTGGCTGGCCTCCTGGGGCGGCGGCCACGCGGAGGCGCTGGGGCAGGTGCTGCCCGGCGTGTGGCAACCGCCCCGTCACGGACAAGGAGCCTGAGCATGGAGAGCCGACCCTATCTTCTTCACGCGCTGTCACCGCTGCACGTCGGCACCGGACAGAGCGTGGGTGTCATCGACCTGCCCCTGGCGCGGCTGAAGGCCACGGGCATCCCCTTCGTCCCCGGCTCGTCCCTCAAGGGCGTGTTGCGCGAGCTGAGGCGGCCTCGTGACAAGTCGAGCGACGTGTGTGGCCTGCACGACGCCGTCTTCGGGCCTCGGCGGGCGAAGGCGGGCCCGGAGGGCGACGAGCCCGGGGACTACGCGGGCGCGCTGGTGGTGGGCGACGCGCGGCTGCTCGCCCTGCCGGTGCGCAGCTTCGTGGGCACCTTCGCGTTGGTGACCTCGCCCATGCTGCTCGCGCTCGCTCGGCGGGACCTGGGCGGGGAGGAGGGGGTCTGGCCGAAGGTGGAGCCCTTGACCCAGCGCCGCGCCCGCGTGGCCTCCGTGTGGACCAGCGCCGTCGTGTGCGGCGTCGGCACGGCGGAGCCTCGCGTGTACCTGGAGGACCTGGACCTGCCGGTGTCGCTGGAGGACGACGCGGCCCTGGACGCCTGGGCCCAAGGGCTTGCCGGGATGCTGCCGGAGGCAGAGCGCGCGCTGCTGGCGAAGCGGTTGGTGCTGGTGGATGACGAGACGATGTCCTTCCTGTGGGAGACGGCCACGCAGGTGGACACGCGCGTGAGCATCGACCCGGATACGGGCACCGCGGCCAAGGGGCAGCTCTGGACGGAGGAGAGCTTGCCCGCGGAGACGCTGCTCGTGGGGGTGATGGGGGCCACGGGCACCTTCAACCCGGCGCCGCGCAAGCTGGCGGCGGACGCGGTGCTGGATGCGGCGTTCGGCGGTGAGGGCACGGTGCTTCAGCTGGGAGGCAAGGCCACCGTGGGACGCGGGCGGTGCCGGCTGCTGGCGTGGCGCGCTCCAGATGCGCGAGGTGGCCGATGACCGGACAGACACGGGAGCAACAGCGTGCGCTCGATGCCTATGCGCGGGTGCGGAAGGTCGAGGGCCAGGCGCTGCGCGCGGACTACAAGCCCCGGGTGAATGGGCTGGGCGCGGCGGTGCTGCGCGACGGGCTGGCGGCGGCGCTCGCCTTCCTGGAGCGGGAGGTCGGAAACACGGCCGCCGATCGCTTGCTGAAGGACCTGGAGTGGTGCCTGGAGCGGGCGAGGCTCCCGGGCCTGTCCGCGGAGGCGCTGAAGAAGGGCTTGCCGGGCGCGGTGCGCGCGCTGGAGTTGGACGCGTACATGCTGGCCACGCGCGAGTCGCTCCGGCTGCTGGTGTGGTTCCGCCGCGCGGTGCAGGCCACCTTCCCTTCGGAGGAGCAGGGCCATGCGTGAGGCCCTTCGCCGGGTGGTGGGCGCCGTTGGGAAGAGCGCGCACGCGGGGCTCGTGTATGAGCGCTATGCCCCGGAGAAGGACCACGACGCGGGCCTTTGGGACGGCTGGCTGAGCCGCCTGGCGCAGCACCCCGAGCCAGACGACTACGCGGAGGCTTTCAAGCGCTGGGAGGACGCGCTCCGGCAGTCCTATACGGCGACCTTCACGGCGCGCGCGGAGAGCTGCCTGCTGGTGGGGCATGGCAACGCTTCACCCACCGGGGTGGGGCTGACGCTGCACCATACGTGGGGCGTGCCCGTGGTGCCGGGCTCGTCGCTGAAGGGCGTGCTCGCGGGCTACCTGCGCGCGGTGTACGGCGATGGCGCGGCGGAGGAGCGCCGCAGGCTCTTCGGCGTGGCAGGGGAGGGCGGCGCGCCGGAGCAGGCGCACGCGGGCGAAGTCATCTTCCATGACGCGCAGTGGGTGCCGTGCTCGCGCGTCACGGGGCTGGACCGCGCGCAGTCGTTCCTGGCTCGGGACGTGCTCACGGTCCATCACTCCGGCTGGTATGGCGGCAAGGCCGAGTGGCCGAGCGATTACGAGCCGCCCAACCCCGTGGCCTTCTTGTCGGTGCGCCCCGGAGGCCGCTTCCTCGTAGCGCTGAGCCTGGCGCCGGGCACGGAGGCGGACGCGCAGGCGGAGGCCTTCCTGGCGTGGACCGCGCGGCGCCTGGACGAGGCGCTGCGCCACTGGGGCGTGGGCGGGAAGACGGCGGCGGGGTACGGCAGGCTCGTGCGGGAAGGGCCCTATGCCATCCAGCCGCCGAGGCCTCCCGTTCGCGCCACGCCGGCGCTGACGGAGTTCCTGGCGTGGGTGGAGGCCCGGCGCGCGGACAAACTGGAGCAGAAGCAGGTGTTGACTGTTTTCGAGACGGAGTGGCTGTCGCGGCTGGTCTCCCTGTCCCCCGAAGCGCGTGACACTGGGGCCAGGGCGCTGCGGTCGCTCGTCAAGAGCCCCAAACTCGAGGCGCGAAGGGACGCGCTGCTCGCTCGGATGGGGACGGACGTGGAGAGACGCTGAGGGAGCTGCTCCACCGCGCGCGGGGGGCGTTGTATGATGAATGACATTCAAGCACCTCGCCGTGGCGGAGGCCCGCGCCCTCGAAATGGACGATTTCCCCTGTTGTTTCGTGGGGTTGAGGCTCTTTGACAGGTGAATAGGTGCATGAACGATGAAAAGCTGAGTGATTCCATGGGGTTCGGATTTCTGGGTAGGGTCCGGGAGGCACAACCCTGGCGAAAGAAGGGGAGGTGCTTGAAAAGGGAGGTGGTAAGTTGGCGGAACTGCTGGGAGATTCAGGCGGGCTGTCCCGCTCGCCGTGATGCCGGAAGGCGTTGAGCACCTTCAGCGAGCGGTCCCAAGCCTTCACGATGGCTCCGTCCCGCTCGCCGTGATGCCGGAAGGCGTTGAGCACGCATCCACGAGTAGCTGCGCCTGGGTGCTGTTGCGTCCCGCTCGCCGTGATGCCGGAAGGCGTTGAGCACAAGACCTTGCGGATACCCGTCACGGGCACCACCAGTCCCGCTCGCCGTGATGCCGGAAGGCGTTGAGCACTGAATCGGGAAGCCTTCGATGCGCTCGACCTCGTACTGTCCCGCTCGCCGTGATGCCGGAAGGCGTTGAGCACTACCAACCCTCCATCATCTCGGCCATCTCAGCGTGGTCGTCCCGCTCGCCGTGATGCCGGAAGGCGTTGAGCACCCCAGGTCGTTGTTCCCCTTGAAGGTGAGGCGACGTCCCGCTCGCCGTGATGCCGGAAG
>NZ_FNAJ01000025.1:0-421 GCF_900101905.1 Myxococcus virescens | reverse complement strand
ATGCCGGAAGGCGTTGAGCACTCTCGGTCCCTTCGTTCCACAGCGCCAAACTTCGAAGTCCCGCTCGCCGTGATGCCGGAAGGCGTTGAGCACACCTGGACTGCACTGGTGTAGCCCCCATTTCGAACGGACAGGTCCCTAACGCATAGGACCAGCCTAGAGATGGACACGAAGGCACTCGAAGTAGAAGTCATCCCACCGGCTCGCCCTGGTCGCCGACGACGCTTCAACGCCGAGGAGAAGCAACGGTTCCTGGCAGAAGCGGAGATGGCCGGGCAGAGCATCTCCTCGGTGGCCCGTCGCTATGGACTGTCGGCGAGCATGTTGTTCCACTGGAGGCGACTGGCGGAGGAGGGCTCGATGTCCAGCCTAGGCGCAGACGAGGCGGTAGTCCCAGAGTCCGAAGTGAAGCGGCTGCAGG
>NZ_FNAJ01000024.1 GCF_900101905.1 Myxococcus virescens | reverse complement strand
TGGTCGTGAGGCTTACTTTCCCCATTCTCTTGCATGCCCCCTCAAGGGGAGTAAGGGACTCGGGGCCAAGGCCGAGGCTCGAGTGCTTTTGGCACTCGCCTGGAAGACTCACACTGCGCACAGCGAGACTTCGCTCAGCAATGAATTGAAACTTACCCTTTGTATGCATTGTCGCTTGTTTTCCGGTGGCTATGTCGGAGGGGTCCCACCCGTTCCCATCCCGAACACGGAAGTTAAGCCCTCCAGAGCCGATGGTACTTCGCGGGAAACCGCGCGGGAGAGTAGGTCGCTGCCGGATTCTTTTTGAGAAACCCCCGGTGTCCCTCGTGGACACCGGGGGTTTTCTGATTTGGCCGTGTGGGGTTTCCGCGCATCACCGCGGGCGCTGGGCCTGGCGCCGCATGCGCAGCCGGCGCACGCCCCCACCGCCAGCAGGGCCGCCGTCGTGGCCAGCACCAGCAGGTGCTCGGCTCGCGCTGCCCCTTTGGCCACCGCGTTCGACTCGTTGATCGAGCCGGTGCAAGGGCGTGGCATCGGCGATATTCGACGTCACCACGTGCGCCAGGAAGCCGGGGCCGTACTCGCCCCGGTCCACCACCCTCGCCGGAGGCGGGGCGGTGACGACGCCCCGGCTGCACGCGCACGCCAGGACTTCCTGCACGTGTACCTGCCGCTCGAAGCGCGGAAGAATGTACTCGTACACCTCGCTGGTGCGGCCCCGGCACAGCGGCCTCAAGTCCTCGATGTCGCACGCAGGGCCGTGGCGCTCCTCGACTGGGACGGCGTGGCGAATCTCCCGCGCCGGGGCCTCCTCGGCCTTCCGGGCCGCCCTCTGCTCGCACTTCTTCTTCGCTGACTCGTCCCGCGCCGCCTTCGACTCATTCTCGGACGCGGCCCCTCGCACCTCGGCGGCCGCCGTCGGCAGCTTCTCTGCCCTGCGGCCAAAGACGTGGCGCTTGAGCGTCGCCATCTTCGCCTCGAGAGTCACCGGGCCGGAGGATATTCGAGAGGGATGAGCGGCTCTTGGCAGATACGTCTCCGTGCCGCTTCAATCGCGTGAGCCGGTGAACTCCGGCAGCAGGAACTCGTCCGCGGCGGGCGCCTTCTCGATGAGGTCCAACTCCACGAGCTGCTGGGACAACTGCTCCCACCGCTGGCGGTTCATCGTGCCCAGTCCTCGCGCCCGCGTCTCCTCCGTCTCGATGAGCGGCTTCTGCGCCTCGGCCCCCTCCGCGAACGTCTCCGCGTCCATCGTCGTGTTCAGCTTTCCCATCACCGCGTTGGTGGGCCCCGCGTTGTCCAGGTAGGTCCGCCACCCCTCGCGCACCGCCGCCACGAAGGACTTCACCCGCTCGGGCTGTTCCTTCCAGTACTGGCGCCGGGTGATGACCACGGCGAGGTAGGGGTTGAAGCCCTCCTCGGCCACCAGAAACACTGTTGGCGTGGCGCCCTGCCGCTTCGCGGCGATGGGCTCGGCGGTGACGAAGCACTGCTGGGCGAAGTCCTTGTCCGCCAGGAAGCGCGCGACGCCCCCGTCGTAGGGCACCACCTTCACCTTGTCGAAGCTGTACTTCTTCTTGAGGAAGGCCACGTAGGAGAGGCCCGGCTCCAGCGCCACCGTGCCCGAGGACAGCACGTCTTCGATGTTCTTCGCCCCGCGAGAGGCGTGGGCCATGATGGCGTGCGGAGATGTCTGGTACACCGCGAACAGCGGAATCACGTCCAGGCCTCGGGCTCGCGCGACGAGGAGCTCGTCGGCGCCGCTGATGCCGAACTCCACCTTGCCGGTGGCCACCATCTGCGGCACGGGGGCGCCGGCCCCGCCGCCGAGGATCTCCGCCTCGAGCCCATGGCGGGAGAAGGCCCCCGACTCCCGCGCCGCATAGAAGCCGCCGAATTCGGGCTCCGGCACCCAGTTGAGCGCGAGCCGCACCTTGGCCGGGGCGTCCGCCTTCGGCGGGGCGGTGCTGGCTCCCGTGGCGGACTGGGAGCCCTGCTTGGGCTCCTCCTTCTGGCGCGAGCAGGCGCCCGCGGCCACGAGAAGCACCGCGCAGCCCAACAGTTTCAAGAGGCGTCCGCTCACGTTCAGCTCCTTGCCAGGTGAGTCATGTTCCCTGCGCCGACGGGTGCCAGCGCCGCAGCAGCCGGGCGCCGGTGAGGCTCACCACACCGAACAACACCAGTCCCAACCCCGAAGCCGCCAGCACCGCGGCGAACAGCAGATCCGTGCGCAGCTGACGGTACGCGGACAGAACAAGGATTCCCAGCCCCGCGGAGCCCTCGGAGAAGCCGGCGACGAACTCGCCGACGATGGCGCCGATGACGGCCAGTCCCGAAGCGATGCGCAGCCCCGTGAACAGGTGTGGCATCGCCGCGGGCAACTCCAGCTTCCACAGCGTGGCGAGCCGCCGCGCGCCATAGAGGCGGAACATGTCTCGGAGCGAGGGCTCCACCGAGCGCAGCCCCGTGAGCGTGTTGGCGATGACCGGGAAGAGCGAGACGATGAAGGACGACACCGCGACGGCGCGCGGGCCCGGGCCGAACCACAGCACCAGCAGCGGGGCGATGGCCACGATGGGCACTGTCTGCAGGAAGAGGGTGTAGGGGTAGAGGGCGCGCTCCACCATCCGCGAGGAGGCGAGGAGGACGGCCACGAGCACCCCCAGGACCGCGCTCAACCCGAAGCCGACCAGGGCGGAGCGGCCCGTAGTGAGCGCCGCGCCGAGGAGCGAGGAGGCCTCCTGGGCTCCTGCGGCACCAATGGCCGAGGGCGGAGGCACCAGCCAGCGCGGAACCTCCAGCAGGCGCACCGCGCCTTCCCAGAGGGTCAGCAGGACGACGAGCGCCACCAGCGGAGGGACCGCCGCGCGAAGGGCTGCGCGGTTCACCAGCGCTCTCCTTGTTCCAGGGCCTCGTTGAGCAGGCGGGCCTCGCGGGCGAAGGACGCCTCGGTGCGCAGGGAAGCGCTGCGCTCACCGGGCAGCTCCAGCGTCCGGTCCAGCACCACGCGCGCGGGACGTCGCGACAGGACCACGGCTCGCTCGGCCAGGTAGGCGGCTTCGGAGATGGAGTGGGTGACGAAGAGCACGGTCATCCCCAGCTTGCGCCACAGCGCGCGGAGTTGATCATCCAGCCGGCCGCGCGTCAGCTCGTCCAGGGCGGCGAAGGGCTCGTCCAGCAGCAGCAGCCGGGGGCGGGTGACTAGCGCGCGTGCCAGGGACACGCGCATGCGCATGCCGCCGGACAGCTCCGCCGGAAAACGGTCGGTGGCATCACCGAGCCCCACCTGCTCGAGCACGGCACGCGCGGCGGCCTGCCGCTCCGGCTTCGACACGCCGGTCAGTTCCAGCGGCAGCGCCGCGTTGTCTAGCACCGAGCGCCAGGGCAGCAGGTGCGCGTCCTGGAAGACGTAGGCGATGGGGGCGCGCTCGCCCTGGGTTCGCTCCAGCGTCGGGGTGAAGGAGATGTGCCCGGCCTCGGCGCGGTCCAGCCCGGCCACCAGCCGCAGCAGCGTGGACTTGCCGCATCCGGAGGGACCGAGCAGCGCCACGAACGAACCGGGCGCTACGTCCAGGTCCAGCCCCGACAGCACGGCGATGGTGCCTGGGAAGGTGCGGCGCAGGCCCTCGACCTTCACACGAACGCCCCCACTTCCGGAGATGGGGGCCAGGGGAGAGAGGGGATGGAGGCCAGGAGGCGCCATGGAGGGAGTGTTTAACCGTCCAGCCCTCGGGAGGCGAGCGCGGAGTCGGGAGCAATCCTCAGCGCTCAGTCCCTCGCGTGCGCGTACTCGGCCGACTTTGGCGGCCCGCTGGGTGAGGGGACAGGCAGCCCGAATCGAGGCTGCCGCCACGGAGCTCTTCTGAGCTGGGCCCTGCCAGAGGGCTCCAGGTGACGACACGACGGCGCCTTGCCTGGCCTGTGCGCTTGCGTTGGGCCCCGGCCTTGACGGATATATGCATTGATGCGCATATGCATGTGCATGCAACTTGACGTCTTCCAGGTTCTCGCTGACCCGACGCGCCGCCGCATCGTCGAGGCCCTTCGGTACGGAGAGCAGCAGGTCAGTGACGTCGTCGAGAAGGCCGGAATCCATCAGTCAGGTGTCTCGCGGCATCTGCGCATCCTGTCGGAATCGGGCTTCGTCTCGATGCGGCCGGATGGGCAGCGTCGCCTCTACGCCTTGAAGCCGGAGCCGTTTCAGGAACTCGATGGGTGGCTCACTGGGTACCGGCAGCTGTGGGATGCGCGACTCGATCGCTTCGGAGCCGCACTCGAGAAGAAGCAGCAGCAACAACCACAACAACAGACTCGCCGAGTCGACGAGAAGGGGCAGCGGAAATGAGCAACGAGAAGGCGAAGGTCGTCATCGAGCGCACCTACCGGGCAGGAATCGAGGACATCTGGGCGCTCTGGACCACGAAAGAGGGCTTCGAGTCGTGGTGGGGACCACAGGGCTTCCGTGCCGCAGTGCACGAACTCGATGCACGCGTAGGCGGCGCCCTTCATTACGACATGATTGCCGACTCACCGGAGATGATTGCCGCGATGAAGCAGATGGGCCAGCCGACCTCTCACGCGACCCGTTCCCGCTTCACCGAGGTGGCGCCACATTCGCGGCTCGTCCTCACGAACGTCATCGACTTCCTCCCGGGGGTCGCTACCTACGAGAGCAAGATCGCCGTGGACTTCCTCCCGAGCGGCGACGGCGTTCGGATGGTGGTGATGCTGGACGCGATGCACAGCGAGGAGTTCACGAAGATGCAGCAGGAAGGCTTCACGAGCCAGCTCACGAAGCTGGACTCGCGCTTCGCCTGATTTGGACGGCGAGAAGTCCCGAAAGTTCCACTCGCTTGAGGGGAACTCGCCGAGCGCCCTCCGCTTGCTTCAAGCCTGCTGCGCCCCGGACGGGCCGTTCAGCCCCGTCCGGAGCGCCGGTGAATCACTCTGAATAGTAGCGGTCCGTGTACACGCTGAAGCCGGACTCGGCGTCGACGAAGAACGTCGCGCTGTGGTCGCTCCAGCCGTCACGCGCGTAGCCGTAGGAGCAGCCGAAGAACGAGCGGCCCTCGATCAGGGTGTTCAGGTTGGCCAGACCGGCGGCCTTCACTGCCGGATCCAACGTGCCGAAGCTCGCGGCAGCGTTGACGAACGCCTCGACATGGGCGCGGACCTCGGCGGCGTCAGCATTCGTCCCGCGGTGGTCTTGCGGATCGGACACCCGCTCCGTCCTTTCGCCGAAGCACTCCTGGACCTGGAAGTTGTAGAAATTGCCGTTCATGTTCGCCCACCAGTCGAAGTGGCGCGCCATGAACACACCACCGTGAGGCCGCGGCAGGTTGTTCACCGCGTTGATGAGCGCCTCGAACGGACGGCTCAGCGTGGCCGCGTTGCGGAGGTTGCGGAAGCTCACGTCGGCGATGCCCGTCGTGTTCGCGATAGCGTCCGCGTTCGTGAACGGGCGCTGGTTGCGCAGGTTCAGCGCACCATTCCACGCGTAGGGGAGGATGTCGTGCAGCTCGGTGGAGCTGACGCTGTTCACCAGCGACACGATGGCGGACGCGTCATCCCGCGACAGGGCCAGCCCATCCGCGATGCCGTAGCAGTCCGCGTCGATGTAGTCCTGGCTCCGGGCGCCCTGCTCGATCTGCTGCAGACGCGCCGGACCGACCAGCGCCACGGAGGAGATGTCCGCCAGGGAGACGAACTGCGAAACCGCTCGCCGGTTGACCAGGTTGTGGACGACGTTGCTGGGCAGATAGGCGTCCAGCGTGTTGAACGTCGCTTCATTGACGAACTGGAGAATGCCCTGGCACTCGGTGGCAACGTCCACGTCAGCCTCCGTCAGCAGCCCCTGCTGCTGCTCCTGGGGTTGCTGCGTGGGCGTTTCGGTTTCGCTCGGACCACAGCCAACGAGCAGACCGGCGGCGAGGAAGGCAGATCCAACATAACGACGCATCGGGGGAACTCCTGCTAGGGGGGACAACGAAGTGAGACGTATTTAATACATCAGACTCGAATGCTCCTGGCAATCCGGATTCGTGTTTGTTTCGTGTCACAAATTTGTTTCCGGGATTGTGCACTCCAGGTATGGAAATGGCCCTCTTCCCGTCGCGATAGGGTGCCCGTCTCCCTCTGAAACGACCCTGGGCGTCCCTTGCCCGATGCCGTGGTTTTTCGGCCTCCCAAGGCGTGGAGGGATGATGAGGGATTGGATGTGTCTGGTGTCTGTTTTCAACGTGACACGTCGCTTGGGGCTACAGCGGATGAGTCATTGCGTGCGCTGCCGAGGGGCGAACGAAAGGGTCGGGTGCGAGGTCTGTTTTTCGTGAATAGCCTGTGGTATGTTCTCCGCCATGGGGAACACCCGTCCGATTCGTCCTGGAGTCGCGCCTCGCCCCTCCGTGGCGCCATCCACGTCCCGCGTTCGGGATTCCGTGGCCACGCCGCCATCGGCGCCTGGGAATGCTGCTCGGCAGCCTCCGCCTTCGCGGGACCGCTTCGAGCCACCGCGTTCAGCCCCTCTGGTGAATCTCTCCGGTCAAGGTGCCGCTCCATCCGGCGGACAGCGCCAGCGGGCCCTGGAGGTCACGCGGCAGTGTCCCCCGGGGTCGGTCGGGGCGGCCATCCGGCCCTTGCTGTCGGGGGCTGTGGGGATACTGGGCACGGCGGGGCATGCCGCGGGGGCCTTGCCGGGCGCCGTGGTTCACGCCCTGCCCCTCGTGGGCCCCGTGCTTCAATCCTCTGGCGTGACGCGCCCGCTGACGCGATTGGGGCCTGCCGCGGAGGCCTATGCTCGCGAGTTCGGCGCAGGCCAGGTGGGGGACTTCTACGCGCAGCAGCGAGAGTTGCTCAGCCAGCCCGCGACCGAGGCCAACATCGCGGAGTTCGCTCGGCGCGAGACGGAGTTCTTCCAGCGCGAGCCTTCCGCCGAGGCTCGGGCTTTTGGGGCCATGTTCAGCGCGGAGGACCGTGCGGCCCTCATCGGGCTCAGCGCGCGTGTGCAACGTCAGTTCCCTTGATGAGGGGCTGGTTCAACGCTCAGCGCGTGTTCCCCTCGGGCGTGACGTCCGGGGGACGTGGCGGCGCCCAGTCCCAGGCGACCACGGCCCATTCGTCCGTCGCGTCCCGGTAGGTGTGGATCGTCTCGAAGCCGACCCGCTCGTGCGCGCGCAGGGAGCGGAGGTTCCGCACGGAAATCTCGGTGACGATGAGGTCGAACTGATCTCGGAAGTGGTCCCGGTGCTGGTGGTAGAGCCGGTCGAACAAGCCCTGTCCCCGGTGCGCCTTCTCGATGCAGATCTGCCCCATCACGTAGAAGCGGGAGTCGCGCAGCGACTTGCTTCGGAACTCGATCGAGTCGAGGAGCGCGAACATGGGCTCCAGGACGGGGGCCAGCGCGCGGGCCTCGCGCGGCATCGTCAGGGCGTAGGCCACCAGCACTCCATCGTGGCGGGCGACGATGCTGGGCGCCATGGCGTGCATCTGTTCCAGTGCCGGCAGGTCGTGCTGAACCGTGACGAAGCCCTGTGAGCGCATCTCGTCCGCGGACAGCGCCTGCTTCAGGTTCTTCTGTTGCAGCGCCAGGATGTGCTCCAACTCGTCCCGGTTCCGCACGGCGCTGACTGTGTAGGTGGGCTTCATCGACAGGAGGATATGCCGCAGCGGCGCGCCTTGCCGAAGCGACGTCGGGTGCGGGCAGGCGGGCGACAGGGTCTGCGCTTCAGTGGCGCGTAGGACAGTGGGCGGGGCTCGACGTGGCGGGCCGCGTGGGAGGAAAGGCGGGGCCATAGCAGGCGCCCTTGTGGACATACCCATCCTCGTCACAGTCCTTCAGGTTATCGACGGCCAGCTTCACCCAGCAGCCACCGTTGATGGGGACTTGGAGCTTGCGTGGGCACCGTCCTGATGCGTCTGGCCGGGTCTGCCCAGGAAAGGGCCGGGGTGGCATCTCCAGGGCGATGGTCGACCATGCAACGGGGGCCTGGATGGGAGATACCGGCGCCGCGAACACACTGTCTCCGACTGCGACCGTGCCTCCGTCCGTTGCGTCGACGGACATCGCAGCAGGCTCGGGCGCCACGGTGACCGAAGCTCCCGCGCGAGGCCGCCAGCCGAGACTCAGTACCAGGGGACCTCCAACTCCGATGATGGCCACCCATGGCCACCGGGGGCGTCGGGCCCGATGGAGGACGGAACGTTCCTTCCACTGCGCCGATGCACGGGAGTGAAGGGCACCTCCCACCATGAGGGGCACATCCGACTCCGAGCCCGCCCGTGCCACCGCGGAATCCAGAGACTCCGCCAGCTCGCGTGCGCTGCCTCGCGCATGGAGGCTTGGAGCGAGCATCCGCGACACCAACGCGCTCAACTCCGGGCAGCAGCGCCCATTCACGTCTCGCGGGGATGGGGCCTGGGCTCGCTCCGTGTGCCAGACCCTCGACTCCGCCACGTCAGGATGCGTCGACGGCGGATACCGCCCCGTGAGCATCCGGAACGCGGTGACGCCCAGCGCGAAGACGTCATCCGCTTGCCCCGGCGCATACGGCGGCGCGGAGTCACTCGCCGCGAAGCGCCATGCTTCTGGGGACCGATAGGCCGGCGTCCCTGGTGGAAACGGCGAGCTCGTCTGCGTCGCGGCGCCCACGTAGTGGCTGGAGCCGAAGTCCATGAGGAACGCCTGCCCGTCGGCCTCGCGCACCAGCACGTTGTACCCTTTGACGTCGCGGTGCAGACCCCCGGCCGCGTGAGTGGCTTCAATCGCTCGCGCCAGCCTCGCGAGCAGGGCCATCACCTGCCGCGACGTGGGGCGGTGCTCGCTGACCCAATCGTAGAGCGGCGTGCCCTCCACCCAGTCCATTGCGAGGTAGGGGTGGGGCGGTCCCTTGGCGGGCTGCCAATGCCCGCTCGCTCGCAACCGGGGAACGGCGGGGTGGTGGATGCGGGACAGCAGCTCGGCCTCGCGCGCGAAGCGTTCGTCCCGGGCATGCAGGGCCAGCTTGAGGGCCACGGTGTGCGTGCCCGTGATGTGCCGGGCCCGGTAGACGGCGCCGTAGGTGCCTCGGCCTCGCAGGTCCATGAGGCGCCACGGGCCCACCCGGGTTCCGGGTGGAAGTCGGGCCGGATTCAGGAAAGGGAGCCCCATGCAGGCAGAGGCTACTTCCTGAGTAGTCAGTTTGCACCGGAATCTGTCAGGTCAATGCGGCTCGCTGGGAAGAAGCCAAGAAGGCGCAGCGCGCGAAAAGCGACGCAACCCGTGGCCGCGGGGCGGCGGTTGCCGCGCGCCTCACTTGCCATCACCTTGACGCAATGTGCCGATGCCGGGTGGAGTGTCGGCCTGGTCTCCTTCCGGGGGAGGGCGTGTTCATGGCGAGTGTGGTGCCTGCTTACGCGGAGTGGTCCAATCTGGAGCGCCGAATCCGGGCGCTCGTTCCCGAAGCGTTCGACCCGTCTGGCCGAGTGCTCAACCTCATCGCGGGTGAATGGGGGCATCCCGGAAAGGGGAAGCCCTACTTGTCCCCGGTGGACGGTACCGTCCTGGGCCGCCTGCCCATGATTGATGCGAACACCGCGCGCGTCGCCGCGAGCGCCGCCGCCGCGGAGGCGCGGACCTGGGCCCACCAGGACCTCGATGCCCGCAAGGAGCGCGTCACCCAGTGCCTGTCCCTGCTGCGTGAGCAGCGCGAGCTGCTGGCCCTCATCCTGGCCTGGGAGATTGGCAAGCCGGTGCCGCAGGCCCGCGTCAGCGTGGACCGCTGTATCACTGGCGTGGAGTGGTACGTCTCCCAAATCGAGCCCATGGTGGAGGGCCGCCGTCCGCTGGGGCTCATCTCCAACATCGCTTCATGGAACTACCCGCTGTCGGTGCTGGTCCACGCGGTGCTGGTCCAGGTGCTCGCGGGCAACAGCGCCATCGCCAAGACGCCCACGGATGGTGGGCTCTTCTCGCTGACGCTCTGCATGGCGCTCGCGCGCCGCTGCGGGCTGCCTGTGTCGCTCATCAGTGGCTCGGGCGGACAGCTCAGTGACGCGCTGGTGCGCAATCCGGAGATCGCCTGCCTGTCCTTCGTGGGCGGCAAGGCGAACGGGCGGGACATCGCGGCCAGCCTCTATGACCGCAACAAGCGCTACATGCTGGAGATGGAAGGCGTGAATGCCTACGGCATCTGGCACTTCAGCGACTGGGACGGGCTGGCGAAGCAGCTCAAGAAGGGCTTCGAGTACGGCAAGCAGCGCTGCACCGCATACCCGCGCTTCGTCGTGGAGCGGAGCCTGATGCCGCGCTTCCTGGAGACGTACCTGCCCGTCGTCGCCGCCCTGAAGGTGGGCCACCCGCTGTTGGCGGAGACTCCGGATGGTGAGCCACCCGCGCTCGACTTCGGCCCGCTCATCAACAGCCAGAAGGTCGAGGAGCTTCACGGCCATATGAGCGAGGCGGAGGGCCGCGGCGCCGTGCCCCTCTTCGCCGGGCGGCTGGATTCGGAGCGCTTCCTGCCGGACCAGGACGTCTCCGCGTACCTGGCCCCGCACGCGCTGCTGCACGTGCCGCGCAACTGCAAGCTCTACCACGGCGAGCCCTTCGGCCCGGTGGACACGCTGGTCGTCGTGGACAGCGAGGAGGAGCTCATCGCGGAGATGAACGTGTCCAACGGCTCGCTGGTCGCCTCCATCGCCTGCGACGAGCCCGACACGTGCAAGCGCGTCTCCACCGAGCTGCGGGCCTTCAAGGTCGGCCACAACGGGCCGCGCTCGCGCGGAGACCGGGAGGAGGTCTTCGGCGGCATCGGCGGTTCGTGGAAGGGGTGCTTCGTGGGCGGCAAGTACCTGGTCCAGGCCGTCACCGAGGGCGAACCCGGCGAGCGGCTGCACGGCAACTTCCACGACTACACGCAGCTCCCCGACACGCGCTGAAGCGGGCTCATCGCTTGCTCGGGCGTCTGGCGCCGCGCACCTCGGCCGCGAACAGCTCCGCGGCGGGCGTGCGCGGCGCGCCTTTTCGCCACAGGAGCGCCGCAAGTTCGGCCCGGGGCGCAGGGGAGAGCCGCTTCACCGCCAGCCCCGCGGCGTCCGCGAGTTGTGGCTCCGGGAGCACCGTCACCGCGAGCCCCGCGCGAACGGTGGCCAGCACCGTGGCCACGGCGTTCGACTCCAACGCGACATGCGGCGCAATCCGGATGGCGGCGAACCAGGCATCCACGCGGGCTCGCACGCGCAACCCTCGGGAGAGCAGCGCGAAGGGCTCCTGGGTCAGGGGCTTCGCGCCCACGGTCTCCAGCTTCGCCAGGGGATGGCCCTTGGCGACCACCAGCGCCAGCTTGCTGTCGAAGACGGGCTCCGCCTCCAGGTCCGGTGAGCGCGCGGGGGCGTAGCCCAACCCCACGTCGAGACGGCCATCCGCCAGCCGCCGCTCCACTCGCCGCACCACGGCTTCCTCCGCGCTCAGCACCAGGCCCGGGTGTCTGCGCAGCACGGCGGCGAGCGCGGGCAGCACGACGCCTCGCATGCTGGGCGGGTAGCCCACGCGCAGGGCGCCGGTGGTGAGGCCTCGCAGCGCGCCCACGGCGACCCTGCCCGCGTCCACGTCCTCCAGCGCTCGCGAGGCGTAGGTGCGGAACAGCTCGCCCGCCTGCGTCAGGCGCACGCCGCTCCGGGCGCGCTCGAAGAGGGGCGCGCCGAGCTCCTCCTCGAGCTGGCGAATCTGCTGCGACAGCGTGGGCTGCGAGACGTGGACGCGCCTGGCGGCCCGCCCGAAGTGCAGGGTGTCCGCGACGGCGGAGAAGTAGCGGAGGTGGCGCAGTTCCATGGCGTCATCATAGGCATTGCCTATCGAGGCCATGGGAACAAACGAATGTACCAATCATGGCCCGCGCGTAAGTGTTCTCCCATCGCGAGGTCGTGAAGGAGGCACCCGATGAAGGCGGCAGACCTGTTCGTCAAAGCGTTGGAAGCGGAGGGCGTGCGCAGCGTCTTCGGGCTTCCGGGAGAGGAGAACCTGGACGTCATCGAGGCCATGCGGGCCGCGGGCATGCGGCTGGTGCTCACCCGTCATGAGCAGGCCGCGGGCTTCATGGCGGCCACGTATGGGCGGCTCACCGGCCGCGCGGGCGTCGTCCTGTCGACGCTGGGGCCCGGGGCGACCAACCTCGTCACGGCCGCCGCCTACGCGCAGCTCGGCGCCATGCCCATGGTGATGGTCACCGGGCAGAAGCCCATCCGGGCTGGCAAGCAGGGCCACTTCCAGATTGTCGACGTGGTGGGGATGATGCGCCCCCTGACGAAGCTGACGCGCACGCTCGTGTCAGCGGAGCATGTCCCTTCGGCCGTGCGTGAGGCGTTCCGCCGCGCCGAAGAGGAGCGCCCCGGCGCGACGCACCTGGAGCTGCCGGAGGACGTGGCCCGGGAGGCGACCGACGCCGTGCTGCTGGCGCCCAGCGCCCATCGCCGGCCCGTGGCGGATGAGGCGTCCATCGCGCTGGCCGTGGAGGCGATTGCGTCCGCTCGCCGGCCCTTGCTCATGATTGGCGCGGGCGCCAACCGCAAGCTCACGTCGGAGATGCTGCGCGTCTTCGTGGACAAGACGGGCATTCCCTTCTTCAGCACGCAGATGGGCAAGGGTGTCGTGGACGAGTCGCATCCCCTGTGGCTGGGCACGGCGGCGCTGTCGGAGGGGGACTTCGTCCACCGCGCCATCGAGGTCTCGGACTGCATCATCAACGTGGGCCACGACGTCATCGAGAAGCCGCCGTTCTTCATGCGCGACAGCCGCCGCACGGTGGTGCATCTCAACTTCTCTTCGGCGGCCGTGGACCCCGTGTACTTCCCGCAGCTGGAGGTGACGGGCGACATCGCGAACGCGGTGTGGCGCATCGGTGAAGGGCTGGGGCCTCGCGTGCACTGGGACTTCGGGCCCTTCGAGAAGTTCCGCGCGGGACTCGAGGCGCAGCTCGCGCACGGTGGGGATGACGACCGCTTCCCCATCTACCCCGCGCGGCTCGTCGCCGAGCTGCGGCGCGCGCTGCCGGACGACGGCATCGTGTGCCTGGACAACGGCATGTACAAGCTGTGGTTCGCTCGCTACTACCGCACGCGCCGGCCCAACACGCTGCTGCTCGACAACGCGCTGGCGACGATGGGGGCAGGGTTGCCGTCGGCCATCGCGGCGAAGCTGGTGCATCCCCGCCGCAAGGTGGTGGCGGTCTGCGGAGACGGTGGGTTCATGATGAACTCGCAGGAGCTGGAGACGGCCGTCCGGCTGGGCCTGGACCTGACGGTGGTCGTCGTGCGCGACGACGGCTACGGGATGATTCGCTGGAAGCAGGGGGAGATGGGCCTGCCGGACTTCGGCATGGCGCTGGGGAACCCGGACTTCGTTCGCTACGCGGAGGCGTATGGGGCCCATGGCCACCGGCCGACCAGCGCGACGGAGTTCGGCGCGACGCTGGCTCGCTGCCTGGCGTCGAGCGGCGTCCACGTCATCGACGTGCCCATCGACTACTCGGACAACGCACGGGCGCTCGGCGCGGGCGCGGAGGAACTCGCCGCGCTCTGAGGGGGACGGCGGTTCGCGAACACTGGAGGAACACCATGCTGGCTGAACGTTATCCGTACTACCTGGCCAACCGGCCCCGGCAGCCCAACGCGGCGCTGGCCGTCACCCACAAGTACTCGGGTGAGGTCGTGACGCACGTCGCGGTCGCGGACGCCGCGGCTGTCGAGGAAGCCATCGCCGCCGCCGTGCGCGCCGCCGAGCCCATGCGAAAGCTGGCGCCGTACGCGCGGCAGGCGGTGCTCGAACACTGCGTGCGCCGCTTCCGCGAACGCGCGGAGGAGCTGGCCCTGGCGCTCTGCATCGAAGCAGGCAAGCCGCTGCGCGACGCGCGGGGAGAGGTGGACCGGCTCATCGACACCTTCAAGGCCGCCGCCGAGGAGGCCGTGCGCGGCGGGGGCGAGGTGCTGAACCTGGAGGTGTCGAAGCGCGCCGCGGGCTACCGGGGCTTCACCCAGCGCGTGCCGGTGGGGCCGTGCTCGTTCATCACCCCGTTCAACTTCCCGCTCAACCTGGTGGCGCACAAGGTGGCGCCGGCCATCGCCGCGGGCTGCCCGTTCATCCTCAAGCCTTCGGACCGCACGCCGGTGAGCGCGCTCATCATGGCGGAGGTCCTGGCGGAGACGGAGCTGCCCGAGGGGGCATTCTCCGTGCTGCCCGTGCGGCTGGACGACATCGGGCCGCTCATCGAGGACGACCGGCTGAAGCTGCTCTCGTTCACGGGCTCGGAGAAGGTGGGCTGGGAGCTGAAGGCGCGGGCGGGCCGGAAGAAGGTGGTGCTGGAGCTGGGCGGCAACGCGGCGTGCGTGGTGGACGAGGCGCCGGGCGCGCCGCTGGACTTCATCGCGGACCGGGTGGCGCAGGGGGCCTTCTTCCAGGCGGGGCAGAGCTGCATCTCGGTGCAGCGCGTGCTGGTCCATGCGTCGCTGTACGACGCGCTTCGCGAGAAGCTCGTTGAACGAGCGAAGGCGCTGCGGCCGGGCAATCCGTCGGACGAGGCCACGACGCTGGGGCCCATGATTGATGAGCCCGCGGCGCGGCGCCTGGAGGGCTGGATTCAGCAGGCCGTACAGCGTGGAGCGCGGGTCCTCACGGGGGGCGGACGGCGGGGCTCGGTGCTCGATGCCACGGTGCTGGAGGCGGTGCCCGCCGATGCGGCGCTGAGTACAGAGGAGGCCTTCGGCCCGGTCGTCCTGCTCCAGTCCTTTGACCGCTTCGACGAAGCACTGGCCCAGGTGAACAGCGGGCGCTTCGGGCTCCAGGCGGGCCTCTTCACGCAGGACCTGTCGCGGGCGATGAAGGCCTGGGACGAACTGGAGGTGGGCGGTGTCGTCGTGGGCGACGTGCCGAGCTTCCGCGTCGACACCATGCCCTACGGGGGCGTGAAGGGCTCGGGCATCGGCCGCGAGGGCGTGAAGTACGCCATCGAGGACATGACGGAGCTTCGGCTGCTGGTGCTGCGTCAGGCGTGAGCGCTCGGAGGCGCTCCCTTCAAAAAGGACGAAGCAGTCGCGTGCGAAGGGGCATGCACCCACTTCAGTGAGATGAGTCGACGGGCCAAGGACCCCACGGAGACCGTGGGGCCACGGGCGCCACGTCGAGTTTCAGACTCGGTGACGACCTTACGTGCAGCCTTCTTCGGAGCGCTGCTTCGTGAAGTTGAAACCACCCACGGGGGGAACGTCTTCCCCGCGCGCGCTCAGCTTCGGGGCGTGAGCAGCACCGCGCCCGACGCAGGCATTGCCACCTCGAGCCGCGTCCCCTCGGCGCGGATGGGGACATCTCGTTCGCCCAGCAGGTCCTTCAGGGACGCATGCCTGGACAGGCTTGCGTAGGCCTGGGGGAGGGACAGGCGCAGCGTCCTGGCGGGCCCGAAGTTCAGCACGACGAGCACGGGCTCGCTCGCCCCGTCCTGATGGCGCAGGTAGGCCATCGCGGAGGGGTTGTCCTTCACGGGGACCGGCACCCAGGCGCCACCAGCGAGCGCGGGGTGCGTGTCCCGCAGGTCGATGAGCTTCCGGTAGTGCTCCCGCAGGCCGTGTGGGTCCTCATCCCAGGAGAGGGGCGGTGGCTCCTGGTAGGGCTCGTACTCGGCGCCCACCTCGTCGCCCGTGTAGACGATGGGGATGCCGGGCAGGGTGAGGAGCAGCGCGGCGGCCACCCGCGTCGAGCCGGGGCCATGGCGGCCGATGAAGCGCTTCGCCGTGTCGTTGTTGTTGAGGAAGCGGGCCACGCGGTCCTCGGGCGTCTGCCCGCCCCTCAGGGCCGCGTACAGCTTCGGAGCCACCTGCTGGCGGTCCTCGAAGACGCCCTCCCAGGCCCAGTGGCCCAGCGAGGCGCTCCAGTCATACGCCGCATTGAAGCCGTTGCGCACGAAGTACGGGTCATGCGCGCTCGCCTCCGCGAGCAGGTACACGTCTGGCTTCTCCTTCCGCAGCGCCGTGGACACGTCGCACCAGAAGCCAGGGCGCCGCTCCTTCACGCCCCAGGCCACGTCCACGCGGAAGCCATCCACGTCGAACTCGCGGACCCAATACTGGAAGGCCCGGTGCACCATCGCGGTGACCTTCGGGTTGTCGTAGTTGAGGTTCGGCAGGTGCTTCCAGTCGAAGTAGTGCGTCGGCTGCCCCTGGGCGTCGCGGTCGTAGTAGCCGTAGTACGGCGACTGCTTGCCCTTCGCGAGCACGTCCCGGAAGTAGGGGTGCGCGTTCGACGTGTGGTTGGGCACGAAGTCCATCATCACCTTCATGCCGCGCGCGTGCGCCTGGTCGATGAGTTCCTTGAAGTCGGCCTTCGTGCCGTAGTCAGGGCGGACGTCGAAGTAGTCGGTGACGGCGTAGCCGAAGTCCCCCGGGTCCGTCGTCGTGTTCACCGGTGACAGCCAGAGCACGTCGATGCCCAGGTCTCGCAGGTAGTCCAGCTTCGCGGTGACGGCCTTGAAGGGCTGCTCCCCGAAGAGGGGCGGGACGACGCCGTACACGACGGCGCCTCGAATCCAGTCCGGGTCCTGTACGGGGCCGCAGGTTCGGGCCTCGGCACTCGCTTGAGGCGGGGCGGTGTTCCGAGCAGCTTCCGCGGGCATGCCCACGAGGGAGAGGAGGCTCAGCGAGAGCAGGGCGGCCAGGCGGCGGGAGAGGGCGTTGAGCATGGGGTGTCAGGGGCCGGACATCGGCGTTGGGCCGGAACGCGGCGCCGCCTCCAGATTCTTCCTTCGCGTCGGCCTGTGGCGGGGGGACGGCTGCTGGCGATATGAGACACTGCGCAAGCCACCGCACCCATGGACGAGAAGCGCTACCCCATCCCGGCCGGGCTCCACCGGGTGGAGCAGGACATCCAAAAGAGCCGCTTCATCACCACGGCCGCCCATGCGCCCACCGTGGAGGAGGCGAAGGCCTTCATCGCCCGCGTCCGCGAGGAGTTCGCCGACGCCACCCACAACTGCTGGGCCTTCGTCGTCGGGCCTCCGGGCTCCACCGCCCAGGTGGGCATGAGCGACGACGGCGAGCCCCATGGGACGGCCGGCCGGCCCATGCTCACCGCCCTGCTCCACGGGGGCGTGGGCGACGTGGCCATGGTCGTCACCCGGTACTTCGGCGGAACGCTGCTGGGGAAGGGCGGGCTGGTGCGCGCCTATACCGCTGGCGTCCAGCAGGCGCTCGAAAGCCTCCCCACCACGGAGCGTGTGCGCAAGACGCGACTGGCCGTCGAGGTGGAGTACACCCACGTCGATGGGCTGCGCCGCCTGCTGCCGTCCTACGAGGTGCAGGTGCTGGCGGAGGAGTATTCGGCCACCGTGGGGTACCGGCTGGAGCTGCCCGTCACCCAGGTGGAGGCCCTGCGGACCGCGTTGAACGACCTGACATTGGGACAGGTGCTCGTCGAGCCGCTCGATTCGGACGATTGACCCTGGGCCACGGAGGGGAGAGCCTGCGGCCCGATGAGCGCTGGACCTGACCTCTTCTCCGCCTCTGTCGACGTGAATCGCTTCGCGCCCCTGGCGGAGCGGATGCGGCCTCGCACGCCTGACGAGTTCATCGGCCAGTCCCACCTGCTGGGCCCGGGCCGTCCGCTGCGCCAGCTCATCGAGCGCAAGGCCATCGTGTCCTCCCTCTTCTGGGGGCCTCCAGGCGTGGGCAAGACGACGCTCGCGCGGATGATGGCCACCGGTGTGGACGCGGAGTTCGTCATTCTCTCCGCCGTGTCGGATGGCATCCCCCGCATCCGCGAGGTGGTGGCCGAGGCCGAGCGCCTGCGCAACCAGTACAGCCGCCGCACCGTCCTCTTCGTCGACGAAATCCACCGCTGGGCGAAGAACGTGCAGGAGCAGGCGCTGCCCCACGTGGAGAGCGGCCTCTTCGTCCTCCTGGGCGCCACCACGGAGAACGTCAGCTTCGAGGTCCGCCCCGCGCTCGTCAGCCGGTGCCGCGTGTTCCAGCTCAAGGAGCTCACCGTCGCGGACATCCAGTCGGCGCTGACGCGGGCGCTCGGTGACTCGAAGCGGGGCTTGGGCGCGCGCAACCTGACGGTGGGGGAGGAGGCGCTGACGCTGCTGGCGAAGGGCGGCGTGGGCGACGTGCGCAAGGCGCTGGGCGCGCTGGAGCTGGCGGCCAGCCTCACCGCGGACGGCGCGGAGATTACGCCCGAGACGGCGCGCGAGGCGGTGGGCACCAGCCTGTCCCGCCACGACAAGGACGGCGACCAGCACTACGACTTGTTGAGCGCGCTGCAGAAGTCGTGCAGGGGCTCCAACGTCCAGGGCGCCGTCTTCTGGGCGGCGAAGCTGCTCCAGACGGGCGACGTGGCGTCACTGTGGCGACGGCTCAAGGTGATTGCCGTGGAGGACGTGGGCATGGCGATGCCGGAGGCCATCAGCATCGTGCGCGACTGCGAGGAGGCCTTCCACGCCATGGGCATGCCGGAGGGGCGCATCTGCGTGGCGCACGCCGTCGTCCTGCTGGCCACGGCGAAGAAGAGCAACCGTGCCTATGCGGCGCTGGACGCGGCGATGGCGGCGCTCCAGGAGCACCCCAACGCGGAGCCTCCGCTCCACATCCGCAACGCGCCCACCGAGCTGATGAAGGAGCTGGGGCACGGCAAGGGCTACCAGACGCCCTGGAACTTCAAGGACCACTACGTGCCCGGGCAGACGTACCTGCCCGCCCCGCTGGAGCGTTCCGTCTTCTATCGCCCGAGCAAGGAAGGCTACGAGGCGGAGATTCATGAGCGCATGAGCCACTGGTGGCGCGAGGACAAGGCGTCCCGAGGCGAGTAGTGCAGGCAGCCCCCGCGGGCCGGATTCTGCCGTCCGGTGTGCAATGGTCCTGGGCAGCAGTGCCGGTTGTTCATCCGGAGACGCCCTCCCAACTTGTTGCTCAATGAGCACACGGCGGTTCGCCGTCTCAGAGGGGGAATCATGATGAACACTCGCAGGTCCACGTTGACGCAAGGTGTGTTGTCCGCGGCGGTCGCGGTCCTCGTCGTCCCGGTCGCCAGGGCGGCAATGCCACCCGCGCCTCCGACTGACTGCTCGGTGGCGGGCGGCTACACACAACGCAACCTCGTGGCCAACAGTCCGGCGCTTGGCGCCGAGCATGTCGATCCGCACCTCGTCAACGCCTGGGGGCTTGCCTTCAACCCGACGGGCATCGCGTGGGTGGCGAACGAGGGCACGGGCACCTCAACGCTGTATGACGGCAATGGGGTTCAGCAGCCCCTCATCGTGGGCATCCCCGCGCCGCCAAGAGAGACCGAGTCGGGAGAGCCCACCGGCGTGGTGTTCAATGGCTCGGACGCATTCGTCGTGACAGGGACAGGTGTCTCGGGGCCCGCTCGCTTCATCTTCGCCACGGAGGATGGCGTCCTGGCCGCCTGGGCACCCGCGGTGGACGAGGCCTCGGCCAAGATCGTGGCGGACAACTCCGCGATGGGCTCTGTGTACAAGGGGCTGGCGATGGCCGGCACCGGAGCGGACGCCAGGCTGTACGCGGCGGACTTCCGGAACGGTCGAATCGACGTCTTCAACTCCAGCTTCACGCCCATGCCGATGCCGGGCGCCTTCGCGGACCCGTCACTGCCCGCCGGCTACGCGCCCTTCAACATCGAGAACATCGAGGGCACCCTCTATGTCTCGTATGCGCAGCAGGACAAGGAGCGTTCGGATGATGTCCCCGGCGTGGGCGCGGGCTACATCAACGCCTTCGACATGAACGGGCAGTTGCTGCGGCGGTTCGCTTCTCAGGGCACGCTCAATGCGCCGTGGGGAATGGCCCTGGCGCCGGCGGGCTTCGGGCAGTTCAGCAACCACCTGCTGGTGGGCAACTTCGGGGATGGCGCCATCAACGCCTATGACCCTGCCTCCGGCGCCTGGGCAGGCGCGCTCACCCGGCCGGACGGACAGCCGGTCAAGGTCGACGGACTCTGGTCCTTGCACTTCGGCACTGGCGCGCAGGGCCTGCCCGCCGAGACGCTCTTCTTCACGGCGGGGCCCGCGGACGAGGATCAGGGACTCTATGGCCGGCTCGACATGACGCCCGTGTGTCCGCAGGGCGGCCTGCCCCCGTGGAAGGCGCCTCGCGGGCCTGAGGCGCAGTGAGCGGGAGGCGGGCATGGCGGCGCGGGCCGGAGCACGGTGCTCCGGCCCGCGCTGTCACGTGGGGCGCTACGAGGTGAAGGCGCGTCTCAGGGCTGCTGCGTGCCACTGCCTCCGTAGCCCTGGGCCTGCAACTGCTGCCAGTGCGCCTTGGCCTGATCTTCGCGCTGGAGGTTGGCGTCCACCTGGCGCTGCTGATCCGCCGCCTTTCGCCGGGCGTCGGCGACGGCGCTGGAGAAGTCCCCTGGGGACAACTCTTTCGCCCGGACGTCCGCGTTGGCGTTGACGGCTTCGTACTTCGCCTGTTCGAGCTGGGCGTCGGCCACGTCCAGCTCCCGCTGGCGCATGACCTCCAGCGACTTCAACGTCGTCACCGCGTCGTCGCGCCAGGCCGTCTCCGCCTCGGCCAGGGTGAGGGCGTGCTGGGCCGTGCAGGCGGCGTTCTGGGCCCGCTCGATGGCCGCGACGTCACCCGTTGCCTGCGCGGCCTCGAGCGCTGCCTCACTTGCTTCGTGGCGGGACTTCGCGGCGTCCTCGTTGCGTTGGGCGACTTCGCGCTCCGCCTCGGCGTCCTGTCTGGCCACCTGGGTGCGGGTGATCTGCTCCCGGGCATGGTCCTCCGTGAGCTGCGCCTCGCGCACGTTTCCCAGCTCGCCGGGTGGGACGCGCGCCACCCATTGCTTGTCCACCTTCGCGCTGGAGCGATGGGAGGCACAGCCTCCCAACAGCATCACGGCCGTGCCGGCCATCCCCAGGTACATGCGACGCCTGCCTGGCTGTGCCATGCCTTCCTCCCGGTCATAGGGTCCTGTCCGAAACTGTGCGCATCCGGGGGGAGGGTGAAAGCAGCGGCGCACCGCTCAGCGCGCCACACGCCCCTGCTCAAAGGGCAGGGGCCGCGCGCGCACGTCCGACGCCGCGCTAGCGGGGGGCGAGCAGGGCTTCGAAGAGCGTGCGCGGATCCAGCCCGGGGGGCAGTCCGGAGACGCCGCCGTCGTTCACCTCGACCACCGCCCAGCCCCCGTCCTGGAGCATGGCCACGTCCAGGGTGAGGAAGGGCGAGTCGATGCGCCGGGCCAGGGGCTCGAAGCCGGTGAAGTCCGGCACGTCGACGTCGAACTCGTGGTACGGCTCGGCGGCGAGGAGCCGGCCGCCTCCGAAGAAGAGCCTGAACTCGAGGTGGGCCGGGCCCGAGGGTGTCCGTCCGTACGTCTTGAAGGGGAGGAACTTCCGGACGACGAGACCCCGCTCGAAGCGGTCTCCGCGCTCATCGACGAGGTTGGCGCAAATCTGTTCGAAGCGCGCCTGCGTCGTACCCTCGGGGATGAAGCAGGCGTCATCCCAGCGCTCCTTGGCCGACTTCACGTGGTCCTTCACCAGCCAGGGCTGCGAGCCGAGCGCCTGGGCCGCGTGCCAGGCTTCCGCCGCGTCCAGGCCCTCCGTCCAGACGCTGCGGGCGGTGTAGCGGGAGAGCCGGGGGTACCAGTTGGGCAGGTAGAGCGCCGCCGCGTACTGCTCGGGCGTGGTCGTCAGCCGGTGCCCCAGGGCGGACACGGCTTCGTCCAGCGCGGTGTACTCCTCTTCCGTCAGCATCCAGCCGCGGTAGAGGAGCCGGAGCCTGCCGCGCTCAGGGAGGGTGGAGAGCGCCTGCTCGGCATTGCCGGAGAGGAGGGCGCCCAGGTCTGCCTGGTAGGTGTCGACCCCGAGCGCTTCGGCCGCGTCGGCCTCCACGTCGAAGGGGTCGTCCTGGGTGGGATTCCGGCCGAAGAGGATGGCGCGCGCGTGAGACGGACGTCGGGAGCCTGGCATCCAGAAGCCTCGCATCAAGGGTGGCGGTGTGTGGGGGGCACCTCCGACGCGTGCGCGCGCCAACCCTGACACGGTCCCCGCGCGGATTTCGCGGGGACCGGATGCGGGACGCTCAGTCCCCCAGCGCGTCGTACCGGACCAGCCGGAAGCGGGCGCCCTGCGCCTCGCGGATGCGGGCCGCCAGCTTCTCGTGCAGCTCCGGCGTCCAGGCGCTCCACCGCTGGAAGAAGGCCGCGGTGGCCGCCTTGTCACCGCCGTGCTGGAGCGCGAGCACCTTCTCCAGCAGCGACGTCACGACGGCCGGGTACTTGTCGTAGTGGATGCTCAGGCGCGCCGTCTGCGGGTCCGCCTGGAGGAGGCCGTGCTCCAGGAACCAGTTGAACTGCACCAACTGCATGCGCTGGTAGGGCTGGTCCTCGCGCGGGCGCACGTTCTGGAGCGTGCGGCGGATGCCGGAGGCCTGCACCGCGCGCAGGCCGGCGGCGTCGAGCGTGCCCTTCTTGTGGAAGTCATGCAGCGAGAAGAGGCTCACCAGGTCCGCCTTCATCTCCTCCACGGCGCCCGCGTAGTCCTCCAGCGCGTCGTCCAGCGTGCGCCCCTTCTGGTCTCGGTCCGGCCCCAGGTAGTGGCCCACCTCGTGCCAGAGGGTGCGCTGGAAGTTGCCTTCGGAGACCAGCTCCTTGGCGTGGGCGTCCACCACCGCGGCGCGCCAGATGCGCTCGTCGGACGCGAAGAGGTCCGGGTTCCGCATGATGTTCTCCCGCAGGAGGATGGTGCGGCCATAGCGGCGCGCGGCCAGCGCGTCGTTGGGGAGGATGCTCGCGGTGTTGGTGCCGCGCGACTGGCCGAAGTCGGCGATGACGTCGTAGACGCCCACGGGGATGTCCTCGCGCACGCGCTTCTTCGCGGCGTAGGGCAGCGCGTCCTCCACCGCCTGGAGCCCGCCCAGGCGCTTGCGCAGCTCCTGCGTGGCCGCCTCGTTGCTCAGCAGCACCGACAGGCTGTGGAACGCCTTCACGCCGAAGAGCGCGTCGTCATACGTCTCATACGCGCCCAACTGCACGTTGAGCTTCTGGAAGCGGCCCGTCACCCAGGCCGCGTCGCCGCTCTCGTAGTCGTTGGTGAGCAGGTCGCGCGCGCGGTTGCGCAGGTAGCGCGCCAGCTCCACGTCGCTGGCCTCCAGCCGCTGCGCTGCGCGCATCACCAGCCCGTAGGCCTTCACCAGCTCCGGCCCATAGGCCACGGCGTAGGGCACCGCGTAGAGCGCCTTGGCGTCGGGCCGCTTCGCCTTCGCTTGCAGAGCCTGGCGCAGGCCCGGATGCAGCGTGTCCAGCACCGGGTGCGTCTGGAGGACCTTCACGTCCTGGCGCAGGTTGGCGGCCGTGGCGCGGCGAACCACCGTCTTCTCGCTCAGCAGGGACTGGCGCTCGCCGGGGTTCGCGGCCAGGAAGGCGTCCACCTCCGCCCGCGTGACGTCCACCGGGTACACGTTGCGCGCGGACACCTGCGCGTCCACCGGGAGGAACGCCTCCCGCGCGTTGCTCAGGGTGCTGGCGATGGGGCCCTGGTACAGGCGATACAACGTGAGCAGGTCCTGTGTGCGCTTGGGGCTGCCCAGCTTCTTGTCCAGCGCCTCCAGCTTCGCGCGAGCCGGGAGCGCCTGATGGTGGCGCGAGGACTCGTAGAGCCCCTGGAAGATGGCGCCCACCTCCAGCAGGTCCTTCACCGCCGCCTGCTCGTCGGGCGTGAGGCGGGAGAGGTCCGGTGACAGGCGGACCTCCTGCGTCTTGGCGAGCACTTCGGCCACCTTCTCCTCTGGCCAGTAGCCCGGAGGCAGGGTGGGGGAAGGACGGCTGGGGGCGGCAGCCTGTGCCGACAGCGCCAGGAGGGCGGCGGCGCCTAGGGACAGCGCGTGGGGGATTCGCATGACGCGCAAGACTGCCACGGAGGTGGGCGTATTCCCCACGGGTTCGGTTGGATTGCGTCACGCATGGGTGACGTCCTGTGCGCCGGGCAAGTCTTGCGCTACATGGTGTGCATGAAACTCAAACTTCCCTTGTTTCTTTCGCTATCCACGGTTCTTCCGGCGCTGATCAGCTGCGGAGCCCCGACGTCCACGGACACCGCGCACGAGGCTGTCGTGCTCGGAACGCAGGCCCAGGCGCTGGCCACCGGTACGCCCGCCGCCGAGGGGGTGCTGTCCTTCCTCAACGACTCCTCCATCTCCTACACCGTGCTGGACCTGGAGGTGCCGCTGGACGCCCCGGCGGCGCAGGCGCTGATTGACTTCCGCGAGGGGCCGGATGGCGTGCTCCACACGGGCGATGACCGCCGCTTCGTGAGCATCGAGCAGGTGGACGCGGTGCCGTACGTGGGCCCCGCGGCGCTCGCGGCGCTGGAGGCGTACGCCAAGGGCACGGGCCGCGTGGAGCTGCCGGTCGACGGGCACGTGGGGACGTTCCACGGCGTGGCCTTCAACGTGGCGGAGGCCCGCCGCGCCATCCTCGCCGCGAACACGGAGAGCGCGTCGAACCTGGAGACTGTCTTCGGCATCCCCGCGGCGGCGGTGCAGAGCCTGGTCGCGGCGCGTCCCATCCTCCACATGGTGCAGCTGTCGCGGCTGGCGAACGTGGACGCCGTCACGATGGGGCAGCTCAAGGCCCACACGCAGCAGGCGGCCGAAGGTGACCCGTGCACGGGCCCTGGCATCTGTCAGCCCGGGCTCGTCTGTGAGGGCCGGCCCGGAGATGGCTCCAGCCCCTATGGCCGCTGCGTGGACACCTCGCCCCTCGCGGGCAATGGGGACGTGTGCTCCCGCTTCGTGGCGTGCCCGTCGGCGGAGCTCATCTGCATCGGTCTGGCGTCCGGCTGGGTGGAGGGCTACTGCGCTCCGGCGTGGATGGGCGCCTCCTTCACCGAGTACTCGGACCTGCGGCTCCAGTCGACGAGCCCGCTGTTGACGGCGCCGCTCGTCGTGGTGGGGCTGGCCACGGTGCCCATGGACATCAACGTGGAGCTGGACATCGTCCACACCGCGCCGCACCGGCTGGTGCTGACGCTGGAGGACCCGGGTGGTGAGACGGCCCTGCTGTGGGACGGCCCGAACGAGGGCACGCCGCCCTCGCGCATCGTCGTGACGCGGGGCATTCCGCGCGACGGCAGCATCAACGGCCAGTGGAAGCTGCACGTCGCCAACCCGTCTGGCGTGGGCAGCGGCACGCTGCGCTCGTGGACGCTGAAGCTCACCAGCCGCTACGACTGAGCCGGCTGTTTCGCGGTGGGCCTTCGCGCTTCGAGGGCCCACCGCGCGTTTCACGGTGGCGACGCGGGCCGGCTGGCGTGCGCGTGGATGACGGGGCGCAGGATGTTCATGAGTCCCGACGCGTACTCCAGGCGCCTCAGCCCGTCGCCTGGGTGCGCTCCTCCCGTTGTGCATTCACCAGCGACGCGTAGGTGCCCTGGCGCTCCAGCAGCTCCTGGTGCCGGCCGACCTCCACTACCTTGCCGGCCTCCATGACGAGGATGGTGTCGGCGTTGCGTACCGTGCTGAGCCGGTGGGCGATGACGACGCGCGTGCACTTCAGGGACGCCAGCGCCTGCTGCACGTGCGCCTCGGTGGTTGCGTCCAGGGCGCTGGTGGCTTCATCGAGCAGGAGGATGGCGGGCCTGCGCACCAGGGCGCGCGCCAGGGCCAGTCTCTGCCGCTGGCCGCCGGACATGGAGAGGCCCCGGTCCGTCAGCGGCGTGTCGTACTGCATGGGCATGGCCATGATGTCGTCGTGGATGTGGGCCAGCTTCGCGGCCTCCACGACACGGTCCATGTCCAGGTCCGGGTCGCTCAGGGTGATGTTCTCCCGCAGCGACGCGTTGAAGAACGAGGCATCCTGCAACACCACGCCCAGTTGGCTGCGCACCGCGCGCAGGTCCAGCTCGCCCAGCTCCGCGCCGTCGTACCGGACGTGTCCGGAGGTGGGCAGGTAGAGCCCCAGCAGCAGGTGCGCCAGGGTGCTCTTGCCCGCGCCCGAGCGGCCGACGAGCGCCACCATCTGCCCCGGCTCCACGCTGACCGACACGCCTTGCACCACCCAGGCGGAGTGGGGGTTGTAGCGGAAGCGCACGTCCTCCAGGGTGACGGCGCCGCGCAGCGTGGGCGCGCGGCCCCGGTGCGCCGCGTCGCGTTCGGGGGGCGTGTCCAGCACGTCGTTGATGCGCTCCAGGTACGTGCTCAGGAACTGGAGCTGCCCGCCGGTGCCCAGCAGGTTGGACAGGGGCACCAGCAGCGCGGTGGCCAGCGCGTTGATGCTCAGCATCTGTCCCAGGGACATCGCGCCGTCCAGCACGCGCCACGCGCCCACGCACAGCAACACCAGGGGGGACACGCGGCGCAGCGTGCCCGTCAGCGCGTCCAGCCACGCGGAGAGGCGGCCTCGCTCCAGCTCCACATTGAGCAGGTCCACGTAGAGGTTGGCGTAGCTGCCCACCATGCGGTCCTCCACGCCGAAGGCCTTGAGCGTCTGCATGCCGGACAGCATGGCCATCAGGTAGCTCTGGCTGCGCACGCCCATGTCCAGGCTGCGCGACAGGTGGCTGCGTTGTCGGGCCCGGGGCAGCGCGAACACCAGCACCTGCAACAGGCCCAGCCCCACCACCAGCAGCCCCAGCGACGCATCCGCCACCAGCAGCAGGCCCAGGTAGAGGAGCACCAGCGCACCGTCGAGCGCGCTGGACAGCAGGCCGGTGGAGAGCAGTTCGCGGATGGCCTGCTGCGAGCCCAGCCGCGTCAGCAGGTCGCCCGCGGGCCGGAGCTGGAAGAACGGGTAGGCCAGGCTCACCAGGTGGTCCAGCAGCCCCTGCGTCATCTGCGAGTCCAGCCGTGTGCGCAGCTCCACCAGGAGCTGGCCTCGCACCACCGACGTGAGCAGCTCGAAGAGCAGCACGCCCGCGAGCGCCGCGGACAGCACGCCCATCAGCGAGTAGTCCTGCCGCGGAACCACGCGGTCCACCACCATGCCGGTGAGCAGCGGCACCGCCAGCGTCAGCACCTGGAGCACGGCGGACAGCGCGAGCACCTTCACCAGCGTGCCGGCCTGCCGCTTCACCAGGGGCACCAGGTAGCGGTAGGGCCCGCGCCGCGTGTGGCCCGGCTGGAAGTTCTCGGACGGCTCCAGCAGCAGGGCCACGCCGGTGAAGCACTGGCTGAACTGCTCCATGGAGACGCGGCGGCGGCCCTGGTCGGGGTCCACCACCTCGACCCAGCCGCGGCCCAGGCGCTCGAAGACGACGTAGTGCGTGAAGCGCCAGTGGAGGATGGTGGCCGGAGGCAGGAAGGGCAGCCGGTCCAGGTCCACGGAGATGGCGCGCACGCGCAGGCCCAGCTTCTGGGCGGCGGCCTTCAGCGCCTTCGCGCTGGCGCCGTCACGTCCGGGGCCTGTCACGTCGCGCACCGCGTCCAGGCCCATGTGGCGGCCGTGGTAGGCCAGCACCATGGCCAGACAGGCGGCGCCACAGTCCGTCATCGTCATCTGCCGCACTTCGGGCACGCGCTTGCGCAGGCCGAGCCTCCACCGGCGCTGGGGCTGCTGCGGCGCCTCGGCCGTCATGGCGGCACGTTTCCTTCTGGCGCAATGAGCGCCGGCCACGCCAGGACACCCATCGCCAGCGCGAGGCCGAAGACGAACAGGAGCGCGAACGTCCACCGCGTCCACTGTCCACCGATGCGCAGCAGGTCACCTTCGTCCTGCACGACGCGCTGGTAGTGCGCCAGGGCTTCCTTGCGGAAGATGGAGGGGCGGCCGTCGGTGGGTGGCTGCATCGCGGGGGGATGTTAGCGCAGGGAGTGGGGGACTGGTCCGGGACTGAACCAGCCCCCCTGGGCCTTCGCTACATGCACACGTAGGGCGGGCACGGCGTGCAGTAGTAGCTGCCGAACTGCTCGCAGCTGTCCGCACCCGAGATGCTCTCCAGGACCTCGTCGCTCAATTCCAGCTCGGCGGCGGGGTTGGCGGGCAGGGCCGCGCGCTCCTCCGACGACAGGCTGTTGAAGTACTCGGGGTCACGCCACGCACGGAGGATGTGTTGCTTCTTGCTCATGACTGCTCCTGGACAGGAAAGGGGGGGCGAATCAGAGACAGTGCCGCGGCGGGCACGGCGTGCACTGGGCGCTGGACTGGCCGGGCAGGCAGAAGTCGCCGCCGGTGATGACCTCCAGGAGGTCGTCCCCCAACTCCAGCTCGGCGGCGGGGTTGGCGGGCAGGGCCGCGCGCTCCTCCGACGACAGGCTGTTGAAGTACTCGGGGTCACGCCACGCACGGAGGATGTGGTCCTTCTTCTGGCTCATGACAGCTCCTGGTTGCGGCTGGAGGGACGGCCATCCGGGGTGCCCAGCCCTTCACCTCGGACGATTCGTGGAGGCGCGACCGTCAGCAGCGAGGGCACCCGCTCCGGCATGGCCAGCCGCGCCAGTCCGTAGGCGATGCCCGCCAGGCCCACCATCATGCCCGGCGTCTCCGTGCTGCCTTGCAGGCCGAAGAGGTAGCCGTGCTCGGAGATTCCGCGCAGGATGCCGCCCGCCACCGCGTTCGTGCGCTCCTGGAGCTTCGAGTCCCCGAGCGTGGCCGCCGCTTCCAACAGGAAGTCCGCGTTGCCCAGGTCTCCGTGGCACAGACCATGGTTGCGGCCGAAGCCCCTCGCCAGGGTGGAGTCCAGCGCGATGGCAATCTCCTCGCGCACCGCTGCGTCGTCCACGAAGGGCAGCCCAGACAGTCGCGCCAGTCCGATGCCGGGGGCGCCGGTGCACCATGCCCAGAGGAAGTGTTCCGTCCCCTCCGCCGCCGCCGCCAGTTCCTTCGCGCCCGCGCGCAGGTCGGGCCAGTTGCGCTCCTCGGGTGTGTAGAGCCCGCGCTCGTACTCCATGCCCGCCACCGCGGCGTCACGCAGGCGTGTATCGCCCGTCCGCGCGAACAGCCGAAGCAGCGCCAGGCTGATGCCGGCGGCTCCATGCGCCATGCCCGCGAGGTAACGGTTTCCGGCGGCTTCGCAGATCCACGCCGCGCCTCGGGCCTGGGGCGTGGACGTCTCCAGCAGCCGCTGGCCGCAAGCGTCCACCGTGGCCCACAACGTGTCTGATGGGCGGTGCTCACCGAGCACCAGCAGCGCCAGGAGGCAGCCCGCGGCGCCCGCGCCCACGTCCAGCACCGTGTCCTTCTCCACCAGGGGCCGCAGCCGCCGTACGTAACCCGCGGCTTCGTCCAGGAGCGCATCGTCCTTCCACAGCACGCCCAGGTGCGTCAGCGCGTAGAGGATGCCGCCCCAGCCATTGAGGATGCCCAGCCCCACCACGCTGGCGGGCTCCTCCGCCAGGAGGCGCGCCTGGGTGCGCAGCGTGGCCCGCGCCAGCCGCGTGAAGCGCGCGTCTTGCGTGACGTCCCCCAGGTAGCCCAACGCGAGCGCGATGCCCGCGCGCCCCTGGAACACGTCCGGCCCCGGAGAACCGAGCCGCCAGCCGCCGTCTCCCGCATCCAGGCCAAGCCAATGCGCTTCGTCGCGGCGCTCGAAGGCCAATGGCAGCAGCCGTTCGCCCGCGCGTCGTGCTTCCGCGAGCAACGCGTCGCGGAGGCCGGGCTGGGTGTGCTCCCGGAAGGGATACGTCGGACGCGCCACCGTCTGCGAGCTCAGCAGCAGGACATCCAGCGAGCGCTCCAGCACCCAGCGCTGCCGCGTCTGGTCCTCTGGCGACAGTCCCTCCAGCCGGCGGCGCACGCGCGCCATGCCCGTCTCCTGGAAGAAGTCCGGCAGGCGCTGGCCCGAGCCCGCCTCCAGGTCCTTCGAGTCGGCGCGCGCGGTGAAGTACGGCAGGTCTCCCCGCTCCAACTGCTCCGTCTCCAAGGGCACGAGCGCCGCGAAGTCCGGGGCAGGCACCACGACGCGCCACAGGTGGTCGAAGAAGCGTTGGCGCTCGAGCCCATCGGTCAGCGCGTGCGGGTGGTAGCTCTCGAAGAGGAGCGCGCCGTACACCGCCGTGTTGCGGAAGAGGACGCGCATGGGCACGTGCGCGAAGGCGGCCAGCGGCCCGTCCTCGGCGAGCAGCGCCTCGCGGTGCTCCAGCAGCAGGCCGTACATGCGGGTGAAGCCGTCGGCCAGCGCGTCGCGGTAGTCCAGCACGGGCGCGGTTTCGCCCTCCAGGCGCGGCAGGTTGTTGGACCCGGGCAGCTCCACCGGCCGCCGCTCGAAGCGCATCCGGTCCGTTCCTCGCTCCGTCGTCATCAAGTAGGCCTGCGGCGTGAGCTGACCTGCCCGAGCGCTCAGCCCGCTCAGGTCCACACCGGCCTTCTTGCGCGTGCCCCAGAACTGCTGCGGCAGCAGCCCGCTGCGGAGCACCGACACCGGAGGCGCCTCCACCGCGTGCTCGGAGTCTCGAAGCGTGCGCGTGCCCGACAGCGGGTGGAAGAGCGTCTCCACGTCCACCAGCACCGGGTGCTCACCGGCGGCGATGAGGTTCTCGAAGTGCAGGTCCGTGCCATCCAGCGCGTGCATCAGCGCGACGTAGGCGCCCTGGCGTTCGTAGAAGCGCCGGACCTCCTCCGCTGATGCGCACGGCGCGGGGGCCACGTACTCCATCCACCCGTACTCGCCTCGGTCCAGCGCCTCCGCGCCCTTCATCGTGGGCGTGGCGCCGCGCGCGTTGAGCCACGTGAGGAGCTGCTGGAGCCCGGCCTCTGCTCCCAGTGAGCGCGGCTTGTAGACAATCCGCAGCCCGGACTCGAAACGGAGGATGAAGACGCCCTGGCCGCCCCGGTGCGGGTCGGAGAAGCCGCCGCGGGCCTCCACCAGCGCGCCGGGAGACTGGCCCGCGTTGAACCGCTGCCAGAGCAGGGGCGCGTCCCGCGTCAACCGCTTCATCAGCCCCAGACAGTTGGACTCCCACTCCGCGATGCGCAGGACGACGCAGCGGGCCAGCACCGGGTATCGCTCCAGGATGTCCAGGGCGACCTGCGGCTGGCGCAGCCGTCTCGTGAAGTCCTGGAAGCGCGCCTCCGGGGTGTCTCCCGAGAGCAGGCCCTCCAACTGGGCGGCATGCAGCTCCACCACCATGGCACGGCCCAGGACCGGTGCCAGCACCTGGGGCAGGTGGTCCAGCATCGTGGAGACGACGACGCTCGGCTCCAGGTCGAGCCCAGGCGCGGCGTGCTTCAGCGGCTTCAGCGCGGCGGTGAGCTGCGTCACGGCGCGCGACACCAGCGGCTCCACCAGCGGCAGGAAGGCCGAGCGGTCCGGGCCCTCCGTGCGCTCGGGCCAGGGGACGGGCGCGTGCGAGGGCTCCGCGTAGGTGTGCTCCAGCACCTGCACCCAGTGGGGGACTTCAGCAGGCGTGGTCCAAGGCGCCCCGGTGGGTCCCTCCAACAGCGTAAGCAGCTCCGCCTCGGTCAGCCCCGACGATTGCAGTCTGCGCTGCCACCAGTCCGCCTGTCCGAAGGGCTCCTGCTGACGCCATGCATCCAATCGCTTGCGCGCCGCAGCGGATCTGTCTTGTTGCGTCGTATTGGATTTGAGAGTGAATTCAGCCCGCTCGGTGAGTGTGGCGGCCCGTGCCCAGCGTGCGAACCGGGACGGAGTGTTGGCTCCCGGCATCGCCTCGTCCTGCCTCTGCGTGATTTCCACGCGTCCTCTCGTTTCCTGGGCAAAACCCGGTGAGCTGGCTTCGTTGGAGTAGCAGGGAGATGACTGTGATACAGGTAAGTCATTTCATCTTTGCCTGTCAATGCTGGGCGCCCGTGTCCGCCTGGCATGCAATCCAAGCGGGAATGTGGGAGGGATTTGTACGACGCACGCAACAGCGACAGTGGCGCGTGCGGTGGGCCGCTGGCGTTGAAGTTTTCCCAGGCAGGGCTTCACGTGCTGGCCAACAGCTTCCGGATCGCGGACCCCATCGTCCGCCGCGTCCAGGCGGGGGATTTCGCCTGAGCCGGTGCAGGGGGAGGCCGCCTGCCACGCGACGGTGCGCGCTCATGGCCGTTGCGCGATGCATTCTCGGGGCGTAGGGAAGCAACGCCCCATGTCCGCCACCGCCCAACTGCTCGAAACCGTCCGGAAGGAAGCCAAGCCGGGAATCTGGTCCAACGGCGTGAACCTCGCCCGCTCCGGAGCCGTGGTGCTCCAGTCCCAGAAAGGGGGCGAGCTGGAGCTGAGGGTCCGCGCCAAGGGGCGCCCGGTCGCCCTCACGGTCGTCCTGTACCCGAACGACGACGCCTGGGAGTGCGACTGCCCCAGCCAGGTGGACCCCTGTGAGCACGTGGTGGCGGCGGCCATCTCCATCCAGCAGGCGGAGAAGCAGGACACGCCCATGGAGACGGCGGCCACCCGCTGGGCCCGCGTCGTCTACCACTTCACCCGCGCGGACGGCGGCCTGGAGCTGCGCCGCTCCATCGTCCAGGTGGACGGCACGGAGACGCCGCTGGAGGGCAGTCTGACGTCGTTGATGGCCCGACCCGCGGAGGCCGCGAAGCTCCAGGTGGAGAACGCGGACCTGCTGGCCGACCGCATCCTGGAGCAGCGGCGCACCCGTGGCACCCTGGCGCCGGAGACGCTGGAGGCGGTGCTCAAGGTGCTGGAGTCGGCGCGCAACGTGCTGCTCGACGGGCGCCCGGTGGCGGTGTCCGACGAGCAGGTGCTGCCACGCGCGGTGGTGGAGGACCGCAGCGGCCAGATTGTGGTGACGGTGAGCAAGGACCCGCGCGTCCAGGAGGTGGTCAGCCCCGGGGTGGCGCTCGCGAGCGATACGCTGGTCCGCCTGGGCGAGACATCCATGTCCGGCCCCTGGTTGCAGCACCTGCCCATCGTCCGCACGTACTCGGCGGACCACCTGGGGGACCTGACCTCCAAGATCATGCCCGAGCTGGGCCGCCGCCTGCCGGTGGAGGTCCGCAGCAAGCGGCTGCCGCGCCTGGACCGCGAGCTGAAGCCGCGCATCCTGCTGGAGCTGAACCAGCTCGACGCCGGCCTGTCCGTGCTGCCCACGCTCGTCTACGGCGCGCCGCCGGTGGTGCGCATCGACAACGGGCGCATGGTGTACCTGCGCGGCGCGGTGCCGCTGCGCGACGAGGCCGCCGAGCAGCGCCTCATCCACCAGCTGCGCGACGAGCTGAACCTGGTGCCCGGCCGACGGCTGACGGTGCAGGGATCGGAGATGGTGCGCTGGGCGGACAAGCTGCGGCGTTGGCGCGGCGACCTCGCCGGTGACGCGGCGGGGCTGGTGAGCCCCGACGTCAAGCTGCGCCCGTCGCTCCACCTGGAGTCCAGCGTCACGGGGCAGGGCGTCCCCGACGTGCGCTTCCAGCTCTCCTTCCAGGTGGAGGGAGCCAAGGGCGAGGTCAAGGACGTGGACGCCGCCGCCGTCATCCGGGCGTGGACGGAGGGGCTGGGGCTGGTGCCGCTGGACGGTGGTGGCTGGGCGCCGCTGCCCCGGGCCTGGCTGGACAAGCACGGTCAGCGCGTGGCGGACCTGCTCAACGCGCGGCAGGAGGATGGGAAGGTCTCCAACCACGCGCTGCCGGAGCTCACCGCGCTGTGCGAGACGCTGGAGCAGCCGCCTCCGCCGGGCCTGGACCGGCTGGCGCCGCTCATCTCCGGCTTCGAGAAGCTGCCCCCGCCCGAGCTGCCCGCGGAGCTCAACGCCACGCTGCGCCAGTACCAGCTCCAGGGCGTCAGCTGGCTGGGCTTCCTGCGCGGCGCGGGGCTGGGCGGCATCCTGGCGGACGACATGGGTCTGGGGAAGACGCTCCAGACGATTTGCGCCCTGGGGCCCGGGTCGCTCGTGGTGTGCCCCACCAGCGTGCTGCCCAACTGGGCCGCGGAGCTGAAGCGCTTCCGTCCGTCGCTCAAGGTGTGCGTGTACCACGGGCCCGGCCGCGCGCTGGAGCCGTCCGCCGACGTGACGCTCACCACCTACGCCATCATGCGCCTGGACGCGGCGGTGCTCGGCGCGAAGACGTGGGACTCGCTGGTGCTGGACGAGGCGCAGGCCATCAAGAATCCGGACAGCCAGGTGGCGCGCGCGGCCTTCGGGCTCAAGGCGAACTTCCGGCTCGCGCTCAGCGGCACGCCGTTGGAGAACCGGCTGGAGGAGCTGTGGAGCCTCATGCACTTCACCAACCCGGGCCTGCTCGGGGGGCGCAAGCACTTCGAGGAGAAGATTTCGCGGCCCATCTCCGAGGGCCGGCAGGACGCGGCCGAGGGGCTGCGGCGCCGCATCCGCCCCTTCGTGCTCCGGCGTCTGAAGCGGGACGTCGCGCCCGAGCTGCCGCCGCGCATCGAGTCCGTCATGCACGTGCAGATGGATGAGCGTGAGCGCTCCGTCTACGACGCGGTGATGGCGGCCACGCGCAAGGAAGTGGTGGCGCTGCTGAACGAGGGCGGCAGCGTGCTCAAGGCGCTGGAGGCCCTGCTGCGGCTGCGTCAGGCCGCGTGTCACCCCGCGCTCGTTCCGGGCCAGCGGGCGAACACGTCATCCAAGGTGGAGACGCTGGTGGACGCGCTGGAGACGGCCGTCTCGGAAGGCCACAAGGCGCTCGTCTTCTCGCAGTGGACGTCGCTGCTGGACCTCATCGAGCCGCGCCTGAAGGCGGCGGGCATCGGCTTCGGCCGGCTGGACGGCACCACGGCCAACCGCGGCGAAGTCACCGAGCGCTTCCAGTCCCAGGAGGGCGAGCCGGTGCTGCTCATGTCCCTCAAGGCGGGCGGCACGGGCCTCAACCTCACGGCGGCGGACCACGTCTTCCTGGTGGACCCGTGGTGGAACCCGGCGGCGGAGGCGCAGGCCGCGGACCGCGCCCACCGCATCGGTCAGGAGCGCACGGTGATGGTGTACCGGCTCGTGTCCCAGGGCACCGTGGAGGAGCGCATCCTGGGGCTCCAGGAGAAGAAGCGGGCCATCTTCGAGGCGGCCTTGAGCGAAGCCGCCGCCGCGACGGCCATCACCCGGGAAGACCTGCTCGAACTCTTCTCGTGACGCGCGCAGTCCTTCTCTTCGCAGTGGGGTTCCTCACGATGCTTCCCGAATCCGCCGACGCCCGGCCCCAGGCCGCCGCCACGCTGCACGCGCTCATCCAACAGGAGTGGCAGTACCAGTTGGAGCACAGCCCGACGTACGCGTCGGTGCAGGGCGACCGGCGCTGGAATGGCCGCTGGGATGACCTGAGCCTCGAGGCCATCGAGGCGGACCACCAGCACAACCTCCAGGTGCTCGCGAAGCTGAAGACGGTGGACCGCAAGGCGCTCTCCGCCGCGGACCAGCTCAACTACGACCTGTTCCGCCGCGACTACGAGACGTGGGTGGAGGAACACCGCTTCAAGACGTACCTGATGCCGGTGAATCACATGGGCGGCATCCCGGAGGGCATCAAACAGCCGCCGGGTGTGCAGACGGCCTACCAGCTCGCGGACAACCTGCGCTTCGAGACGGTGAAGGACTACGAGGACTGGGTGGCCCGGCTCCAGGGCTTCGGCGCCTACGTGGACCAGGTGCTGGCCCTGCTGCGCGAGGGACTGCGTGAGAAGCGCATCCACCCCCAGGTCGTCCTCCAGCGGATTCCGCCGCAGGTGGCGAAGCAGCTCGTGGCGGACCCGTCGGACAGCGGCTTCTTCGCGCCGTTCCGCCGCTTCCCCAAGGGCATTGCCTCCGCGGAGCAGCAACGCCTGTCCGCGGCGGGCCGCGCGGCGATTTCGCAGGGCGTGCTCCCCGCGCTGAAGCGCTTCCACCAGTTCCTCACCGAGGAGTACGTCCCGAAGGGCACGGAGGCGGTGGGCATCTGGCAGTTGCCCGACGGCGCGGAGCTGTACGCCTTCCTCGCGCGCAAGTTCACCACCACCGGCCTGGGCGCGGAGGAGATTCACGCGCTCGGCCTGGCCGAGGTCCAGCGCCTGCGCGCGGAGATGGAGGCGGTGAAGGCCCAGACGGGCTTCAAGGGCACGCTGGCGGAGTTCTTCCGCTTCCTGCGGACGGATGCGCGCTTCTACGCGCGGGACGGGGAGGAGCTGCTGATGCGCTACCGGGCTTTGTCCAAGCGCATCGACCCGTCGCTGGTGCGCTTGTTCAAGACGCTGCCCCGGCAGCCCTATGGCGTGGAGCCGACGCCGGAGGCCATGGCTCCGGACGCGACCACCGGCTTCTATTACCCAGGGGCGTCGGATGGCTCACGGCCGGGAACGTACCTGGTGAACCTGTACCGGCCAGAGACTCGCCCCCTGTGGGAGATGGTGCCGCTCACGCTGCACGAAGCCGTGCCCGGTCACCACCTGCAGACGGCCCTGGCCGCCGAGCAACCCGGCCTGCCCGAGTTCCGCCGCTACGGCTACTACGTGGCCTATGGCGAAGGCTGGGCGCTCTATTGTGAGACGCTGGGCGACGAGCTGGGCCTGTACACCAGCCCGTACGACAAGTTCGGCCAGCTGGCCTACGACATGTGGCGCGCGGTGCGGCTCGTCGTCGACACCGGCATGCACGTGAAGAAGTGGACGCGGCAGCAGGCGCTCGACTTCTTCATGGAGAACTCGCCGCGCCAGGAGCTGGACACCACCAACGAGATTGACCGCTACATCGCCTGGCCGGGGCAGGCGCTGGCGTACAAGGTAGGGCAGCTCAAGATTCGCGAGCTGCGCACACGCGCGGAGCAGGCCCTGGGCTCGGGCTTCGACGTGCGCGAGTTCCACGACGTCGTACTGCTCGACGGCGCCCTGCCGCTGGACATCCTCGAGGCGCGGGTGCAGGCGTGGGTCCAGGCGCGGCAGCGTGGGGCCGCCGCGCCCACGCCTCAGCGCGCGGACTGAGGCGCGCGCGGCGTCACGGCGCGGGCGCGGCTGTTGTCAGCCGGCCATGCTTCTTCATCACCTGGATGAGCCGTTCCTGGGGCAGTCCGAAGACGCGACTGCCCTCCGCACCCGTCATCGTGTCGGAGGCCAGCATCGAGTTGAGGATGGCCTCCTGCGTGGCCTGGATGGTGGCCTCGAAGAGCGGCGTCATCCGCTCGTTGTCGAGCGTCGACACGCTGGCCACGGCCGTGCCCGCGGGCGGCTTCAGGCGCTGCGTGGAGAAGGCCACGAAGATGTCGCCGGAGGAGTTGCCTCCCAGGCCACCCATCTTCCCGATGCCCAGCGGCACGCGCTTCGCCAGTCGCTCCAGTTGATGCGGCAGCAGCGGTGCGTCTGTCGCCACCACCACGATGATGGAGCCGGCGCCCTCGGGCGTTCGAGGCTGGGTGTCGCCGCGCGACGCCGAGCAGGGCGGCACGTCCTTGAACATGCCGGGGCTCGGCTTCTTGGGCCCGGTGTAGCAGGGGCGCAGGTCGTTGATCTCCTCGCCCACCGGCACGCCCTCCACGGTGAAGAGGTGGCGCGCGCCGTAGTTGCACTGCAATAGCACGCCCACGGTGTAGCCCCCCTCCGATTCGGGCAGCTTGCGAGACGCCGTGCCGATGCCGGCCTTGAAGCTGTGACACACCATCCCCGTGCCGCCGCCCACCGAGCCCTCCGCGACGGGACCGCTCCTGGCGCTGTCGAGCGCGCGGTGGGCGTGCGTGGCCTTCACGTGAAAGCCGTAGATGTCATTCAGCAGGCCATCCCACGTCTCCGCGACGATGGGCAGCCCCAGCTCCCACTCCAGCCCTCGCTTCATCGCCCAGGCGATGACGGAGTCGCGCACGGTGCCCACGTCATTGGTGTTGGTGAGCATGACGGGGCCAGCGAGCTGGCCGGACTCGGTGAGCCAGTGGGAGCCTGTCATCTCGCCATTGCCGTTGAGGGCGTAGATGGCGGCGAAGACGTCCTCGGACACGCCGTTCTTGCCGCGAGGCAGCACGGCGGTGACGCCGGTGCGCACCGCGCCCTTGCCGCGCGGGCCACGGGTGTCACCCGAAATCAGCGTCGTGTGGCCCACCTCCACGCCGGACACGTCGGTGATGGCGTTGTTCGGGCCGGATTGGCCGCCGAAGGTGATGCCCAGGTCGCGGGCGCGGGGCCTCGCCTGGGTTGACTGTGCTTCCGCTGGAAAGGAGCACAGCAACAGACAGGACACGACGCCCAGGCGCAAAGGGAGACGGAACGGGTTCATGGCGTGTCTTCATATCGCGATCCGCTTCGGGCCCCCAACGGGTGGTCCCGTCTGGCCATGTCCGCTGTCTCCCTGCCAGTATCTCCCTGAGTCCCCTCACCGTCGGGAGGCTGTCGGGCTGCACATGGCCGAACATGAAGACCTTGATGCGTTGTGGCGCAAGGCGCGGCCGGATGACCTCGCCTCGTTGCGGCGGCTGGATGCCGCGCTGGTGCGTTCCGGCTACCAGGTGGAAGGAAAGACGGTGCGCGAGTGGATTGCCGCGCTCGCCGGAGACCGCATCCGCTGGTTCGACGGCAGGGATGCACATGACCGCGTGTGCCAGGCGGGGCTCGCGGCGGTGCCCGCGCTCATCGAGGCCCTGGCGCGGGCGGACCAGGAGGCTTCCTGGCAGGCCACGCGCAACATGCTCGGGCAGTGCGTCGCGGCGCTGGGCACCATCGACCCGCTCCCCACCTGTGCGATTCCGGCGCTCCTCGACGTGCTCCGCCAGCCCGTGGCGCGGGTCCGGCGAATGGCGTTGGCGGTGCTGACGCGCATGCGCCCACGCGCCACCCCCATGGCCCTGCGCGCCGTCCTGCCGTGTCTCAAGGAGCGGGGTGACGCGCCGACGCGGCAGCACGCGGCGCAGGTGCTGGCGGCGATGCAGGACCCGTTGCCGGAGGAGGTTCGCGTCGCCGCGCTATCGCTGCTCGGAGATGCCCACCGCGCGGTGCGCCGGGAGGGGCTCCATGTCCTCGCTCGCTTTCCGCGCGATGAAGAGGTCCTCACCGCGCTTGAAGAGCAGGCCATCGTGGACGATGAGAATCGGAACGAGGCCCTGCGCGTGCTGTCGCTGCTGGCGCCGGCCCGAGCGATTACAAGACTGCTCGAAGTGGCGAGTAGCGCGAGGTCGCGTCGGCAAGAAGACGGGCCGCCTCCGCCTTCCTGGCGGGGCCCGCTCGGTGAGACCCGACGGCTCGAAGATGGGAAGCGAGCCCTCTTGTTCATCGCCCGGCTGGGCGTCCGGGGCGCGGAGGCGCTGGCGCCGCTCGACGCGCTCCGGTCCGTCGAGGTCCTGGCACCCTATGTGGACGCCGTCATGGACGACATCACGCGCGCGGTGCTGCGACAGCAAGCGCCGCCCTTGAGGACGGACCGTTTCCAGGAGCCGCTCTGCGCCGCGCTCTTGACGGATGTGGCGTGGCCCGCCGAGCGCACCGAGGAGCCGTCCCTGGCGCTGCGCCCGTGGCTCGAGTCCCTGGCCGCCTTCGGTACGGAGGTGGAGGTGCGCGTGGCGCTCGCCGCCGCGAGGCGTGTGCTGTGGCTGTGGGAGTCCCAGGACCCGAACAACGACTGGTCGCGCCGCGCGGTCATGGCCATGGACCGCTGGCTCTGCGAGCCCTCGGAGGAGCACGCGGCGCAGGTGGCCGAGGTGGGAAATTTCACCCCCAGCCAGTTCTGCGCGCCGGATGCCTTCTCCGCCGCCTGGGCGGTGAACTACGCCTGCGGGTGTGTCCCTCGGCCGTCCGCGCCCGTCGCCTCGCGCCGGACTGAAGAGGACCCCCTGGGCGCGTGCGTCCATGCCGCGTGCCGGGCGCTGAGCCGCCGGTCGGTCATCACCTTCGCGCTGGGCGCCAGCGAGGAGTCTCCGGAGCCGCTCAGCCCGCCTGTGTCGGCACGCGAGGTCCATCGCGCCATCGTGGACGAGGTGCTGCCCTGGGCCTGTGGTGCCTGGGACCCCGTGAAGGACACGCCACGGCTGCGCAAGGCGCTGCGCGCGGACGGCTGGCGCATCCCCAGCGCGCCCTGACTTCACGCGTCCGGCTGTCCGCGGGTGTGCAGTGTCCGTGAGACCGCCGGACCGGGAAGTGTGTGCTCGCCTGACGCTGACGCAGGTGAATGCCCCCGAGCGCGCGTGTGGTCCACGGAGGCAGGTGACAACCCGCTGGCCACAGGCCTGAGGTCCGGCCCCGTGATTCATGGGGCGTCCATGGCGTGGAGGGCAGGGGGCGGAGTCCAGCGGTGGTGGGCCGCCCTGCTGTGGGGGGCGTGTGTCCTGCTGGCGGGCGTCGTCCGCGCGGACGGGTGGCACGTGGAATACGACGCGCCGGTCCCTCTCTTCCTCGACCGCAGCTACATCCTCGACTCCCCCAACCGCATCCGCCGTCATGGGGCGCCGGACTCCCCGGAGAAGCTCATCTTCGAGGCGCAGGTGGCGCCCAACCTCTTTCTGCCACAGCTCCATCACGGAGACTTCACGCGGCCCGGCGGTGAGTATTTCCTGTCGCTCATCATCACCCCGGCGGTGCAGTTGCGCATCGTGGACACGGCGAGCGACCCCGCCATCCCGCCGTCCTTCATCGCGAAGGCGACGTTCCAGGTGGCGCACCTGCGACCGCTGGCGAAGCCTCGGGCAGAGGGCGCGGCGGTGCGGGGACTGGCGCTCGCGCTCAACGTCATCGTGGCGCACTACTCGAATGGGGAGTCCGGGTGCTTCTACAGCAACCAGACGCGCGGCGAATCCGGGTGCACGCCGTCGGAAGGACAGCTGCCGCTGAACGAGGTGTCCGGCAGCTTCACGACGAACCTCTTCCGCATGGCGTTCCACAGCCGGCTGGCTTTCGACGTGGAGCCGGACCTGCGCAACGCGTGGTTGGTGGGCGGGTTCGCCGCCTTCGAGCTGAACACCTCCGTGGGCCCTGGCCGCATCACCCGCGCCCAGCGGGTCGTCTACGGTGACGGACACTGGGCGGCCGGCGTCATGGGCCAGCGCACGTGGAGCAACCACCGCTTCCCGTTGGAAGTGTCCGTGTCGCAGCCCTTCGGGGAGACGCCCTCGCAGCGGGCCACGTGGAAGGCTGAGTTCGGCGTCTACCCCCGGTGGGGCGCGGGCTTCGGCGTCTTCGCGCGGTACGTGAAGGGACAGGACTACTACAACATCCTGTTCCTGGAGCCCGTGGCGCTGTGGCAGTTCGGGCTCGCCTTTGAACTCAACCCCGGCGCGCGACTGCGGGCGGCCGAGGAAGGTCGGCCGCCCGGATTTCCTTGAGCCGCTTCAGGGCAGGCGCGCGTCGAGCCACGTCAGGTGCGCGTCGATTGTCTCCGCCACCGCCTGTGGCTGGTCCGACGCGCTGGGGTCCGTGTAGGGATTGCCAATCTCCTTGTGCTGCCACTTCACCCAGGTCTGCTTGTACCAACCCCAGTCGAGGTTCGTGCCCGTCGAAGGCGGGGTGCTGCCCGCGTAGCCGGAGAAGGCGCGGATGCCCGTGGCGGGAGCGACCTCCTGGCCTCCCACCACGTGGAAGATGTGGAGCCGGTCGCGGCGGGGGAACTGGGCCGTCAGGTTCGTGGCCCACGCGCCATAGAAGGTGCCCCAGGGTCGCACGGGGTTGTTGATCTTGCTGTCGAAGGTCCCCAGCTCCCCCTGGCTGTTGCGGCACACGCCGTCGAATGACGACACGTAGAGGTCGATGCCGTCGAGCGCCGTGTTCGCGCGGAGCGCTTGCGCCACGCGCATCATCAAGCATCCACCGCGAGAGCTGCCCGCCAGGTAGATGGCGCGCGTCTCCGGACGGACCTGCGCCTGGAGCCAGTTCGAGAAGCCATTCACGATGCGCTGCTTCGTGTCGCTGTCGAACAGGTGGTCGAAGTTGGCGTCGTTGACGACGGACAGGTACGTCTTGCCGCTGGGAAACAAACCCAGGGCGCGCAGCTTCATGGCCAGCGAACGGCCGTCCAGGTTCACGTTGGGACAGGAGACGCTGTCACAGGACGCATCCCAGTTGGAGGCCTGCCCGGTGACGCCGCTGGAGTGGCCACTGCTCGAAATCTTCTGGCCCGCGGACATGAGGACCAGGGCCTCGCGCACGGCAGGCGCGTCCACCTCCGCGATGCGGATGTTGTGGAGCGCGATGTCAAGAGCGCCCGCCGCGCGGAAGTGCTCGAACCCCGCTGCCGCTTGATAGGCCCCCGAGCCGTTCCTGTAGACGACACGGCGGGACACCACCGTCTGGCTGCTGCCGCTGGGATACGTCAGCGCCTGGGCCTGGGTGCCCTCGGGTTCGGGCGCGGACGGGGCCGGCTCCATGGGGCCCCCGCAGCCCGCGAGGGCACCTGTGAGCAGCAGGGCCAGGTTCAGCCTGGAGAAGACACGACGAGCGACGCGTTCGGTGCGGACCATGGTGTGCTCCGAGGGCGGAGGGAGGTGCATCGGCACGCCCTGGGCACGCCCCCCTGGGCCCAGGGCGAAGTCGAACTGCTCAGGGCACGCTCACGGTGGCTCGGGCCAGGGCGAGCCAGGAGCTGCGCCGGCCCGGGGCCTCACCCCGGTGGGTGCTGATGGGCGGCGCGCCCGGCAGCGCGACAGCCAGGGACACGCCTTCACCGTCCCGGTATTTGCGGATGCGGTGGTTCTGGTCGTCGGCAAGGAAGGGCAACAGGGGCGCGCGCATGGCCGACTTCTAACTCACGGGACGGTGAAGGTTGGCTGCTTTCCCAGTCTAGAAAGCCTCGCCCACGTTCAAATAGAAGCTGGGTTCGTTTCCGTAGGCGATGTCGAGCCGGAGATTGACGGGAACGTCTGTCATGGGGGCGAAGCGCAGCCCGACGCCAGCCGCGGGTTTGATGTCACGCAGGTCGAAGTCGCGTGGGCTGCGTGCCACCGTCGCCGCGGAGACGAAGGCCACGCCGCCCAGTCGCCAGAAGAGGGGCGCGCGGTACTCAACCTGAGCCCCCAGGTGCTGGCGCTCGCGGAAGCGCCCCTCCAGGTAGCCTCGGCTCAACTCCATCCCACCCAACCTCCCCGTGTCATAGAAGGGCGGTTCACCGTCGCGCAGGTCGACGAGCCCTTGCATCGCGAGAACGTGCCGCTGTCCCCACGGAAGTGTGAGGTAGCGCCGGACATCCAGCCGCAGCACATCAAAGACGTAGTCGGAGCCCCACGCGTCCCGGGCCCGGCGCAGGTTGAGCCGCGCCATCAGGCCTGTCACCGGATTGAGCGTGTTGTCCCGCGAGTCATAAAGGGCGGTGAGCCCGAACTGAACCGTCGAACCGCCCTCGGCGCCCGTCATGCGCCGCACCGCCCCGTCCTCCGCGACATAGGTGAAGCGCGCGTGCTGATAGCGCACGGTGGGGCCGACATAGAGGCGGGGGGCGATGCGCCACTTCGGACTCAGTTCAAGCTCGAAGAAGATGGGAGTGAAGTCCTCCTCGTCCTCCGTCCGCGTGCGTGCGCCCATGCCGAAGAATCGGTCCGGGAAGCGCGCCGCGCTGGCGGTGGCCGTGAGGTTCAGCCGGTCGTCGAGCAGATTCACGTCCGGCTGGAGGAGGAGGGTGAACTGGCCACGGGTGCTCGCGGCGGCGGCCAGCATCACCTGGGACTCCCTGCCGCCTCGCGACGCCGGGGGCTGATAGATGAGCGATGCCGCGCCGCCCAGGAGGAAGCTCGTCTCCGGCTGGTAGGCGGGCAGCACGAAGGGGACGACGCTGAAGCGCCCCTCCGGTGCTTCCTCGGGAGAGGCCACGAGCAGGACGCCGAGCACGGCCGTGAGGAGCGGTGTCATGGCGGGGCCTCAGACGTTTTCGTCGAGCCAGTCGAACAGGCGCGCTTCGGCCAGCGCCGTGGACGCGGCCTGACAGTGCAGGGGCGCGGCCTCTTCGTGGGTGAACATCATCAGGTGCTTGGGGCCCCGGAGCGCGTCGTAGAGCTTCTGGGATTGGCCCGGCGAGGCATCCTCCGCCTCGCCCTCCATGATGAGCACCGGGCAGCGAATGCGGTCGACGATGGCCTCGTTGGTGAACTCCTCCAGCTTGCGGAAGAGCTCCGACGGCGACCGGGCGCCATGCTTCCAATACACGTCACGCAGCCAGTACTGGGCGGTGGGCCAGCGGTCCGCGAGCGCGGTAATCGCCTGGTCGAACTGCTCCGGGTGTGACTTCAGCAGCGCCAGCGAGCCTGGGAGGAAGCGGTTGAAGTGCGAGCTGGTGGACTCCCACCAACTGAGGACGCCGGGGTTGGCGATGCACAGGGCGATGCGAGGCTCGAACGCCGCCGCACGAGGCGCCAGTGCGCCGCCGAACGACAGGCCCATGAGGAGGATGCGGCGAGGGTCCACCCCGCTGATGCGCTCGGCCGCATCCACCACGGGGCTGACGGCCTTTTCCCAATCCGGCCGGAAGCTCAGCCGGTGTTCCCGCAGCGAGCGGCCCTGGCCTGGGCCGTGGAACATGAGCACGTGGTAGCCGCGCCGGGTCGCGCCTTCCCAGACCCACTTCGTCTCCTCCGGCCAGGCATGCAGCCCCTGGTGGAGGAGGATGACGGGGGCGCTGGGCTTCGCGTGCGGCGAGCGCACGAAGTACGCCGCCAGCGTGGTGCCCTCGTAGGGGATGGCCAGCGGCTGAATGTCGTAGCCGAGCAGCCCGTTCGACTTCTCGAACGTGGTGGCCGCCTGACGCGTCACCTCGAGCGTCCGCGGGTCCTCCAGGTCCGTGTAGTGCATCGTCGCCGCGCGGTAGTAGTTCGCCGCGCGCGCGTAGGCCTGGCCGGCGCTCAGCAGGTGGCCCTTGGCCTCAGCACCCTGGGCGTGGCCGTGGACCCGCCGCGCCGTCTGGATCCACGCCTCGAACCAGCTGCGCTCGTCCCCGGGCTGGATGCGGCTGGCCGTCTCCAGCACGTCCCCCACGTCGCTCTGGCCATGGGTGGCGTGGCTGAGGAACCAGAGCACCTGGTTGTCCATCAGCCCGTCCCCCGTGAGGCGGATGTCGTACCAGGCGTCGCCTCGGGGGTTGATGCCCTGCACGTCCTTGGACACCGGTGCCAGCGCGCTCCGCAGCCCCAGCGCCGCCGCCGCGCCGCCGGCAAACAGCCCCGCTCCCATCAGCACGCCTCGTCGAGAGGGGCTTCCTGCGGTACGTTCGCCTTCAGGCTTGACCATGGGATTCAATCTCCTGGGTTAATCAGTTGATTGAATCAATAGATTTAAAGTTGCCCGCGCCTGTCAAGCGTCGGCGCGGAATCACGTTGTTTCAGGGGTTTGCAGGGATGGGGACCAAGGAGCAGGAGGCCCGGGAGCGCATTCTCCGGGCGACCATCGTGTGCATCGGCCGGGATGGACTGGATGCGACGGGCATCCGGGAGATTGCCCGCGAGGCGCAGGTGAACAGCGCGGCCATCAGCTACTACTTCCGGAGCAAGGAGAAGCTGGTTGCCCTGGCGCTGGAGCAGACGCTGGACCAGGCCTTCGGGAACGTCCTGGAGGACTTCGATCGGCTCCGGTTGGAGGGCCTGGGCATTCGCGAGGCGTTCGAGACGCTGCTCGAGGATTTGATGAGCAACTCGCTGCGCTACCCGTACATCGCGCACGCGCACTTCCACGACGCGCTGGCCCATCAGCGCTACGACAGCTCCGCCATCCAGCGCCTCAATGCGTTCCTGGCCGAGCTGGCCGGGCGGCTGGCACCGGGGGCGCCACATCTGCCGGAGAACCGGCTGAGGATGGCGCTCACCCAGGTCTGGGCCTCCCTGAGCCTGCTGACGATGATGCCCCGGCTGTTCGACCAGTTCATCCTGCTCGACTTCGGCACGCTCGACACGCGGCGCGCCTGGGTGCAGCAGGCGTCACGGCTCCTCTTCGTTCCCTGAGGGCCGTGTCACGCGTGTCTCGTCAGAACGCCGCGCCGTCCGCGCGCAGCCCTGGAGAGCTGGCGACGCCCGGCGTCAGCGTGTCATGCGCGACGAAGTTCGCATCCGGAGTGGCGTCCGGCGAGCGGTTGGCGGAAACCCCGGGCACGGTGGACGTGTAGTCGTACTGGTCCACCAGGGTGGAGTCCTGCCGCCGGATGCGCACGGAGTCACTTCCGTTCCCCAGGCCCAGCAGGCCACTGGACGCGGCCAGCGCATTCGCCTGTCCCGCAGGCACCGCCGCGGCGCCACCGAAGACGACCACCGCCTTGCCACCCCCCAGCTGCGTCCCCTGCGCGAAGACATGCCGCGCGGAACCGTTGGTGGCGTCCCACAGCGTCCAGCCGGAGATGTCCACGGGGAAGGGACTGGCGTTGACCAGCTCCACGAACTCGTGCGCGGAGGTCTGGGTGCCTTCATTGGCCAACACCTCGTTGATGAACACGCGCGCGGCGCCGCTGGCGATGGTCAACGCCGCGTCACTCATGTCCGTGTGCGCCGGTTCGTAGACATCCACCACGCGCACCCACACGTTCGAGGCCGCCTCGTTTGGAACGCTCCAGGCGAAGCGGCCCAGGGCCGCCGGGACGGACGCGGCCAGGACGCTCCAGTCCGTGCCGCCATTGGTGGAGACCTCGACGCGGACCTCGCCCACGCCCCAAGACGTCCAGGTGATGGGCAGCGTGCTCCCGCCCTGGTACGTCCCGCCGTGGGGTGACTTCAGGCGGAGGAAGGGGCCGGTTGCCGCGCTGAAGGAGTAGCTGCTGACGACGGGGCGGTGGTCGCTGACCACGTTGAGGAAGTCGGGGAACCACTCGTCCGCGTAGAGCACGCGGGCCGATTCCGCGAGGTAGCGGTCCGCCGCCTCGTTGGTGGCCAGGGTGTGGTCGACGACGTTCTCGAAGCCAATGGAGGTGTCATCCCCCGCCAGCGACAGCTCCCGGGTGATGAAGGTGAAGCGAGCCGGGTCGGAGACGAAGTTCTGGTAGGGCGTGGCCAGCGGCGCGCCGGAGGTGGGGTCGAGCGAGATGGACTCGTCCACGTCGTCATTCCAGTCGCCCATCACGAAGACGTGCTGCGTGGGCAACTGCTCGTCGAGGTACGCCTTGAGCGCCGCGGACGCGCGCTCCCGGGCTTCGCGCGGCCCCGTCGGGTCGGCGCTGTTGGCGCGCATGTGGACGACGATGACGGTGAGCGGCGTCTCCACGCCGCCGATTTCGGTGGTGAAGTCCACGCGGAGCGGTGGGCGGTCCGCGAAGTCGGAGCTGTTCCCAATCCGGACCAGGGTCGCGCTCTGGAAGGTGAGGGAGCTGTCGTAGAGCACGCCCAGCTTCTGGCTGCTCGTGCCGTAGGGAGATGTTCCGCCGGAGACGAAGGCCGCGTCGTTGGAGAGGAAGCCGTCGAAGCCGGGGAGCTGGGCCTTGAGCAGGTCGAAGTCGGCGGTATCCACCATCTCCACCATGGCCCACAGGTTGGCGCCCGCCGCGAGCATGATGTCGCGCGCACCGGCAATCTGCAGGTCGTCGGACGTACCGCCATCCGACGAGGAATTCGACGGGCCTCGCGAATCCGAGCCGAAGTAGGTGAGGTTCCACTGGCCCGCGGTGAACACGGGGGCGCCCGGCGCGCTCACGGAGAGCGTCAGCTCCTGGGTATCCGTCTGGCCATTCGCATCCTCCACCGTGACGGTGAAGGTGCTGGCGGCCACCTGGGCGGGCGTGCCGCTGAGTGTGCCCGCGGCGGACAGCGTGAGGCCCGCCGGCGCCGTCCCCGCCGTGATGCTCCAGGTCAGGGGTGCGGTGCCACCCGCAGCGGCCAGCGTCGTCGTGTACGCCCGGCCCACGGTGCCTTCCGGCAGGGCCTCGGTGGTGATGCCGGGCGGCGCATCCTGTCCGGCGTCCGCCCCCGCATCGGAATCGGTGCCCGCATCGGAGTCCGTCCCAGCGTCGGGATTGTTTCCGGCGTCGACGACGACGCCACTGTCCGCGGGCGTGGGCGTGGGGTCGTCCCCACAGGCGGTCAATAGGAGCAGGACGAGGAGAGGCGCGAGTGTGCGGGGTGGCGACATGAACGACTCCAGGGCATGGAACGAAGCTCGAAGGACAACGACGGTAGCCGATGGGGCGGACATGCGCCCGCTGCCATGACAGGACCGCCGCGTCCTCAGGTCGCGCCTTCGTCAATGACTGACTGGATTGCGGCCGCCAGCCAACGCTGGGTGGACGTGTCGAGCCCCTCTGAGAGCCGTTGGATGGGCAGCAGCCGCCCGCTGACGAGCAGGCCATTCCAGAGGATGTTGAGCCGGGCCGCGCGCCCCTCGCCATCCGGAGCGCCCAGCCAGCGGGCCAGGGGGGCGATGACCTGCTTCTGGAGCAATTCGACGCTGATTGCGTGGGCTTCGGGGTCGGACGCCGACAGGATGAGCATCGCCAACGGACCCGAGGCGTCGTGTGCGCCCAGGAAGAGGGACACCACCGTCTCTCCAAACTGGCGCCTCTCTATCTGGAGCAGCGGGCCGATATCGAGCACCTGTGCCAGCGTCTCCCGGTACAGCCCCTGCTTGGAGCCGAAGTAGCGGCCCACGAGCGAGGAGTTGACTCCGGCCAGCGCCGCGATGTCCCGCACCCCCGTGTTGGCGAAGCCCTGTGAGGAGAAGAGGGCCCGCGCGGCGGTCATCAGGGAGGTGCGTGTGCGCTCGGAGTCTCTTTGCCGGACGGCTGGCTTTGCAGTGGGCGGTCGGGTCAAGGGCATCTGGGTTTACTTATAATTCCGACTGAGTTATGTCTATGCAAGTAAACGACTGTGTACGTCGTGCGTGGCTTCCAACTCGAAAGGATATGTGCGGATGACTGCGACAAAGCAGGAGGGGCGCGCTTTTTCTCCGGAAGCCTTGAAGGAGAAGTACCGCCTCGAGCGTGAGAAGCGGCTGCGGCCCGACGGCAATACGCAGTACATCCCTTTGAAGGGCGTCTTCGCGGACTTCGACAAGGACCCTTATGTCGAGCCTGGCTTCACACGTCCGGCGCTGGCGGAAACGCTAGACGTCTTGATTGTCGGAGGTGGGTTTGGCGGCATGTTGTCGGCCGCGCGGCTGCGTCAGGCGGGCGTGGACTCCATCCGCATCGTCGAGAAGGGCGGCGACTTCGGTGGCACCTGGTATTGGAACCGCTATCCAGGTGCCGCTTGCGATGTGGAGTCCTACATCTATCTGCCGCTGCTCGAAGAGACTGGCTACATGCCCACGGAGAAGTATGCGCGGGCGCCCGAAATCTTCGCCCATTGCCAGCGCATCGGCAGGCACTTCCAGCTCTACGAGAAGGCGCTGTTCCAGACCCTGGTCCAGTCCATGGACTGGGACGAGGACGCCCGGCGCTGGAACGTCACGACGGACCGAGGGGACCGGCTGGCGGCGCGCTTCGTCATCATCGCCGGAGGCATCCTCCACAAGGCCAAGCTGCCCGGCATTCCAGGCATCGAGACGTTCAAGGGGCATTGCTTCCATACCAGTCGCTGGGACTACGCCTATACCGGTGGCAGCCCCACCAGCCGCATGACCCGGCTGGCTGACAAGCGTGTGGGCATCATCGGCACGGGCGCCACGGCGGTTCAGGCCATTCCCCAACTGGGTGCCGTGGCCCAGAGGCTGTATGTCTTTCAGCGCACCCCCTCGAGTGTTGGCGTGCGCGGCAACCGGCCCACGGATGAGGCCTGGGCGAAGTCACTCCAGGCCGGCTGGCAGCAAGACCGCATCCGGAACTTCTCCGCGATTGTCTCTGGCCGCCCGCTGCCGGTCGACATGGTCCAGGACGGCTGGACGTACATCTTCCAGGACGGCGCGACCCAGCAGGCCCGGACCCCCGAGGAAGCCGCCGAACTCCGCCAGTTGGCTGACTACCGGAAGATGGAGGAGATCCGCGCGCGGGTGGATGCCATTGTCTCGGATGCAGCGACGGCCGAGGCGCTCAAGCCTTATTACAACCCGATGTGCAAGCGGCCCTGCTTCCACGACGAATACCTGGAGACGTTCAACCGGCCCAACGTCCAGCTCGTGGACACGGAAGGCAAGGGCGTGGAGCGGATGACACCGACGGGTGTGGTGGTGAAGGGGAAGGAATACCCGGTCGACTGCCTCATCTACGCCTCGGGCTTTGAAGTCTCGGGTGACTACACCCGGATGCTGGGCTTCGACATCCGGGGCCGGGATGGCACATCGCTCCGGGAAAGCTGGGCCGACGGTCCGGCGACGCTGCACGGCATGCACAGCCGCGGCTTCCCGAATCTGTTGATGTTCACCACGACCCAGAGCGGCTGGGCCATCAACTTCGTGCACATCCTCGACGAGCAATCCCAGCACGCGGCCTACATCATCGGGCGGTGCCTGAAGCAGGGCGTGGAAGTCATCGAGCCCTCTGCGCAGGCACAGCAACAGTGGTGGGACGTGATTCTCTCCCGCCTCAGGACGGGGATTTCCTTTGGCGGGGCGGATTGCACGCCCGGCTACTACAACAACGAGGGCGTCAGCCCGGGGCCGAACGCCATCCGCTACGCGACCTTTGGAGGCGACACGCTCGCGTTCATCGATGTCCTGCGTGCCTGGCGTCAGGGCGATGGACTCGTGGGCCTGGAGCTCACGCAGGGCAAGGCGGCTTCACGTCCATGAGTGCCTCCATGTTCCGATGCGTCTCCAAGTCCCTGGCCGCCGGCCTGCTGTTGATGGCGAGCCCGGCCCTGGCGACCCCTCCCAAGTCCTACCGACAGGAGACGGTGGTGGCCGGCTCCCACTTCCAGGGGGTCCACGGGCTCGCCGTGGATGGAAAGGGAAACCTGCTGGCCAGCAACCTGCTGGGCCAGTCGGTCCACGCCATCAACCTGAGCACGGGCGCGGTGAGCACGCTCGTGGGGCCTCCGCTGGGCGGCGCGGATGATGTTGCGCTGGGGCCTGACGGCTCCATCTACTGGACGGGTTACTTCTCCGGCCAGTTGATGCGGCGCACGCCGGACGGGAAGACGCGCGTCATCGCCAGGAACCTGCCGGGCCTCAACTCGCTGGCCTTCCGCGGCGATGGCCGGTTCTACGTGACGCAGCTCGGGCGCGGCGATGCGCTGTGGGAGGTGGACCCGACCGGACGTAAGCCGCCCCGGAAGGTCATCGACGCGCCCGGCTATCTCAATGGCTTCGAGTTCGGCCCCGATGACCGGCTGTATGGCCCGCTCATCCTCAAGGGGCAGATTGCCCGCGTGGACGTGGACACGGGCCTCATCGAGAAGGTGGCGGAAGGCTTCACGGTGCCCGTCGCCGTCAACTTCGACGCGCGCCGGGAGAACCTCTACGTCGTCGACGCGGCGACGGGCGAGCTGGTACGGGTCCGTCTGCCGTCGGGTGCCAAGGAGGTCGTCGCGAAGCTGCCCACCGGGCTCGACAATCTGGCCGTGGGCCCGGATGACCAGGTGTACGTGTCCAACATGGTCGACAACGACATCCGCGTGGTGAACCCCGTGGATGGCTCCGTTCGCCTCCTGGTCGAATCTCGCTTGTCCGTGCCCTCCGGTATCGCCGTCGTGCCTGATGACCCCGAGGAGACGCTGTACGTGGCGGATGTGTACGCCCTGCGCCGGGTGGGCGGGCGTGAGGGCCTGGTGACCCAGACGACGCGGGTCCTCTCGTCGCAGCTGAACTTCCCCATGAACGTGAGCGTGACTGCCCGGCATGTCGTGCTGAGCACGGCCTATCTGGGCAGCCACAGCACCCTCCAGGTGTTGGACCGCGGCACGGGAGCGCTCCTGCGGACGCTTCCCAGTCCGAATGGCGCGCAGGGCGTGGTGGAGCTGGAGGACGGCACACTGCTCGTCGCCGAGGCCGCCACGGGCCGGCTCGTTCGTGTGGATACCTCCGAGCCCGCCGTCACCACGGTGCTGGCGGAAAGGCTGGGTGGGCCGGTGGGACTCGCGGCCGACACGAAGGCGAAGGAGCCTGGGGTGTACGTGACGGAGGTGCGTTCGGGGAAGGTGACTCGGGTGCGCCTGTCGGATGGGGCGCGGCGCACGGTGGCCACGGGCCTCAAGGCGCCCGAAGGCATCGCGCTGCATCCCGATGGTGGGTTGATTGTCGCGGAGGTGGGCCGCAAGCGGCTGGTGCGCATCGACGTGGCCACGGGCCGGGTGACGGTGCTCGCCAGTGGCCTGCGCATCGGTCTGCCTGAGAGCGAGGGACTGCCACCGGGCTACATCCCCACGGGCGTGGCGGTGGGCGCGTCGGGCACCCTCTATGTGACGTCCGACATCGAGAGCGCGCTCTACCGCTTCGTCCCCGTGCCTTGAGCCTGCACGGCCAACCGTCACACGGGGACTTCGAGGTTCATCGACAGGCCCGCTTCGAACTCCGGCGCTTGCCGGAGCTGCTCCAGGACGATGCGGGTGCAGTGGAGCGTGACGAGCGGAATCGTTCCCGGTTCGCTGATCCACCGGACCGCGTCCATCAAGTGGTGGGCTTTCAGGAACGCGAGCACGGCGTCCCAGAAGCGGCGTCCTTCATCGAGCGCGGCTTGGTAGGCGGGCCGGCGGTCCGGGGCCGATGCCGGGATGGCATCGGCTCCACGCTTCTTGCGCGGCGGGGGCCGGTACGGCGTGGCGCACTGCCGGGGCATGACGATGGCTTCAATCCACATCGCGTCACCCTCCACACTCCCGGTCCTCGGGTGGGTCTGGGGATTATCGGACATGGCGCGTGCAGGTTGCGCCCCCTTCGGCTCGCACTCAAGGGTGGGGCACGCTCGCCCCCATGGCATGCGTTGCCTGCTTCGGTGCTTGAGGCCCGCTCGCACTTCAGGCGTGGCGGTGGGCGCACGTCTGCTTGCCTGCTGGGTGTGCGCTACGCCAACTGCCTGAAGTTGCAGGAGCGCGTGTCAGGTGACGCGGTGGTGTGCTCCGGGCCGCCTACCGTCCATGCAACCACATCCTACCTTGTGAGGCATGAAGGCATCTCGTCGGCAGCTCCCAGTCTATGTGCCGCCGCGGACGGTCTGGATTGTCGGAACGCAGGTCCTGCTGCTCATCCTGTGCTGGGCCGCGCTTCGGGCGTTGTACCCGGTGCTCACGCTGCTGGCCGTCGTGCTGCTGCTCTCCATCGCGCTGAGCCCCCTGGTGCGCCGGCTGACGCAGTGGGGCCTTCCTCGCGGCGCGGGTGTGGCCATCGTGGCGCTGGCGCTGCTGGGGATGATGGGCGTCCTGGTGGGCTCGCTGGTGCCCATGCTCATCCACCAGCTCCAGGCCCTGGTCCAGTCGATGCCCGCGATGCTTGAACGGCTCGCTCAGTCCCGCTGGGTGGAGGAACTGAGCACGCGTTATGGCGTGCAGGTGCAGGCGGAGGACCTCATCCGCTTCGAGCCGACGGACGTCGCGGGCCGCCTCATCAATGTCCTGTCGTCGACGTTGGGCCTGGTGGCGGGCGGCATCACGGTGGTGGTCCTCACGGTGTTCAGCCTGCTGTTCGGTGAAGACCTCTACGAGAGCACCATCCAGTGGGTGTCACCGCGCCGCCAGCCTCGCGTGCGGTTGCTCATGTCCCGGATGCGCAAGGCCGTGGCCAACTACCTGGCGGGGACCCTGCTGGTGATGACCATTGGCGGAACGGTCGCCGCCACCGTGGCGCTCATCCAGGGCGTGCCGTACTTCCTGCCGCTGGGATTGATGGTGATGATGATGGGCGTCATTCCCTATCTGGGCAGCATCATCAGCGCGGTGCTGGTGGGCGTCATCACCCTGGCCGCGGTGGGCCTCAAGGATGCGCTCATCGCAGTGGCCGTGTTCATCGTGTACCAGCAGATTGAGTCCAACGTGCTGGGCCCCATGATTCAGCGGCGGGCCATCAAGATGAACCCGCTGCTCATCTCCCTCGTGGTGCTCTGTGGCGGCGCGCTGGCGGGGCTGCCCGGCGTCGTCCTGGCGGTGCCGCTGGCCGCGGCGGCGCAGGTGCTGGTGCAGGAAGTGCTCGCGCTTCGCCAGGAAGCGTGGCGGCGCAGCCATCGAATGGAAGCCTCGAAGCGGGAGCCCGGCCGGGGCGCGGTGGAGGAAGGGTTGCTCTTCGCGGGCCCCATGGCGGGGCCACGTCCGTCCGCGCCGCCGAGCCGAGAGCCACCGCCGCCGGACGCTCCCTCGGCGCACTGAGCGCGAAAGCAGAAGGGCCTCCGGACGTCGACCCGGAGGCCCTTCGCGTTCATTCCGCCGTCACGTTGGGTGACGGGGTTCGTTCATCAACGGGCCGCCTGCGTCGAGCGGCCCTGCACGCTGCGCGTCTTCTCCGGCGCCGCGGAGGCCACCGTGGCCGCCACGCCGAAGACGAGGTCGTCGCGGTCATTGTAGCTGCCGGAGGTGCACGAACTCGCGGTGCCGCCGTATCGGAATTGCGCGCGGATGGCGTGGTTGCCCGCGGTGGTGCCCAGGTTGAAGGTGTGCGTGAAGGTCCGCGCACCGCTGCCCGTACAGGCCACGTCCGTGGTCAGCGCCGTCCACGACGGCGCGGAGGTGTTGGTCGTGTAGTACAGGTCGAAGCGGTCCGTGCTGCCCCAGCACCACACCGTCACCTCGGCCGTCACCTGCTTGCCGACGGAGAAGGCGCTGTGGTCCACCGTGCGGAGGACGACACGGTCGATGCTCTCATCGCTGTGGTAGGTGCCGGAGCTTCCGTCAGCGCAGGAGGCGTTGAGGGTGTTGGGCTGGTTGGGCTCGGCGCCGCCGGACAGGGTGCCGCGGCCGTTGACGAGCACCGTCCCGGTGTCACACCCGCACACGTTGCCGCAGGACGGTGTCCGCAGCGTGGCGTTGTAGGTGGCGGCCACCGGCGTGCAGATGTTGGTGGTGGTGAAGCTTCTCGCGGTGCTGTAGGCGCTGGTGCCGCAGGAGTCGGCCGCCCGTGCGCGCCAGTAGTACGGGGTGCTGCTGCTCAGCGCGGGCGTCACCGTCCACGCGCTGGCCGTCAGGGCGGTGGCCGAGCGGACCACGTTGGTGAAGGCCGAGTCCGTGGCCACCTGGACCTCGTAGGTGGCGGCGCTGGTCACGTCGCTCCAGTCGAGCGCCGCGGACGTGCCGACACCGGTGGCGCCGTCGGCGGGGCTGCTCAGCGTGGGCGCCGCCAGGGCGACGCAGCCGCGCGTGGTGAAGCTGGACGCCGCGGTCCAGGCGCCCACGCCACCGCACGAGTTGCTCGCGCGCACGCGCCAGTAGAACGAGGTGCTGGTGGCCAGGGCTGGCGACACCGTCCAGGTGCTGGCCGTCAGCGCGGTGGCGCTGGCCACCACGTTGGTGAAGGCCGCGTCGGTGGCGACCTGCACCTCGTATGTGGAGGCGCCGGAGACGTCGTTCCAGTCCAGCACCGCGGACAGCTCCACGCCGGTGGCGCCGCCGGAGGGCGCGGCGAGCACGGCCGTGCCGGGCGCGGCACAGACGGGCGTGGCGCACGTGCACGCGCTGGCGGCGCCGTAGCACGCGTTGGAGGACGCCGGGACGATGGAGTAGCAGTACTGCCGGCCGTTGGCGACCTCGCCGTCCGTATAGGTGGTGCCGGTGACGGTGGCGACCTTCGCCTTCCCGAAGTCGCAGCCCGCGAAGCCCTCCGTCTTCATCACCCAGTACTGGGTGGCGCCCGCGGACGCGTTCCAGCTCAGGCTGACCTGCCCGTCACCCGGGGTGGCGGTGGTGTTGGCGGGCGCCGCGGTGGGGCCGGAGGCGCAGCCGCTGTTCGTCACCGTCGGGGTGGAGCACGCGATGCGGTGCCGGTTGTACGCCGCGTAGATGGCGGACATGTGCGGCGTGCCGTTGGCCAGGTTGCCGTCGTCGTCGTCCGCCGCCAGCCACTGCATGTAGCCGTTGGTGGCGCCGCAGCCGTCGGACGTGCCCGCCGTGCAGTTACAGGCGTGCCACGTGCCCACGTTGCCGCTGCCCTGGTAGAACGTCTTGTTGCCCACGATGAAGGCGGTGTTGGAGTCGTAGTTGAACGGCGGCGCCGTCAAGTCGCGCGTGACGAAGTCCCAGGCCGCCTGACGCACGGGCGAGGCCGCGCAGTGGACCTGGCGGCTGCACGGGCCGGAGCCGGAGCTGCACATGGGGCACACGAAGTTCTGCGGCGTGGCGGGGATGTTGGGCACGCTGGCGGCCCAGTCCGCGTCACGCACGCCGGAGCACTTGGTGTTGCACCACGACTGGCCGGAGACCTGCGCCTCCTGCTGGTTGTAGCCCGTGCCGTCCGGCGTCAGGCCGCAGCCGGTGTTGACCGTCTGGAAGAAGCCGTAGCCCACGCAGGACGTCTGCAGGCGGTAGATGGCCGCGATGTCCGCGTAGCCTTCCGACGAGTTGCTGAGCGAGCCGTTGGCGTCGAAGTCGTCGATGCCGTGGCCCCACTCGTGGTCGAACACGGCGCCAATCTCACCGGTGTTCCGGCAGCCGCCGCCGCTCCGGTAGAAGTTCACCGAGCTGCCGTTCCAGAAGGCGTTGCAGGTGCTGTTGATGTTGACGTTGGAGAGCAGCTGGCCCTGGAGCCAGGTGTTGGTGGGCAGCCACCCGCGGGCCTGCTCGGCCAGCTTGTTCAGCTCGTAGAAGCTGGAGCGGGACGCGGCGGTGTTGCCCGGCGACGTGCCCGGAGGCACCGTGCAGTCGTGGTCGTTGTTCACGCCGCCCAGGTTGAGGTTGCCCGTGGAGGAGCTGATGTTGATGGCGCCGCACGAGTCGCTGATGCGCACGTACTTGCCCGCCAGCGTGGTGGTGACGGTGCCGGAGCTGTAGTTGACGATGCCCGCCCCGTCCGTGAAGTTGTTGGGCGCCGCCAGTCCGGTGTTGGCCCAGGGCATGGGCGAGTTGGGCTGCATGGTGCCGCACGTCTCGTTGGAGGTGCAGGTGCCGATGTTGGTGGACGGATAGATGCCGCCCTTCATCTGCGCATCGAAGTAGTGGTTGTCGTCCTCCACGGCGAGCACCTCGCCGGTTTGGGCGTCCACCGTCGACTTCCAGCGCTGGTCCCCGCCGGCCTCGGAGAAGCCGTAGGTGTACACGAGCCGGTGCTCGTAGCCGGTGCCGACGGCGCCGTTGAAGGTCTCGCCGTTGAGCGCCACGGGGGCAATCTCCAACGTGGGCTGCTGCCACAGCGTCTGGGGACTGGTGTTCAGCCCCACGAAGCCGTTACCGGACACCAGCGCGTCCTGCGGGGTCAGCCGGGGGCGGGTGTCGATGCGCACGTTGGCCCAGGCCTCGGTGCCGATGAGGATGAGGTTGCCGTGGCTGATGGTGGCCGCGATGCGCCCGTGGCGCACCGGGACGCCGTTGACCTGCTGGGAGATGTGGACCTGGATGAGGTCGTCGTTGATGCGCGTCACCCGGGGGCTGCCCATCTGCATCAGGTCGACGTTGAACGCGGCCTGGTTGTCCGCGATGAACTTGAAGATGAGGTCACCGACGGCGGCCTCGTCCACGTTCGCGATGGAGCGGCCAATGGACTCACGGACCTCGTCCATGGTGACCTTGTTGTTGAAGCCGTCACCCGGGATGAGGGGAATGGTGCCTTGCACCGCGGTGGGTGTTCCCGTGCGCGGGTCGATGTAGACGTTGAACTCGCGCCCATTGCGCTTGAAGAAGTCGTCCCACGCGTCGGCGCCGAGCGAGTTCATCTGCTGGCGGGCCTGCTGCAACGGCATGTTCTGGATGGGCAGGTACAGCTCTGGTTTGAAGAATGCCTTGTCGGCGACGGCGCTCTGTCCCTTGTCAGGTGGCTTGAAGGCCCAGGCGGAGGTGGATAGGAGCAGGACGAGACATGCTGCTGACACCCGTGTGTGGCGCATGCGTTTCTCCTCTGCGGACCCGCGGAGGCACATGCCCTCGCGGTGGCTCCTGCACGGAGCACGTCAACGCCCATACCGGGTGTGAAATTAAATCTGAATACGTGGGATTCCGTTCGCTATTCCCGAAGAAAGTTTTGCAAGAATAACGGGACTTAGAAGTGTTCACTGTTGGTGTGCCTGGCATTCGAACTGCCGTGCACGAGCCGGACTGCCATCCCGCGGGATTGAAGTTTTTCCAAGCGGGCGCGAATCGCCATCAGTCTGGCCAGATGCGCACCCAGTCATCCTGGATGAGCTTGCCGCTGGCGCGGTCGGTGCTCCCGCTGGCCATGAAGCGCCGGGGCGCGGTCAGCGCGAGCACGCCGGCCTCCACCCAGAAGAAGAGCAACGCGGCGGCGGCGACGGCGGGCAGCCGGGTGGCCCACCGCTGTGGGGAGGCGCGTGTGGCGAGCACCACGAGCGGCAGCAACAGCAACGGGATGAGCGCGGGAAAGACGGCGAGCAGGCCGCGCGTGTAGCCGAAGAAGGCGACGGTGATGAGGGCCCGGTGCAGCAGCACCGCGGTGAAGAGCGCGAAGCCGCGCCACGCGGGCCGCAAGGACAGCGCGGCGCCCGCGAGCAGCAGCAGGGTGAGCGGCCACTTCAGCCACGCGCTCTCCGGCACGAAGACGTCCACGGGGGCTCGGGCGCCGTGCAGTCCCGCGGGCAGGTTGGAGGCCCCCAGACCCAGCCGGAAGCCGTCCAGCCAGCGGTCCAGCTTGGCCAGCCACAGACGCGCCGCGTCCGCCGGGGCATCCCGCATCCACGCGAGCCCCTCCGCGTACCCGTGCAGCAACAGGTGGCGTTGGGCGGGGTTGGCCACGTCCAGGAAGCCCTCCTGGCCCATCTGGTTGACGCTGTCGGGCGTGAAGCCCCCGGTGGCCGCGGCGTGGTTCGCCATGGCGAAGTTGATGGGGCCGTACACGGTGACGGGGGCCAGCACGGGCAGCGGCTCCAGGTGCGGCGTCCGGGCGTTGAGCTCGCGCAGCACGCGCGCGTTGTGGATTGCCCAGGGGGCCAGCACGACGGCGGTGACGAGCAGGGCCGCGCCCCAACGCAAGGCCAGTGTCCGCGGGGGCGTGGCGCCTCGGTAGAGCCAGGCCCAGGCGAGGAGGAAGGGCCAGAGGTACAGGTGCTCGGCGCGGGTGAGCGAACCCAGGCCCATGACGGCGCCCAGCAGCACGGCGCCCGTCCACGTGGGGCCCGCGCGGTGCTGGAGCATCAGCGCGCAGGTGGCCGAGAGGAAGAGGACGTAGAGCACTTCGTTGCTGTACGTGGTGGACAGCACCAGCCAGCCGAAGCTGCTCGCGAAGAGGGCGGCGCCCAGCAGGCTCCAGCCGGTGCCCAGCACCTTGCGCCACCACCAGCCCGTGAAGGCGACCGTGCCCGCGTTCAGCAGCGCCAGCGCGAGCTTGTACGGGTAGGCGCTGCCCTGCGGCGGGCCCAGCACGCGGTAGAGCAGCCCCAGGAGCCAGGGGAACAGGGGCGGGTGGTAGGGCAGGGTGGCGGGCCCGGTGTGCCCGCGCGCGAGGTCGGCGGCGTAGGCGTGGAAGAAGCGCGCGTCGCCGTAGAAGAAAATGGAGAAGGGCCAGGCCCGGTCGGGCGACGCCTGCAGGTAGAGCCAGCGCAGCAGCAGGCTGAGGCTGAAGGTCGCGGCGGCGCCCAGGGCCACCGGGTGCCGCCGACACAGCTCGCTCACAGCGGTGAAGCGCCTGCGCATGCCACCCCCCGGACGCGTTGCCCGCCACCTTAGCCAGGCGCGAGCGCGGCGGCCAGGCGGCGCTCAGCTCCGCAGGGGCGGCTTGCCCTGGTGCGCCACCAGCAGGTCATGCATGTCGTTGGCGTGCTCCTCCTCCTTGGCGAGGATGTCCTCCATCATCCGGCGCGTCGTCGGGTCATGGTTGGCGAAGTAGCGCACCATCTCCTGGTACGTCTGGATGGCGATGCGCTCGGCGATGAGGTTCTCCTTGATCATGTCCACCAGGTTCTGCCCTTCGGCGTACTGGCTGGCGCTGCGGGACAGCAGTCCTTCGGGGTTGAAGTCCGCCTTGCCACCAAGCTGGTTGATGCGCTCGGCGATGCGAAGCGCGTGCTGCTGCTCCTCGCGGGCGTGCTGTCCAAACTCGTCCTTGACGGACTCGCTCTGGATGCCCACCGCGGCGACGTAGTGGTAGGTGTAGCGCAGCACGCAGACGATTTCCGTCGCCAGCGCGTCGTTGAGCAGCTTGATGGTGGCGTTGACGTCGCCCTCGTAGTCTTCGGTGATGGCGCCTTCCTCCAGGTGCTCCCGGGCTCGGCGGCGAATCTCGGTGATATCCGTGAGGAAGGGCTGCTGGACTTCGGCCATGGTGGTCCCCCTGTTCTGGGCCTCGCGCAAAGGTAGGAAGGGCGGGGCGCGTGGAAGCCACCCACGGGAGGAACAGTCCGCCACCACGCCCCGGGGGCGGACGAGGGCGCGGGGACTTCTTCCGAGCTTTCAGAAAAACGACGAACTTCCACGCGTCGGTGGCAGGCTGCACGCGTTCGTTTCCTAGACTCGGCCGTCGCGGCAGTCGCCCGCCCGGTCTGTCTTGACGCCCGGCATGGAGGGAAGTGTGTCCCACGCAGGTGAGCAGGCCATCCTGGCCATTGACCTCGGGACGTCCGCCGTCAAGGTGGCGGCCGTCACGCTGAGGGGACGGATTCTGGGCGGTGACGTGGAGCCGCTGGAGCTGTCCCTGCTCCCGGATGGGGGCGCCGAGCAGCAGCCGGAGGCGTGGTGGCGCGCCATCGTCCTGGCGACGCGCCGCCTGCTGGCCTCCGGGGCCGTGCGCGCGGAGGACGTCATCGGCGTCAACTGCAGCTCGCAGTGGTCCGGCACCGTCGCGGTGGACGCGTCCGGAACGCCCGTGTGCCCCGCGCTCATCTGGATGGACTCGCGCGGCGCGCCGGACGTGAAGCGCGCGGTGGGCGGCTTCCTCTCCGTGAAGGGCTACGACGTTCGCCGCCTGATGACGTGGATTCGCCTGTCGGGCGGAGTGCCCAGCCTGTCGGGCAAGGACCCGGTGGGCCACATCCTCTACCTGCGGCGCGAGCGCCCGGACGTGTACCGCCGGACGTACAAGTTCCTGGAGCCGAAGGACTGGCTCAACCTGAAGCTGAGTGGCCGCTGCACCGCCTCGTATGACTCCATCACCCTGCACTGGGTGACGGACAACCGCGCGCTGGGCCGCATCGCCTATGACGACCGGCTGCTGAAGATGGCGGGGCTCGAGCGGGAGAAGCTCCCGGACCTGGTCCCCGCCTCCACGGTGCTGGGGCCGCTCCAGGCACAGGCCGCGAGCGAGCTGGGCCTGAGTGAGGACGTTCAGGTGGTGACGGGCGCGCCGGACATCCTCGCCGCCGCCGTGGGTTCTGGCGCGGTGGGAGACTTCGAGCCCCACCTGTGCGTGGGGACCTCGTCGTGGCTGTGCTGCCACGTGCCCTACAAGAAGACGGACCTCTTCCACCAGATGGCGTCCGTGCCGTCCGCCCTGCCCGGGCGCTACCTGCTGGCCAACGAGCAGGAGTCCGCCGGCATCTGCCTCACCTTCCTCAAGGACAACATCCTGTATGGCCGGGATGCGGGGGCGGGCACGGACGGGGACGCGCCGGACCTCTACCAGGTGATGGAGGCGCAGGCAGGCAACGTCCCCGCGGGCAGCGACCAGCTCATCTTCCTGCCCTGGCTCAACGGCGAGCGCAGCCCGGTGGATGACAAGTCGCTGCGCGGCGGCTTCTTCAACCAGTCCCTGAAGACGACGCGGGCGCACATGGTCCGGGCGGTGATGGAGGGCGTCGCCTACAACTCGCGCTGGCTCTTCACCTATGTGGAGCAGTTCGTGGGCCGGCGGTTGGACTCGCTGCGAATCATCGGCGGCGGGGCGCGCTCCGCGCTGTGGTGCCAGATTCACGCGGACGTGCTGGGCCGCGCGGTGCAGCAGGTGGATGAACCGGTGCTCGCCAACGCGAGAGGCGCCGCGTTCCAGGCCGCGGTGGCGCTGGGGAAGCTGACGGTGGAGGAGATTCCCTCGCTCGTGCCGGTCGCCCGCACCTTTCATCCGGATTCGAAGAACGCGGCGCTCTACGACGAGCTGTTTCGCGAGTTCGTCAACATCTACAAACACAACAAGGCCATCTTCGCGCGGCTCAATCGCGCGCGAAGCGCCTGAACCCCAGGAGTTCGCCATGGCACTTCCAGACCTGAAGGCGCTGAGCCTGCTCAACCACGTCCCACCGAGGCTGCTTTCCGCGGCGGAGCGCTACCTCAAGGCTGTTCCGGGGGTGAAGGGCCTGCTCAACCGGGAGACGGGCTCGCTGCTGTCCGAACTGGAGAGCGGCCTCAAGCCCTACCGCGGGAAGATGCAGTCGTTCGACCACCTGCCGCCGACGGGGCGCTCGCGCGAGGACGTGCTGCGTGAGCTCCAGGCCCTGGAGTCGCAGGAGGAGTACCGCTGGCGGGAGGGCCGCGTGTCCGGAGGCGTGTACAACGGCGACGCGGAGCACATCGCGTTCCTCAACCGCGTCTATGCGCTGCATTCACAGAGCAACCCCCTGCACGCCGACCTGTGGCCCAGCGCCACCAAGTTCGAGGCGGAGGTGGTGGCGATGACGGCCAGCATGCTCGGCGCGGACGTGGCGAACGCCGGCCAGCCGGAGGAGGCGCGCATCTGCGGGGCCATGTCGTCCGGTGGCACCGAGAGCATCATGCTGGCGATGAAGACGTACCGGGACTGGGCCCGGGAGACCAAGGGCATCACCCGGCCGGAGATGGTGGCGCCCGCCAGCGCGCACCCGGCCTTCGACAAGGCGGCGCACTACTTCGGCATCAAGATGGTGCGCGTCCCGGTGGGCCCGGACTACCGCGCGGACGTGGCCGCCATGCGCAAGGCGGTGAACCGCAACACCATCGTCATCATCGGCTCCGCACCGGGCTTTCCGCACGGGGTCATCGACCCCATCGAGGCGCTGTCCGAGATTGCGCGCAAGAAGCGCATCGGCTTCCACACCGACGCATGCCTGGGCGGCTTCGTGCTGCCTTTCGCCATGAAGCTGGGCTACGACGTGCCGCCCTTCGACTTCCGGCTGTCGGGCGTGACGTCCATGTCCGTGGACACGCACAAGTTTGGCTACGCGGCCAAGGGCTCCTCGGTGGTGTTGTACCGGGGCACGGAGCTGCGGTCGCACCAGTACTTCACGGCGACGGACTGGCCGGGTGGCATCTACTTCTCGCCCACCTTCTCCGGCAGCCGGCCCGGGGCGCTCATCGCCTCGGCGTGGGCCGCGCTGGTGAGCATGGGCGAGCAGGGCTACCTGGACGCCACCCGGAGCATCCTGGAGACGGCGGCGGCCATCAAGAAGGGCATCCGCGACATCCCGGAGCTGCACGTGCTGGGCGACCCGCTGTTCGTCATCGCCTTCGGTTCGGAGTCCGTGGACATCTTCCAGGTGATGGAGCGGATGAGCGAGCACGGGTGGAACCTCAATGGCCTGCACAAACCGTCCGCCGTCCACCTGTGCGTCACGCTGCGCCACACGCAGCCCGGCGTCGCGGACCAGTTCCTGGTCGACCTGCGCGACGCCGTGGACTACGTGAAGTCCCACCCCAGCGCGAAGGGGACGATGGCGCCCGTGTACGGCATGGCCGCCTCCGTGCCCTTCCGCGGTCTGGTGAGCGACCTGCTCAAGAAGTACATGGACCTGCTCTACAAGGTCTGAGCGAAGTCGGAGTAGGGCTGGGAGGGGTGGGAAACGGAAGCTGGGCGCAGCCGCGAGACCTGCGCCCATTGCTCCTGGGCGAAGCCATCGGGATTCAGTCGGATGGCCCCCTTGCTGCGAATGGCGACATTCAGAGCAAGGGCAGGCCGCCGTAACATGGGCGCCTGTCGCAGTGCCTCCAGTATCAGTGCGGCGGTCATCGGTTGTCCGTGCAGATAGCGCGTGCCCGGCATGAAGCGCTTTCGCTGCTCCTTCCACCAGGCCTCAATGGCCTCGTGGTCGGGGAATGGCAGATCATCCTCGGGCGCCGGGATGAGCGGGGCATCGTCCTCATCCCCCTCATTGTCTGGTGCCTCCCGACGGAAGGGGCCTTCCACGACCAGGCCCGTGATGGTGGAGATGGCTTCCGCCGCGAGGTGGGCCACCTTCGGATTTCGCAAGTGGGGGAGGCAGGCCTCGACGGCCGTCGGACTCCCACTGGTTCCCAGTGCCCGGAGCACGTCCCCCTGGAGTTCGGGCGTATCCAGCGCCTTCGTCAGCATCTCGATGTCCTTGGGTTGGCCTCCCATCGCCACGAGGAGTGCAGCTCGCGCGATGGCCGGTACGCGGGCCTCGACGAAGTGCCTGCAGGCGCTCCATGCAGCCCGTCGGCCCAGCAACAGCCCCGCGACGAGCGCGGCGTCGCGGACAGATGCGTCCGGCGAGTCCAGGGGGCGCGCCAGCGCCGCAGTGTCGAGTGGAGACAGCCAGCGTCCCACCGCGCGCAGAGCGGCGGCCTGGAGCCGGGGGATTGCGCTGGACAAGAACGGCTTCAGTTCGACACGGGAATGCGGCTGCCGGAGGCTCAATGCATCGAGCGCGGTGGCAAGTACGGACGCGGGGGCCGTACCTTCCGTCAATATCCTCTCCATCCGTGCCGTGAGGGCCTCGCCCCCTCCCAGTTCCAGCACGCGGCGGATGCAGGACTGTCGCTGCTCCGAAGCCTCGTCAAAGCCATCCAGCAGCGTGTCGAGATGCGCCGCCATCGAATCCGACAGCAAGGTGAAGGCAGCGGTACAAAAGAAGCCGGTATCCTCTTCTTCGAGCGCGGGTCGCAGCAGGCGCTCGATGGCGAGCGCTCCGCCCTCGCACAGGCCTTCCACGTGCGCAAGCAATCGCTCCTCAGGCCCGTCGATGACCTCTCTCAGCACGTACCGGGGCGAGCGTAGCGAACGTTCCCACTGTCCCCAGAGAAAGGCTGCTTCGTTGAGATGCTCTTCGAGGATGTCCCAGAGAATCATGGACACCTAGTTGACCTTCACCGAGGCGCCCTTGATGCGATTGGTGCCCGTGGCGTGGGTTTCGACCTGGACGCCCCGGATGACGACCTTCCCATTGCGCCGCAGCGTGATGGTGGCTTCGCCACACCGGAGCACGACCTCCTCTTTTCCCTCCAGGACGACTCGCCGGCCATCTACATGGGCATCCAAGGCGGATTCTGAGTCGGCTGCTCCCGAAAGCAATGCTTCGACCAAGGGCGAGGTGGACGCAGGTTGAAGCAGCCCGATGAGCACCGGTCGCGACAGGTCATCCTGCTCGAAGAGCAGGACCGCCCCTGGCCTTCGCGCGGTGGCGTCCGCCAGGACCTTGGGGCTCATGGGGATGATGGTGCGCGCAGAAAGGGGACCCGCCGTATTTCCCTCGAAGTCCACCTGTGGATTGCCCTCGCCATCCACTCCCACGAGCCAGCCTACACGTGGCCCCCGGGAGCCGACACGCGGCTCTTCCGCATCTCCTACGAACGGAACCGTTTCTCCAGCCTTTGCGCGCATCGGCGTTTCTCCTGCCTTGGGGACTTGCCTCGCGACCGCTTGTCAGACGCCCGCGTAGCCTTCGGCGGATTTGAACTGAAACCCTCGCATGCCTGACTTCTGGAGCACTTCCTTCACTGACTCGTGGACGATGAGGACGGACGGCTTCCCGAAGAGCCTGAACAGCTTCGCCCCCTGGATTTTCTGCGGGGCCAAATGCAGTTCCTTCAATTCGAAGATGGTGTTCTTGCCCAGGGGCTCCGCTGGGAAGCCGGCCATGGGCGTGAAGACCGACGTCTGCCGGTCCACGCAGTCAATCAGGCCGACGACGTTGGCCGCCTGATGGCCGGACGTCTTCTTGCCTGACGACTCGTCGATGAGCGTCAGCGGGTAGTAATCGACGTTGTCGACTCCTGCCGATTCCAGGGCCTCGCGGAAGCGGGGGGAAAAGACCAGGGTGGCGGGAGACGCGCTCATGTAGTCCACCATGTCCCCCTCGGCGCCCACGCGTTTTCGCGCGGTCAGGGGAGGCAGGGGCCCCAGCTTGGCGCCGCTCATGAATGACACCTTCTTCTTTTCGAATCCCAGAATGGGATCCAGATGCAGGCTCGCTGCGTTGTGTTCGGCGGGCCCATAGCGAATGACGTGGTACATCAGACTCCCTTCGAGGCTTGGCGTTGCGTGTTATTGAGGATCTGCTGTCGCTGCTGTTCCATATAACGTTGCCGCCGATCCTCCAGGGTGCGAACCGCACTGGTATAGACCGACAGCGAGTTCAAGTGCAGCCCCCAGAACTCCACGCCACTGGCTTGTTGCCGGATGCCCAGGATTCGAGTCTGGACGAACACCGAAGCTTGCTTCAACTGCTCTGCAAGGGCGAGCTGTAATGCGACATCTTCCTTGCCCTGGCAGACCTCCGCGTATGCGTTCTCGATGTCATCCAAGAGATCTGCGATGGGGGAGGTATATGCGCCAGGATGGCTTCCGTTGTGCTCCTGCAGGAGGTGGAGCGCGACGTCCGCCTCGTCTTTGGGCAGGAGCATCCCGTTGGAAACACCGTTGATGTCCCATCCTGCGAGGACGGCGTTGTCCTTCAAGGTCGAGGTGCTGTCCAACTGCTCAAGGGTGTGGATCTGGCACTGAGCAGCGAGCGAGCTGACAGGCAAGGGGACCACCGGAGGCCTGATGGTCGGCAGCAGGCGAGGCCACTGGTGGGTTGTGCCACTGGAGGACATCCAACGATGCCAAAGGTGACCATCGAAGTGCCGGAAGGATTCGAGGACAGCGTCAAGGCGCTGGAGGAGACGCTGAAGCGCGCCCACCGAGGGGTGGAGGGAGCGAGCAGAGGGGACCTGGCCGCGTTCGACGCCGCATGGCAGGAGGTGAATGCCGGAGCGGAACAAACGGAGCGGTTGATGAAGTGGAGGTTGCTTCGAGGGCTCGACCTCGACGCGGCGCGAGTCCTCATCGAAGGCCAGTCCTACGTGCGAGTCGGACGGTACCCGGCAACGTACAAGACGCGGCAAGGGCCCGTCGAAATAGAGAGAAGCCTCTACCGACGGGTGGGCGAGCGCAATGGCCCCACGGTGGACACCGTCAGCGTCCAAGCCGGGTGCGTGGCTGACGGCTGGTTACCGGAGGCGGCGGTGCCCATGGCGTACCTGCTGGCGCGAGGCACTTCGCGGGAGGCAGAAGCGACGGCGCGTCAGGTGGGTGTGCTGCCGTATTGCCGTATTGCCGAGCCTCCTTCGAGCGGGTGGGGCATGCGGTGGGAGCGCTGTATGGCGGCCAGCGGCCTCGGGTG